>NZ_JABWRY020000001.1:2223750-2541428 GCF_014269205.2 Pseudomonas kermanshahensis
CAGCCGATGCGGTAGCCGGGCGCCAGGCTCTTGGCGAACGAACCGCAGTGCATCACCAGGCCTTGGGTGTCGAAGGCCTTGGCGGGTTTGGGTGCCTGTTGCGCGTAATACAGTTCGGCGTAGACGTCGTCTTCGATCAGCGGCACCTGATGGCGTGCCAGCAACTCCACCAGCGCCTGCTTCTTGGCCTCCGGCATGCTGGCGCCTACCGGGTTCTGGAAGTTGGTCATGCACCATACGGCCTTGACCGGGTGCTTCTCCAGGGTCTGCGCCAGCACGCTCAGGTCCATGCCTTCGCGGGGGTGAACGGGAATTTCCACAGCTTTGAGTTTGAGCCGCTCCAACACTTGTAGGCAGGCATAGAAGGCCGGCGCTTCGATCGCCACCAGGTCGCCGGGTTCGGTCACGGCTTGCAGGCACAGGTTCAGGGCTTCCAGCGCGCCATTGGTGATCAGCAGCTCTTCCATCGGCAACATCAGCCCGCCGACCATGTAGCGCAGGGCAATCTGCCGGCGCAATTGAGGGTTGCCGGGCGACAGGTCGGTGACCACCATGCGCGGGTCCATCGCACGGCTGGCACTGGCCAGCGAGCGCGACAAACGCTGCAGCGGGAACAGTTCGGGGCTTGGGAAGGCCGAACCGAACGGCACGGTGTTGGGGTCCTTTATCGAGTCGAGGATGGAGAACACCAGCGCGCTGACGTCGACATCGGTGGACTCGCTGACCGGCTGCAAGGCCTGCGGCTCGCAGAACTGGCGCGGTGCATGGGCGTTGACGAAGTACCCCGAACGCGGGCGCGCGCGGATCAACCCGCGCCGTTCCAGCAGGTAATAGGCCTGGAACACCGTGGATGGGCTGACCCCGTGGGTCTGGCTGGCATAGCGCACCGAGGGCACCCGCTGGCCAGGGCCTAGCACACCCGAGCGGATCAGTTCGGCAATGTCATCGGCGAATCGTTCGTAGCGTTTCATTCTGGCCTTCTGTCGAAGCCTGGCAGGCAAGGTGGAAAAACAGTGTAAGGGATCAGCGGTTCATCGGTGCGACGAAGCGGCTTTGTGCCACGCTGCGCACGGCAGGTTCGTCACTGTCCTGCACTTCGAAACTCAAGGTTTGCGAACTGCTGGTTGGGCGTTCTGCAAGCATCGCCACCGAGACCGGCAGTTCGCTCATTTCGCCAGCCGGGATGATGAACTCTGTTTTGCCCTGCAGGGTGAAGCCGTCAGCGTCCAGCAGGCGTAGGTGATAACGTTGGGTGCTTTCAGTCTTGTTGATGACCTTGAGCAGGTAGATGTTCTCGATTTGGCCTTGGGCGTTCTCGCGGAACAGGCCGCGGTCCTTGATCACGTCCAGCGACACCATCGGGCGCTGTTGCAAGGCAACTACCAACGCGCCGATCATCACCACCAGTGCCGCGGCGTAGCCCAACAGGCGCGGGCGCAGCCAGTGGGTGGTGCCGCCCTGCAGGCTGTGTTCAGACTTGTAACCGATCAGGCCGCGGGCATACCCCATCTTGTCCATGACCCCGTCACAGGCGTCGATGCAGGCCGCGCAGCCAATGCAGGCCATTTGCAGGCCATCGCGGATGTCGATGCCGGTGGGGCAGACCTGCACGCACATCGTGCAGTCGATGCAGTCGCCCAGGCCTTGGGCGTGGGCGTCGCTGCCTTTCTTGCGTGGGCCACGGGTTTCGCCGCGGCGCGGGTCGTAGGCCACCGCCAGGGTGTCCTTGTCGAACATCACGCTTTGGAAGCGGGCATAGGGGCACATGTGCAGGCACACTGCCTCGCGCAGCAAGCCGGCATTGATGTAAGTGGCGGCAGTGAAGAACAACACCCAAAACAGCGCGACGCCACCCAACTGCAAGGTCAACAGTTCTGCCGCCAGGGGCCGTATCGGGGTGAAGTAGCCGACGAAGGTCAGCCCGGTGAGCAAGCCGATGGCCAGCCACAGGCTGTGCTTGAGCGCCCGGCGGGCCAGTTTTTCCAGGCTCCAGGGGGCAGCGGCAAGCTTGATGCGCTGGTTGCGGTCACCCTCGCTGACCTTTTCGCACCACATGAACAACCAGGTCCAGGTACTTTGTGGGCAACTGTACCCGCACCACACGCGGCCGGCGTAGACCGTGATGGCGAACAGGCCAAAGGCGCAGATGATCAACAGCGCAGACAGCAGGATGAAATCCTGCGGCCAGAACGTTGCGCCGAAGATGTGGAACTTGCTGCTGCCCAAGTCCCAGAGCACTGCCTGGCGGCCGTTCCAGGTAAGCCAGGCAGTGCCAAAGAACAGTGCGAACAAGGCCCCCGCGAAACCGATCCGCAGGTTGCGGTACAGCCCGGTGAAACTGCGGGTGTGAAGGCCGCTGTCAACGTGGCGTTTGGCGGCTGAACTTGCGGGCGCGGCGATCTCGGTAAAGGGGATTCTATCGTTCATGGCTCGGTGCTCATCAGGCCTCGATCAGGCATGAGCACTATGGCCCCCGAGCTGTTATCAGCACAGGCTCAGGTTTGGCGATAAAAACCGTATCAGATGATCAGCAAAACCACGCCAGGCCTTAGATTACCGAGCCTGGCACGCTGGTCTTCAGATGCCTGCGGCTATCCACCGCACCCGCTACGGTGAGGGCATCAGCTTCTGCTTCGGTGATCGGCACCCGTTCCCCCGCCAGCACCGCCACCGACATGCGCAGCTGTTCATCGGTGATGATTTCAATGGCAGGGCCATCGCCTTCGAGGTGCACATGGTCGCCGATGAGCGTGCAACGGCGGGTGCTTTCGTCGATTTCAACCGGCATGGGAATGTCCTCTTGGTGGCGGTTACAGCTGTGACCACTGTGCAGAGGTGGTTGCTGCATCGATCCGCTGGGCGGGATGTATCGCACTTGCTGGCGCTGCGCGAGTCAACTCTCACAGAGGCAGCCCCAGCGCATTTTGATCAGGAGCGTCACGATGAACCCTTGGTGGCATCCGATTTGGCAAACCATTCAGGCCGAGTTCGCCGACCTCGGCGACGAGCGCGAAGTCACGCGGGTGCTGGTGCGCCTGCTGATGGCGGCCGTGCTGGGTGCGGTGCTGGGTTTCGAGCGTGAGCACAAAGGCAAGTCTGCCGGCGTGCGCACCCACATGCTGGTCTCACTGGGCGCTGCGCTGTTCGTGTTGGCGCCAAGCATGGCCGGGGCCGACGAGCAGGCGCTAAGCCGGGTGATCCAGGGCATTGTCGCCGGGATCGGTTTTCTGGGGGCGGGTACCATTCTCAAGGGTAACGGCCAGGACGCCAGCCATGTGAAAGGGCTGACTACCGCAGCAGGGCTGTGGATGACTGCCGCGATCGGTACGGCCGCCGGCATGGGGCGCGAAGCCACGGCATTGATCAGCACGGTGCTGGCACTGTTGGTGCTGGGCACGATGCCTATGTTGGTGGACAAGGTCGAGAAACAGGATGAGGAGAAACAGAGCGAGGAGGAGGGCAGGAAGCACTGAGGGGAGCCGAAGCTCCCCCCAAAGCGTTGTTGCCTGCTCTTTTTATTATTGAAGACGGCCTTTTGTTGTTTTTGTCAGCCAGTCTTTGTGTCGCGGGCGACCCCCATGCGGGGTCAAGAACAAACGTATTTTTTTGAGCGCTGACCTGCTTTCATCCTGACTGATCCGATGCTGACTGCCGCTACCTTGAGGTAGTTTTATTGTTCTGTGTCAGACCGCGGGGCGTACCCCTGAAAAGCGTGTCTACTCCAAAAAAATCTGCTTGCTACGCCTCTGCCGTGTTGTTCTTGTTATGTCAGAGCCGTTACCTGTTGTTTTTATTGGGTGTCACATTTTTATTGTTCTTGTACCAAAGATATAGCATGGCCCGTGCCAACTTTTTCAAATCCTTTAAAATCAAGCACTTAGGTGTTTTGGTGGAAAACGCTCGACCTGAAATTTTGTCGATTTGTTTCCCTGTTACCCGATTTTTTGCTGCGAAACGTGGGGGAGGTAACACTCCACCCACATTCATGTGACACCCGTGTGACTAGTGCGCGCTGCGTGCGCGCGCCACTCGCGACCCATTGGCGCGGCCCAGCACCGTGCTGATGCGTTGCCCTGCGGCGATCAGGCGGTCCAGGTCGATGCCCGTCTCGATGCCCAGCCCCTGTAGCAGGTACACCACGTCTTCGGTTGCGATATTGCCGGTGGCGCCCTTGGCATAGGGGCAGCCACCCAGCCCGGCCACCGAGCTGTCGAACACATTGATACCTTCAAGCAGGCTGGCATAGACGTTGGCCAAGGCCTGGCCATAGGTGTCGTGGAAGTGCCCGGCCAACTGCTGGCGCGGCACCTGGGCCGACACCACGTCGAACAGCCGGCGGGTATCGCCTGCAGTGCCGGTACCGATGGTGTCGCCCAGCGATACCTCGTAGCAGCCCATGTCATGCAGGGCGCGGGCGACCGGGGCGACCTGTTCGGCGCTGACCTTGCCTTCATAAGGGCAGCCCAAGACGCACGACACATAGCCACGCACGCGCACGCCGTGGCTGCGCGCAGCCTCCATGATCGGCTCGAAGCGCTTGAGGCTGTCGCTGATCGAGCAGTTGATGTTGCGCTGCGAGAACGCCTCGGACGCTGCGGCAAACACCGCCACCTCTTTCACCCCGGCAGCCAGCGCATCTTCGAAGCCGCGCAGGTTCGGCGCCAAGGCGGCATAGGTAACACCGGGGCGCTGCACGATGCCTGCGAACACCTCTGCGGAACCAGCCATCTGCGGTACCCACTTGGGCGAGACAAAGCTGCCGACTTCGATGTAGGCAAGGCCTGCTTCGGTAAGGTCGTCAACCAGGCGCACCTTGTCGGCGACGCTGATGGGCTGAGCTTCGTTCTGCAGACCGTCGCGGGGGCCTACTTCGACCAGACGGACTTCTTTAGGCAAGGGCATGGCGGGTTTCCTGTGGCGGGTCAACGGTTGTCTTTATTGTTCAAGGTCGCGGCAAGGGCCTGCTCGCAGCGCTCCTGGGCGGTGTCGAGCTCCAGTTGCATCTGGTGGATGTCGAGCATCTGCTGCTCCAACTGGGCACGTCGTTCGGCGATTTTCACCAGCATGCTGTTGAGCTGTTTCAGGTTGCCGCTGGTGGGGTCATACAGCTCGATCAGTTCACGGCATTCGGCGAGGGAAAAACCAATGCGCTTGCCGCGCAGGATGAGCTTCAGGCTGACTTTGTCACGCGCCGAGTAGATGCGTTCCAGGCCACGTCGCTCGGGGCTCAGCAAGCCCTGTTCCTCGTAGAAGCGGATGGCACGGGTGGTGATGTCCAGCTCGCGGGACAGGTCGGAGATGCTGTAGGTCTGCAGGCTCATGCGGGGGCTCGGCGTGGGGTATGGGGCTATCCTGAATGCAGGTTGACGTTTACGTCAAGCAGGGGCGCTATTCAGGCACCCCCACCCGGCGATAGCCATTGGGCGTCTGCCCGCTCAGCCGCTTGAAAAACCGCGCGAAGTAGGTGGGGTCGGTAAACCCGAGACTATCCGACAATTGCCCAATGCTCATGCGCGTATAAAGAAGGTTGCGCCGCGCCTCCAGCAGCAGCCGCTGATGCACCACCTGCAAAGCCGTTTGCCCGCTCAGTGCCCGGCACAGCTGGTTGAGCTGCAGGCTCGAGACGTTCAGGCGCGCGGCGAAGTCCTCCACGGACAAATGCTCGCGGTAATGCGCCTCGACCAGGCGCAGGTATTGCCCGAGCAACTGCCGGTCCCGTTCGTCACGGTTACGGGGCGCCTGGCCCAGTTGCTGCCGGCGGCTGATCCAGACCATCAACGCGGTCACCAGCGCCTGCAGCATCGTCGCCCGTGCCGGGGCATTGCCCTGGTATTCCTGCTGCAGTGTGTCGATCAGGCTGCGTAAACGCTGGCGGTCCTTGCCCAACGCATAGCACGCCGGCGTGGCCAGCATGCCCACGGGCGCGCCCAGTTGCTGTTCCAGTTCGGCCACCAGCGCGGTGCCGAAGGTCAGTACATGCCCCTGGATGTCGGCACTGAAGCGAAAGCCGTGCACGGTCAGTGGCGGTACCACCTGGATGGCGGCCTGGCTGATCGAGCTGCGGACACCTTCGATCTCCACCTCGGCCTGGCCACGCTGCACATACAGCAACTGGAACAGCTCGGCATGCTGGTGCGGCTTGATCTCCCAGTGGTGCAAGCGGCTGCGTGCCGGGATCGACTCGCAGTGCAACAGGTCGGTGCCAGGCCACGCCTGGTTTTCGCCGTACAGCTGGAACAACGGAATGCCGGGGAGGGTGGATTTCATGCGGTTTTGCCTGTCCGTTAATCGAACGTTTTTTGTAAAAGTGCAGGTTTTGCATGGAATAGCACACTTAACCGGCAGCCTTTGCCAGTAAAAATGCAGGTGTAAACCCTAACAGCAGATGCCATGCCACTGCCAGTCCAGGGCCGGCATCGCCCGACTAGAGACAACAACAATGAAAACTCAGGTTGCAATCATCGGTGCAGGTCCCTCCGGCCTGCTGCTCGGCCAGTTGCTGCACAAGGCCGGCATCGAGACGGTCATCGTCGAACGCCAGACCCCCGAATACGTGCTCGGCCGCATCCGTGCCGGCGTGCTGGAGCAGGGCACGGTCGACCTGTTGCGTGAGGCCGGCGTGGCTGCGCGCATGGACCGCGAAGGGCTGGTGCATGAAGGCGTCGAGTTGCTGGTCGGCGGGCGTCGCCAGCGCCTCGACCTCAAGGCCCTGACCGGTGGCAAGACGGTGATGGTCTACGGCCAGACCGAGGTCACCCGTGACTTGATGCAAGCCCGTGAAGCCAGTGGTGCACCGATCATCTACGCGGCGAGCAATGTGCAGCCGCATGAGCTCAAAGGCGAGCGTCCATACCTCACGTTCGAAAAGGACGGGCAGGTTCACCGCCTGGACTGTGACTACATCGCCGGGTGCGATGGCTTCCACGGCGTTTCCCGGCAGAGCATCCCCGAGGGTGTGCTCAAGCAGTACGAGCGGGTGTATCCGTTTGGCTGGCTGGGCTTGTTGTCGGATACCCCGCCGGTCAATCACGAGCTGATCTATGCCCATCACGAGCGGGGCTTCGCGCTGTGCAGCCAACGCTCGCAGACGCGCAGCCGCTACTACCTGCAAGTGCCGTTGGACGATCAGGTCGAAGCCTGGTCCGACGAGCGTTTCTGGGAGGAGCTCAAGGCCCGCTTGCCCGAGGACGTGGCAGCGAGCCTGGTGACCGGCCCTGCGCTGGAAAAAAGCATCGCCCCGCTGCGCAGCCTGGTGGTCGAACCGATGCAGTACGGGCACCTGTTCCTGGTCGGCGATGCCGCCCACATCGTCCCGCCTACCGGTGCCAAGGGCCTAAACCTGGCGGCATCGGACGTCAATTACCTGTACCGGATCCTGGTCAAGGTCTACCACGAAGGGCGCACCGACCTGTTGCAGCAGTACTCGCCGCTGGCCTTGCGCCGGGTCTGGAAGGGCGAGCGTTTCAGCTGGTTCATGACCCAGTTGCTGCATGACTTTGGTACGCACAAGGACGCTTGGGACCAGAAGATGCAGGAGGCTGACCGCGAGTACTTCCTGTCGTCGCCGGCGGGGTTGGTGAACATTGCCGAGAACTATGTGGGCTTGCCGTTCGAAGAGGTGGCGTAGGGGTAGGGCTGGAGAATTTCAGCGCCTGCAAAATCGAGCGCCGCCCGCGCGGTGCATCGCGAGCAACGCTCGCTCCTACGGTTGTTTCGGGCCAGTGAGTCCTATGGCATGGGCGCGCGCGCCCCTTGGTGCCCGCCTCGATATCGAGTTGGAAAAACAAGGCGGTCGCGCGCCGCCATCACAGGCATAATTGGCCCGAAACAAACGTAGGAGCGAGCGTTGCTCCGATGCGCCGCGCGGGCGGTGCTCGATCTCAAAAGCGAAATCAATCCATCGCCATGCACTCAAGCCTCTCATCACGCCCCCGGCAACTGATTGCCGCCCTAAGCCTGGCCACCACCGCTGGCCCAGCCTGGGCCGACCAGGTACTACCCCCACCCCCAGAATTGCAGTCCGGCTACCGCAGCGCCTTGCAACCCGTCCACGCCAGCCGGCACATGGCCGCAGCTGCCAACCCGCTGGCCAGCGAGGCGGGGCGTGCGATGCTGCGCGCCGGTGGCAGTGCCATCGATGCGGCGATCGCCATGCAGATGGTGCTCACCCTGGTCGAGCCGCAATCCAGTGGCATAGGTGGTGGGGCCTTCATCCTCTATTGGGACGGCAAGCGTGTGCAGGCGTTCGACGGCCGTGAGGCAGCACCTGCAACGGCCACGGAATCACTCTTCCTGCAAGCCGACGGAACGCCGATGCCATTCAGGGCGGCGCAAATCGGTGGGCGTGCGGTCGGCGTTCCTGGCGTGCTGCGGGCGCTTAAACTGGCCCATGAACAGCATGGCAAGCTGGCGTGGCAGGATTTGTTCGCACCTGCGATAGCGCTGGCGCAAAAGGGCTTTCCAGTCTCTGAGCGTCTACACACCTTGCTGGCAGCTGACCCTTATGTCGCACGCTCACCCAGCATGGCCCGCTACTTCCTCGGCGAAAACGGCAAGCCAGTGCCGGTCGGCACGTTGCTGCGCAACCCCGAGCTTGCGCAGACCCTGGCGCGCATCGCCGCGCAGGGGCCTGATGCGTTCTACACCGGTGAAGTGGCCGAAGCGATCGTTGCCCAGGTGCGTGGGCATGCCAATGCCGGGCAACTGTCATTGCAGGACCTGAGCCAGTACCGGGCGCGCGAGCGGGAGCCGGTCTGTGGCCCGTACAAACTGTGGCGTATCTGTGGCATGCCGCCGCCTTCTTCGGGCGGGGTCGCTGTACTGCAGACACTGGGCATCCTTGAAGCGCTACAGCGCGCTTCGCCGCACTTTGACCTGGCGAAACTTGCGCCACGCGCAACGTCATCGCCCGCCGGCCTGGAGCCCACGCCGCTGGCGGTCCACGTGATCGCCGAGGCCGAACGCCTGGCCTATGCCGACCGTGCCCAATACCTGGCCGACAGCGACTACGTGCCGGTGCCGGTCAAAGCCCTCATCGACCCTGCCTACCTCGCTGGGCGTGCCGCCCAGATCGGCACCTACAGCATGAAGCGCGCCGGCCCCGGTACCCCGCAGGGCGCCGACCTGGCCATGGCCCCCGACCGTTCGCCGCTGCGTATTTCCACGTCGCACCTCTCTGCCGTGGACGACAGTGGCCAGGCCTTGGCCATGACCACGTCAGTGGAGGCGGCGTTCGGGGCGCATTTGATGGTCAAAGGTTTTTTGCTGAACAACCACCTGACCGATTTCTCGTTTCTGCCACAGGAGCAAGGTAAGCCCGTGGCGAACCGGGTCGAGCCGGGCAAGCGCCCCTTGTCGGCCATGGCGCCGACCTTGGTGTTTTCGCGGTCATCGGGTGAACTGGTGGCCAGCCTCGGTTCCCCCGGCGGCTCGCAGATCATCGGCTACGTGAACAAAGCGCTGGTCGGCCTGCTGGACTGGCAACTAAACCCGCAACAAGCCAGCAACCTGCCCAATTTCGGCAGTCGCAATGCCGGTACCGAGGTGGAAGCGGGGCTGACCAGCCCGGCGCTGATCCGGCAACTGGCGGCCTGGGGGCACGAGGTCACGCCCATGACCATGACCAGCGGCATGCAGATCATCCAGCGCACTGGCGCTGGCTGGTCCGGGGGGGCTGACCCGCGACGCGAAGGCGCGGCACTCGGCGATTGAGCAAGCGCGTTGCGGGGTATGAGGTGGCGTGATAGAACGCTACCTTGCCATTCAGAAGTTGAATACCCAGATGTCTATCAGCGTGAAATCGAATAGAGCACTGTTCGACCTCGACTTGCTGCGCGCGATCGTCGTGGTGGCCGATTGCGGCAGTTTCACCACCGCCGCCGCACGCCTGCACTCGACCCAGTCCACCATCAGCCAGAAGGTGCGGCGACTCGAAGAAATGGTCGGCCACCGTTTGCTGTTGCGCGGCAACCGTGACGTGCTGCCCACCGACGCTGGGCAGACCTTGCTCGGCTATGCCCGCCATATGCTGGCCTTGAACGACCAGATGCTCGAAGCGCTGGCAGGGGCGATGGTCGGTGTCACCGTGCGCCTTGGCGTGCCCGAGGATTTCGTCGGTGGGCGCACCACCAACGCCCTGTCGGCGTTCAGCCGGCTGCACCCGCAGGTCAAACTGGAAGTGACCAGCGGGCTGTGCCGTGACCTCAGCCAAGCCTACGACAATGGCGAGCTCGACTTGGTGCTGCTGAAGCAGCGGCGCAACAGCCGCGAAGGGGTGGCCTGCTGGCCAGAGCGCCTGCAGTGGATAGACAGTGCGCGCACGCCGGCTTTTGAACTCGACCCGATCCCGTTGGTGACCTTTCCGCCACGCGGGCTGTACCGCGATGACATGATCACCGCCATCGAAGGCATGGGCCGGCGCTGGCGCATCAGCTTTACCAGTTCCAGCCTCAGCGGCATCCAGGCTGCAGTCGCCGATGGCATGGGCATCAGCCTGCTACCGCCGCGGGCGGCAACGCGCGAGCACCGGGTGCTGGGGGGTGAGCAGGGGCTGCCCGAGGTCGACAGCTACGAAATCGTCATCGTCCATCGGCCCACGGCAGACGTGATGGTCAAGGCACTGGCCGAGGTGATGACGCAATTGTTGGCTGGAGGTGGGATCTAAAAGCAATTAGAATCAGTCGCATTCATACCTTTAGCCCGCTAGCGTGCCCTTGAATGACCGACTCCACCCCGGCAGACGAAACCTCCTTCGGCACGCTTTACCGCGACCATCGCAGTTGGCTGGAAGGCTGGCTCTCGCGCCGCCTGGGCGATGCCTGGGAGGCCGCCGACTTGGCCCAGGACACCTTCTTGCGGGTGCTCGCCGCGCACCCCGGGCAGAGGCTACCCAGCCTGCGTGAGCCCAGGGCCTATCTACTGACCGTGGGCAAGCGGCTGCTGATCAACCACTACAAGCGACGCAGCCTGGAGCGCGCTTACCTGGAAGCCCTGGCCAACCTGCCCGAAGCGCTGGCACCCTCGCCAGAGCAACGCTGGATACTGCTTGAAGCCTTGCAGGCCTTGGACGAACTGCTCGACGGCCTGCCACGCGCCGTGCGCCAAGCTTTTCTATGGGCGCAGTTGGAAGGGGTCGACTACGCAACCATTGCCGAGCGTTTGCAGGTCTCTGAGCGTACGGTCAAACGCTACATGGTCAAGGCGTACGCGCATTGCCTGTTGGTGGCGTTGTGAGCGCGCCCGTCGACGCCCGCGCTCGGCAGCTGGCCCGCGAGGCCGCGCATTGGTTGGCCTTGCAGGACGCTGGCCCGCTGGATGATGGGCAGGTTGCCGCGCTGCTTAGCTGGCGTGCACGCAGCGCTGCCCATGAAGCGCTGTGGCAAAAAGCCGAGGCCCTGCGCACGCAGTTTTCCGCCGTGCCATCGTCGCTTGCCGTGGCCTGCCTGGACCGTCCGGACCCTGACCGCCGCCGGTTGCTGGGCCAGGCCCTGGCGATCGGCACGCTGGCGCCGCTAGCTTGGTATGGCTACCGTCAGCTACCCGTGGACAGCTGGCGCGCCGACCTGCACACCGCCACCGGAGAACGGCGTGGCCACGTGCTGGCAGGGGGAGGGCGCGTGCATTTGAACACTGCCAGTGCGGTGAACCTGTCTGTGCAGGGCGGCCAGCACGTTGTGCAACTGGTACGGGGTGAGATTGCCGTGGACTGCGTCGGCCCGTTGCAGGTGCAGACCGCCCAAGGCACTGTCTATGCTACCCGGGCGAGTTTTTGTGTGCGTCAGCAAGGGCAGCACTACCGCGTGTCGGTCAGCGATGGCGCCGTGCGCCTGCAAACGGCCCAGGGCGGCGCGCTGTCATTGCAGGCTGGGCAGAGGGTAACCCTTGCTGCAGGCGGGGCGGGGCCTATAGAGGCGTTCGACGTACAGTTACCGGGTTGGCAGCAAGGCCTGTTGATGGTCGACAACCAGCCCTTGGGCGATGTATTGCGCGAACTCGACCGCTATCGCCCCGGGCTGCTGCGTTGGGACCCGGCCCTGGAGCGCCTGAGCGTGACCGGCACCTTCCAGCTCGACGACAACGACCGCATCCTTGCCTTGTTGGCTGCCAGCCTGCCGCTGCAGGTGCATTACCGGACCCGCTACTGGGTGTCGCTGACACCGCGCAAGCAACCTGCCTGAGTGCATACCGCACAGGGGGAAGTGTTTCAGTCTGTGGCCAAATGGAATACCTGGCAGGCTGTGCAGTCCCAACTGTTACCTGGGTACGACACCCGTCATCCCACGCCATGGAGAACCAACATGAAAGCAGCGCTTTTCGTTGCATTGCTGGCCAGCACCGGCCTTGCGCAGGCCGCCCAGACGGTGGAGCTCAAGCTGGCAGGCCCCGACGGCCCAGGCAAGTCGATCGGGACCATCAGCATTGAGCAAAACCAATACGGCACCCTTCTGACCCCTGATCTCAACGACCTGCCACCCGGCGTGCATGGCTTCCACCTGCATCAGAATGCGTCGTGTGCTCCCACGGAGGAGAACGGCAAGCCGGTGCCTGCTGGCGGGGCGGGTGGCCACTGGGACCCGGATTCGACCCAGGCGCATAAAGGCCCCTACGATGACAGCGGCCACCGGGGTGACTTGCCGGCGCTGTACGTGGGGGCCGATGGCAAGGCCAGCTATCCGGTGCTCGCGCCACGCCTCAAGGCTGCGGACTTCAAAGGCCATGCGTTGATGGTGCATGCCGGTGGCGACAACCACAGTGACCACCCGGAAAAACTGGGCGGTGGTGGTGCGCGGATGGCATGCGGGGTTGTGCAGTAAACCGTTTGGAACTCATAACGTATTGATTTAGCAGGGTCTTGTGGGAGCTGGCTCGCCGGCGATCACCGGCAAAGCCGGTGCCATACACTGCGGCGCTTGCATCGCCGGCAAGCCGGCTCCCACAGGGTCAGTTGATCTCCTTCACGACACGTTGAATCAATTGATCGAAAGCGGGCGTGAGCTTCTCGGTGACAGGTGAATCCCGGCGATCATGCAGCGCACCGAGCCCCCGGCCATCTCGATGGTCGGCACATCCAAAGGCACCAGCCGCGCCGAACGCTCGATGCGTTGACGCTGCTGGCCCGTAAGGCTGTCGAACGCTTTGCGCGAAAGCGCAAGGATTCGACCATCACGCCCGGAAAGCTCGATGGCGTTGCCGGCAAACTGGCTGATCTGCTGGTTGCTCAGGTCGATCACATCACGGCCCGACTCGATCAGGCGCATGCGCACCTCCTGCGCACGGCTCGGGTTGGTGAACGTGTCAAACCCCACCAGTGCAAACTCCGTTGCCACGCACATCAGGACGTTTGTGTGGTAGATCGGCGTGCCTTGTTCGTCGGCCGTGTCGAACACCATGGGCTCGAAGTTGAAGTGCGTGCTGAAACGCTCGAGGGCGATCGGGTCGGCGCGGTTGGAGCGGGCGGTGTAGGCGACCCTGGACAAATGGTCGAACACCATTGCCCCGGTCCCTTCGAGAAACAGCTCGTCCTGTTCCAGCCCGGAATAGTCGATCACATCCTGCACCCTGTACTCATGCTTGAGCATCTCGATGACATCTGCCCGCCGTTCGCGGCGGCGGTTGCGCGAATACATCGAGTAGATCGCGATGTGGCCGCCCGGGTGGGTGGAAAACCAGTTGTTAGGGAACACTGAGTCCGGCGTGTTCTGCTCGCCAAAGTCGTCGAACAGGTGCACCCGCACACCCTCGGCTTCAAGCCGCCCCGCGGCCTGGGTGACTTCGTCGCGCGCCACATCGGCCAAGGCCTGCGCGGCGACGTCAGGGTGGGTGCTCTGAAACGAATTGTCTGCCGCTGTTTCCGGGTTGGGGGTGAAGGCGTGCGGCCTGACCATGACCACTGCCGCAGGTGCTTGAATCGAACGCGTTGGAAATGCCATCTGGAATACCGAAATTAAGAGCTGACCGTAGGGTTATGCAACGCGTCGGATGCGGCTTTTGGCAGCGCGGCCGCGGGTGTGGCTGAACAGGTCTTTCGGGTCTTCGTCCACCCAGGGCACCAGGTCGATTTTTGAGCCCAGGCCGCGCTTTTCGGCTTCCTGTAGTACATACCGTAGTACGGTATAGTCTTCGAGCGCGAAGCCCACCGAGTCGAATACGGTTACCTGGCTGTCGCTTTGGCGGCCTTCGGTTTCACCCCGCAGTACACGCCAGAGGTCGACCACCGGGAAGTCGCCAGGCAATTGCTGGATGTCACCTTCGATACGGGTCTGCGGTTCGTACTCGACGAACACGCGTGCGCTGCGCAATACATCGGCATGCAGTTCGGTCTTGCCTGGGCAGTCGCCGCCCACTGCGTTCAAGTGCATGCCGGGTTCGAGCATGTCGGGGGTGATGATGGTCGCGTAGGCCTTGTCGGCGGTCACCGTGGTGATGATGTCGACGCCTTTGACCGCCTCGGCAACAGAGCGGGCCTTGCGAATGGTAAGGCCGCTGTATTCCTTGAGGTTGGCGATCAGCTTGGCGGTGGCCAGCGGGTCGGTGTCGAAGGCGACGATTTCTTCGATACCCAGGTGCTTGTGGAAGGCCAGTGCCTGGAATTCGCTTTGCGCGCCGTTGCCGATCAGCGCCATTTTTTTCGCGTTCGGCCGGGCCAGTGCCTGGGCGGCCATCAAGGATGTGGCGGCAGTGCGCAGGGCGGTGGCGATGGTCAGTTCAGACAACAGTACCGGGTAACCGGTCGCCACGTCGGCCAACACCCCAAAGGCCATGACGGTATGGAGGTCTTTTGCTGTATTGGCAGGGTGCCCGTTGACGTATTTGAACGCATAGCGATGCGTGTCGGCGACCGGCATCAATTCGATCACACCCACTTCCGAATGGCTGGCAACACGGGCGGACTTATCAAAGTCCTGCCAACGTTTAAAGTCTTCGCGCAGGGCGGCGGCGAGTTCACCAATGAAGGGCGCTACGCCAATGTCATGGACCAAATCGGACATGGTTGGAACATCAATGAAATACGTCATGCTCTTGCACCTTTTATGCGCGCGCTCTCACCTCAAGGCCTGCAGGGTGAACGCTTAAGATTGTTGAGGGGTTGCCAGCACGAAGAGTTTGATGAAAGGTTGCGTCAAATTGAAGAGAGCAGGTTGCCAGTTTCGTCATCTTTCTAGACAATCTGCGACCCTAGAATAACAATCTGATTAATGGGCAGGCACCATGGATACTGTAGACCGGGAACTGATCGCGCTGTTGCGTGATAATGCACGCACGCCGATCCTCACCCTTGCCAAGAAACTCAAGGTTGCCAGGGCAACGGTGCAGAACCGCATCACCAAGCTTGAGGAACAAGGGGTGATCATGGGCTACACGATTCGCCTCAGGTCAGATGCCCTGGAGCAAGGCGTACGGGCAATTACCAGCATCGGCATCAGCGGCCACCATGCTGCGGAGGTCAAGCACGCGCTGCGCGGGCACCCCAACGTGGTGGCCATCCACACCACCAATGGCCGCTGGGACCTGATGGCCGAGCTGCGGGCGGACACCCTCGAGGCCTTCGACCGGGCGTTGAACACCATTCGCTCGATACAGCACATCGAGAACACCGAGACCAGCATTTTGCTCTCCACCTTCAAGATGTGATCACTGCGATAGCCGGAATGGGCAGGCGCCTGGCGCAAACTGTCACCCCGGCCTTTCACAGTGCAACAAATCCCATTTCGTGTGTGCAGTCTGTAGCGTTCCGATTGACCACAACGGCTGGCAAAATGAAACAGCGTCAGCACCCTGTGTTTCACGTTTAAATGTCTTGCCGGGCATGACCAGATTAATCGGCGTGCACGTGTGATGGGCTTTCATAATTAATTAAGCCTGATGAGAAGTTTCGTCGGGGCGTGTATTTCCGTCTGCGTTAATACCCATGCCTGCTGCGCTTGTTATTACAACGCGTGTGCACGTGCGTACCAATTAAAGTGCGCAGTGAAGGGATGTGGTTTCACAGAAAAAGAATAAGAGGTCAACTATGCAGCAAACGTGCAACTCGCAAGACGCGACTGGGCAGCCTGGCCGTACGCTGAAGCGACGGCTGGAAAACAGGCACATTCAGCTCATTTCGATCAGTGGTGCGATCGGCACCGGGCTGTTCATGGGCTCGGGCAAGATCATTGCGCTTTCCGGCACTTCGATCATTTTGGTGTACGCCATCATCGGCTTTTTCGTGTTCTGCATCATGCGTGCGATGGGCGAGATGCTGCTGGCCAACCTGCACATGGAGTCGTTCGCAGACCTGGTACACAACTACCTGGGGCCACGCGCCGGTTTCATCCTCAGCTGGTCCTACTGGCTCAGTTGGGTGGTCGCGGCGGTGGGTGATGTGGTCGTAGTGGCAGGCTTCTTCCAGTACTGGTACCCCGAGGTGCCCACCTGGCTACCGGCATTTGCCACGATGTTCCTGCTGCTGGGCCTGAACATGCTGGCGGTAAAGGCGTTTGGCGAGGTTGAGTTCTGGTTCGGGCTGATCAAGATCGTGGCGATCGTGCTGCTGGTGGTCACGGGGCTGGTGATGGTGGCCACGTCCTACACGTCGCCAGCCGGGGTCACGGCGTCCTTCAGCCATCTGGTGGCACCCGGTGTGGTCATGCCACATGGCATTCTCGGCTTCCTCGCCGGCTTCCAGATCGCGATCTTCTCGTTTGTGGGCACCGAACTGATCGGTACCGCGGCCGCAGAGGCCAAGGACCCGGAAAAGACCCTGCCCAAAGCGATCAACACCATTCCCGTGCGCATCCTGTTGTTCTACATCTGCTCGCTGGTGTGCATCATCAGCGTGGTCTCGTGGGCAAATGTGCCGGCAAACCGCAGCCCGTTCGTCGAGCTGTTCCTGCTGGGCGGCCTGCCGGCTGCGGCCGGCATCATCAATTTCGTGGTGCTGACGTCTGCCGCCTCGTCGGCCAACAGCGGTGTGTATTCGGGGTCGCGGATGCTTTACGGCCTGTCCCACCAGCAACAGGCGCCGACCGCGTTCGGGCGGCTGTCCGGGTCGGGTACGCCGGTCAGGGCGCTGGTGTTTTCGGGGGTGTGCATGGCGATTGCGCTGACGCTGTTATTCGTGATCCCGGAGGTCATGACGGTCTTCACGTTGGTGTCGACCATTTCGGCGGTGATGATCATCGTCACCTGGTCGCTGATCCTGATGTCCTACTTTGCCTACCGTCGGCAAAACCCCAAGGCGCATGAGCAGTCCAGGTTCAAGCTGCCAGGTGGCAAAGTGACGGCGGCATCGGCACAGCTGTTCCTGATCTTCGTGTTGTGCCTGTTGGCGCTCGAGCCTGACACACGCACCGCGCTGTATGTGATGCCGCTGTGGTACATCGGCTTGCTGCTCGCCTACCGGCGCCGGGTTAAGGTGTGCGCTCGGCAAGTAGCGGCTACGGCTTCCTGAAGCGCAGTGCAGTTGGCCCTGGGGTATCGCCCACGGCCACTGTCGCTTTCAGCTGTCGCGCAGCCAGTCCACCAAGCCCAGAATGGTCGGGGTAGTGCTGCGGCCATGGGGCACTACCAAGTAGTAGGCCTCGCGGGGTTTGACCACCAGGTCGGTCAGGCGCACCAGCTCACCGGACGCCAACAGGTGATCGACCATTCGACCCCACCCCAGCGCCACACCATGCCCATGCAGCGCCGCCTGGACGGTGTCGGCGTACAAGTGGCAACGCAGGCTGTAGCGAAGTTTGGGCGGGTGCCCACCCGCTTCGCGGAACCAGGTAGGCCAGGTCATCCAGCCCTCGGTCGTGGCATCGGCATCGAGCAAGTCGGCGCCGTACAGCCCTTCTAGTGACTCCGGCAGGCTGTTGCGGGTGAGCCAGTCGGGTGAACACACCGGAAATATTTCTTCCTCGAACAGCTGCACGGCGGTGCCGTCCTCCCAGCGCCCGTTGCCATAGCGCACCAGCAGATCGACATCGTGATTGCGCAGGTCGCCCATGAACATCTGTGTGGCCAGGCGCAGGCGCACGTGGGGCAGGGCGGTGCGCAAGGTGCCCAGGCGCGGCATGACCCGCAGCTGGGAAAACGTCGCGGTGCAGCTCAGCACCAGTTCTTGCTCATTGCCACCCTCGCTGAGGCGGTCGAAGACCGAGGCGATCTTTTGCAGCGAATCGGAAATGACCGCATACAGGGCCTGGCCCTCGCTGGTCAGGCGCACGCCCCGGTGCAGGCGCTGGAACAGCTGGCTGCCGAGGGTTTCTTCGAGCTGCTTGACCTGTTTGCTCACCGCTGCCTGGGTCACGCCCAACTCCTGCGCGGCCAGGGTGAAGCTGTTGTGCCGGGCCACGGCTTCGAATTCGAGCAGTGCCGTCATCGACGGGATGATGCGCCGGTAGCCTTTGTGCTTGTTGCCGTATTCTTGTGTTTTCATGCGACGTCCTGGCAAGGCGCGACGCGCTGGTCCGCGTCGCGCCCAGACAGTGGCAGAAAAACCGCCAGGGCGGTAGTCGCCAGCATGCCTTCAGTGCTGGCGCTCGGCCACTGCCCGCAGCGTGCGTAACGTCACCACCGGGGCATCCACCACAAAGCGGTTGGCCAGCCACCCCGGCACATCCCCGGCCGGGTCTGCCTTGAGCTGGTACGTGACTTCGGTCTGCTTGTCACCCAGCGGTTTCATCACCCACTGACCACTAAGGCGCTGCACGCGGATCAGCCCCTCCACTTCGGGGATCTTGCCAGGGTCGGCGCTCAGGTGGCGCAGCAGGGTGCCGTCGTCGCGCTGTTCGGTGGTCACCTTGACCACGATGTCCCGCGGCAGGGTCGGCCACGGCAGGTTGGTGGTCAGGTAGACCCAGGTACTGTCGCCGTCGACCTCCAGCAAGCGCATCTCGGCGCAGGCATACAGCCATTTGCAGGCCACGCGCAGGTTTTCCTGCAGGTCTGTCAACGTGCGTACGCTGGCCTTCATGGTGCTGACACCGCGAAACTGCTGGTAGGGGGAATCGCCGGCGCCGCTGAGGTAGACACGAATGCCTTCCCTGTCGTAGGCCAGGTTCCAGTCGTCGGTCGCCTGAACGGTACTGGACAGCGCCAGCAACAAGGCGGCAAGCAGGCGGTAGCGGTTCATGGTGAGCACCGCGCAGGGCAAGATTGTTCAGTATGAGCGGCAAACAGAAAGCCCGCCAGGGAGGCGGGCTTCGGTCCAACAGGCTGGGCTTAACTAAACGCTTAGCGCTGTGGGTTGAGCGTCAGGTGCACGTGGCGGTTGACGTCCTTGTACAGCAGGTAGCTAAAGTTGCCTGGGCCACCGGCGTAGCAGGCTTGCGGGCAGAAGGCGCGCAGCCACATGAAGTCACCGGCTTCGACTTCGACCCAGTCCTGGTTCAGGCGGTACACAGCCTTGCCTTCCAGCACGTACAGGCCATGTTCCATGACGTGGGTTTCAGCGAACGGAATCACGCCGCCCGGCTGGAAGGTCACGATATTGACGTGCATGTCGTGGCGCATGTCGGCCATGTCGACGAAGCGGGTGGTTTTCCAGCGGCCTTCGGTGCCCGGCATTTCGATGACGGTGGCGTTGTCACGGTGGGTGACGAAGGACTCTGGCAGGTCCAGGCCTTCAACCTTCTGGTAGTGCTTACGCAGCCAGTGGAAGGTGACGTTGGCCTTGCTGTGGTTGCGCAGGCTCCATTCGGCGCCTGGGGCGATGAAGGCGTAGCCGCCTTGCTTCAGGGTGTGGGGCTTGCCTTCCAGGGTGATGTCGAGCTCACCCTCGACCACGAACACCACGGCTTCAGCGTTTACGTCCAACTCTGGGCGCTCGCTGCCGCCTTCCGGGGCCACTTCGACGATGTACTGCGAGAAGGTCTCGGCAAAGCCGGTCAATGGGCGGGCGATGACCCACATGCGCATCTTGTCCCAGAACGGCAGGTGGCTGGTGACGATGTCACGCATCACGCCCTTGGGGATGACGGCATAGGCTTCGGTGAACATGGCACGGTCAGTCAGCAGCTCGGTTTGAGCTGGGTGCCCACCGTGGGGGGCGAAGTAGGAATGATTCGACATGGACGATCTCGACTTGTTGTTCTCTCCCCGTGCCGTGAACCGCACCGGCCGGTGCGGCGCAGGGGATGTGCCGACAGAATAGGGTCGAGCGCGTGCCATCTACAAATTAAATGTTGGAATACCCGGTATTTGCTTGCTGAATGCTAACCTGGCGCCCTGCATGCTGCTCCGGCAAGCGGTCGCCCTGGCCGAACAGCTTGTGACGCAGGGTGCCATCCTGGTAGTGCAAGGGGTAGCGGCCGCGGCGTTGCAGTTCGGGCACCAGCAGCTCGACGACGTTGGCCAGGTCGTCCGGTTGCACCGCGTACGTGAGGTTGAAACCGTCGATGCCGGTCTCGTCCAGCCACGTTTCCAACTGGTCGGCGATGTCACTGGCAGCGCCGACCAGGACCGGGCCACGGCCCCCCAGGCCGACGAATTCGGCCGCTTCGCGCACGGTCCAGCGGCGGTTGGGGTCGGCGGCGGTGAAGGCGGCCAGGGCGGCGCGGCCGGCATCGTTCTCGACATACTCGATCGGTGCGTCGGGGTCGAGGCCGGCGAAGTCGATGCCGGTCCAGCCCGACAGCAGGGCCAGCGCGGCGTCCAGGTCGACATAGCCCCGGTACTCGGCAAAGCGGGCTTCGGCCTCTTCACGCGTGGGGGCGACGATCAACAGTGCCTGGGCGTAGATCAACACCTCGTCGCGACCACGCCCGGCCACTTCGCTGGCCTGGCGAATGCCATCGGCATAGCGGCGCAGTACCGTGGTCGTCGGCCCGCTGATGAACACGCACTCGGCATGCTGCGCGGCAAACTGCTGCCCGCGTGCCGAGGCGCCAGCCTGGAACAACACCGGCGTGCGTTGCGGCGAGGGCTGGCACAGGTGTGTGCCGGGCACCTGGAAGTGCTCGCCGACGTGGCCGATCGGGTGGACCCGGGAAGGGTCGATATAACGGCCGCTGTCACGCTCCAGCACCACCGCGTCGTCGTCCCAGCTTTTCTCCCACAGTTTGTACAGCACCTGCAGGTATTCCTCGGCCAGGTCGTAACGTTGGTCGTGGCCCAGTTGGCGGGCCAGGCCCAGATTACGCGCGGCGCTGTCCAGGTAGCCGGTGACGATGTTCCAGCCGACGCGGCCATTGCTCAGGTGGTCGAGCGTGGACATGCGCCGGGCAAAGGGGTAGGGGTGTTCGTAGGTCAGTGAAAAAGTCACACCAAAGCCCAGGTGCTCGGTTACGCCGGCCATGGCCGGGACCAGCAGCAGCGGGTCGTTGACCGGCACCTGCACACCTCCGCGCAAGGCCGCTTCGGGGCCGCCCTGGTAGACGTCGTAGATGCCCAGTACGTCGGCAATGAACAGCGCGTCGAACAGGCCGCGCTCCAGCAGACGGGCCAGGTCGGTCCAGTAGCCCAGGCGGTTGAAGGCCACACTGGTGTTACGCGGGTGGCGCCACAGGCCGGGGGACTGGTGGCTGGCGGCGTTCATGCTGAACGCGTTGAAGCGGATCGGGCGGGGCATGGCGGTCATTCTCCGGTCACGGCAGCACGGAAGCCGGGTAGACCGCATCGGCTACCTGCAACTTACGCGGGATCAGGCCCAGGCCCTGGAAGGTGTCGGCCAGCTTTTGCTGTTCGGCGACGATCTGCGGGGTGATGGCGACGGCGTTGTAGTTACGGCGCTCGCTGGCCACTTCCAGCACATCGGCCTTGATCCCCAGCTGCGGCGCCAGCAGCGCGGCGACTTCGGCGGGCTTGGCGTTGGCCCATTGGCTGACCTTGCCCAGCTCGGCGAAGAAGGTCTTGAGCAGGGCGCGGTGCTGGTCGGCGAATGCCGCGGTGGACAGGTAGAAGGTGCGGTTATTGGACAAGCCACTGCCGTCACGCAGGTTCTTCAAGCCCGGCTGGCTTTCTGCCGCGGCAAGGAACGGGTCCCACAGGGTCACGGCCTGGACGCTGCCCGATTGCAGGGCGGCCACGGCATCAGCTGCGTTATTGACGTAGGCGGGGGTGATGTCCTGGTAGCTCAGGCCGGCTTGCTCCAGTGCGACGGCCAACAGGTATTGCGCGTTCCAGCCACGGCCGGTAGCCACCCGCTTGCCTTTGAGGTCCTGCACGCCTGTGAGGTGGTCCTGTTCGCGTACCACCAGGCCGATACCGCGCGGGTAGGGTTGCTCGGCGGCCAGGTAAACCACTGGCTTGCCGGCGGCCTGGGCAAAGACCGAGGGGGCGTCGGCGGCGTGGCCGAGGTCGATGGCGCCGGTGCTCAGCGCTTCGAGCAGTTGCGGGCCCGCGGCGAACTCGTGCCAGCTGACGGTCACCCCCTGCGGGGCGAGGGCCTTCTCCAGGGCACCACTGCCTTTGAGAATGTTGATGCTGTTGAATTTCTGATAGCCGATCCGCAGGGTTTTGGCGTCTTCGGCGAGGGCGTTGGACCAGGGCAGCAAGGCGCTGGCGACACTGGCCAATAGGCCGCCGATCAACAGGCGGCGCAAGGGGGAAAAGGCACGGGTGGGCATGAGGGGGGCTCCTGGAAGGGGTGGTAATCCGTGCGCCCAGACTAAGGAGGTGGCGTTTGGCTTTCAATTTTTTAATTCCATTTGGTTAGAATGTTTAGTTATTTTTATATCCTTTTTGTAGTTTAGCGGCGTGCGATTGCACAGAAGGGCACTGTGCCATCACTTTTTTTTCACATCGCTTTGTTAGGATCCCGATCACGTTTGAGGAGCCTTTTCATGCCGCACATCCTGCGCAAGCGCAGCACCCGCATCGCCCTGACCGCTACTGCCAGCCTACTCGCGGCCACGCTTGGCTTCTTTGCCTGGCAGAGTTTCTACCCCGTCCAGGCTGCCAGCGGCTGGGACGTCGACGTGTTGTACCGCGACGTGGCCAAAGCAGCCTCGTTGCTGCCACAAGCTGACGGCAGCCTGCTGGTCAGCCGCGAACTGGACGACGGCAAAGGCAGCATCCTCAAGATCACCGCCCAGGGCGACCGGGTCGTGGTGATCGACAACCTGTCCAAACCTGATGGCATGGTCGCCGTCGACGGCGGCTGGGTGTTCAGCCAGGAAGGGGGCTTCGCGCCGGTCAGCCTGTCGCGCGATGGCCAGGTGACCCGGCTGTTCGACGGCGAGAGCGTGCAAGGGTTGTGGAATGATGGCGATTTCCTCTATGCCATCGAGGACCGCAAGGGCAATGGCCGCTTGATGCGCTACGACTGGCGCACTGGCCAGCTTGACGTGCTGCGTTCCGGGCTTACCGAAACCGAAGGCCTGACCCGCTGCAGCGATGGCCGCCTGCTGTATACCGAGAAAGCCAACGGCAAGGTCCGCGCGTTGTCCGAAGACGGCCAGGACCCGGTGGTGGTCGATGGCCTGCGTAACCCAACCTTCCTGTTCTGCGACCAGCGCGGTTTGTGGATCAGCGAAGACAACACGCACCGCGCCCGCCTGCTGCGTATCGACGCCGATGGCTCGCGCCAGACTGTGCTGTCGTTCCTCAAGGCGCCCCAGTCTATCGTCGCCGATGGCAAGGGCGGCTACCTGCTGGCTGAGGGCGGGCGCAACCGCGTGCTGCACCTGACTCCACCGATGGAGCGCAGCACCGCGCAGCGTGACTGACCAATCGTTCAGCTCGGCAGGCGTTGCTTGCGCCCGGGCAGCAAGCCCAGCACCAGCATGCAGCCGAGCAGGATCACCCCGCCGCCGGCGACCTGCAGCAGGCTCAAGGTTTCATCGAGGAACAGCGCCCCCACCAGCACCGCCACCAGGGTGACCACGAACTCTACGCTGATGGCGCGGGTGGCACCGATACGGGCGACCAGGCCGAAAAACAGCACATACGTGGTAGCGCTCATGACCCCGCCGCTGATCAGCAGGTAAAGCCAGTCGCTGGCCTGGAGCACGCTAGGCACGGGCACCACCAGCAACAGCGGCAAGGTCATCAGGCCGCCGGCCAGGAATGCGCCGCCGGTCACCGTCCACGGGTCCTGGCCACGCACGTGTAGGCTGGCGTAGTTGCTGCCGAACGCGGCGCTCAAGGCTCCGAACAGCGACGCGATACAGCCGTGGATGAAGACGTCGTTGACCGGTTGGGCCGGAAAGCCCACCAGCATGGCGATGCCGACAAAGCCCAGCAGCAGGCCGATGAGGCCTTGCAGGGTGATCTTCTCCAGCCCCCAGACACGGCCGATGATCATCGAGAACAGCGGGATGGTGGCCACGAAGATCGCCGCCATGGCGGTGCCGATCCGTGGCGTGGCGTAAGACATCCCGATCAACTGCCCGGCCACGGTAGTGGCGCCGATCACCAGCAGCGGTTTCAGCAACGGTCGCAGGCGCAAGGCACGGCCGCACACCGCGCCCAGAATGGCCAAAGTACTGCCGGCAATCAGCGAGCGCAGGCTGACCGCGCCGACCCAGCCAAAGGCGTGCACCGTCTTGAGCACCACCAGAAAGGAAAAGCCCCAGGCAATGGCCAGAAACAGGTAAGCGGCAAGGTCACGCGGTTGCATGCGGCAGGGTCCGTCCGGGGCAGAGAAACGCAGGCTAGCGGGTTGAGGGGCGTGACTACAAGCGCCGCCAGTGGTTTGCCTGTAATGCCCTTTGATGGCTACCCGACCAACAGCGTGCTTCCCTGCATGGCCGCGCTCACGGATAATCCCCTCATTCCAATAAACAGCCTGTGAGTGGGTATGAGTGATTCCGTAGTCAGCCTCGGCCAGCCTGAGATCGAAGGGGTGCGCAAGTCGCGCAAGAACAACCCCGAGAAAACGCGCGAGGACATCCTTCAGGCCGCCATCAACGAGTTCGTCCAGCAGGGCCTGGCCGGCGCGCGCGTCGATGCCATCGCCGAGCGCACCGCCACCTCCAAACGCATGATCTACTACTACTTCGGCAGCAAGGAGCAGTTGTACGTCGAGTGCCTGGTCAAGCTCTACGGT
The DNA here is from genome assembly GCF_014269205.2 of Pseudomonas kermanshahensis. Classification (NCBI taxonomy): domain Bacteria; kingdom Pseudomonadati; phylum Pseudomonadota; class Gammaproteobacteria; order Pseudomonadales; family Pseudomonadaceae; genus Pseudomonas; species Pseudomonas kermanshahensis. The sequence continues at coordinate 2,248,703 of NZ_JABWRY020000001.1, forward strand.
GATATCCGCAAGACCGAACAAAGCCTGGACCTGGAGTCGCTGCCGGCCGAGCAGGCGATCCGTCGCCTGGTGGAGTTCACCTTCGATCACCACGACCGCAATGTCGATTTCGTGCGCATCATCTGCACCGAAAACATTCACTATGGCGAGTACGTCAAGCAGTCGCCGGTCATCCGCGAAATGAGCAGCCTGGTGCTCGAAGCGCTCGGCAGCACCCTGCGTCGGGGCGAGCAGGAAGGCGTGTTCCGTTCCGGAATCGAGGTCATCGACCTGCACATGCTGATGAGTTCGTTCTGCTTCTACCGGGTGTCGAACCGCCACACCTTCGGCGAGATCTTCCAGATAGACCTCGCCGACGACGAGATCAAGCAGCGCCACAAGAACATGATCTGTGACGCAGTCATCCGCTATATCCGCGCCTGAGCGGGGTCACTCGCCCAGCCGTTGCTCGCGTGACGGCGGGTAGCCGAAGTACGCCGCATAGCACTTGCTGAAGTGCGACACCGACACGAATCCGCAGGCCACTGCCACTTCCATCACCGACAGGTCGGAATACTGCAGCAGCCGGCGGCTTTTGGTGATGCGCAATTCCATGTAGTAGCGCCGCGGCGAGGTGCCCAGCTGGGCCTGGAACAGGCGGTCGATCTGCCGGCGTGAGCGCCCGCTGTAGGCGGCCAGTTGATCGAGGCTGAGGGTTTCTTCGAGGTTGTTTTCCATCAGCTCGACGATGGTGCGCATGTGCAGGCTCATGGACTTTTTCGCCCCGGGCCCGACCTGGCGATAGCGCGCGCCGGAGAACGACAATATTTCTTCGACGCCTTCGGCCAGGCCATCGCCGTACAGCCTGCGGACCAGGCCGAGCATCAGCTCCATCGCGCCATTGGGGCTGGCGGCGCTGAGGCGGTCGCGGTCGAGGGTGAAGCTGGCCGGGGTGATGCGGGTTTGCGGGCTGCGTTCAGAGAGGCTGGCGCGTTGCTCGGGGTGGATGCTGCAACCGTAGTCGTCCAGCACGCCTGCGCGGCCCAGGAACCAGGCGCCGTTCCACAGGCCGCCCAGGGCCATGCCATGGGCGGCGCAGTCGTCCAGCATGCGGTCGAGCTCAGGGTACTTGAGCGGGGTGCGCAGGCCACCGCAGATGATCAGCAGGTCGAGTTCCTTGAGCGCTTCGGCGGACAGTTCGCTGGCGACCAGCTCCAGCCCCAGGTCGCTCAGCACCCGGTCGCCGTCCAGCGACAGTGGGGTGAACTGGAAGCTGTCGGCGCGCAGCAGGTTGGCCGTGACCAGCACATCCATGGCCACGGTGAAGCTGGCCATGGAGAAGTGTTCGAGCAATACGAAGTCGACCCGATAGGGCGCTTGGGCATTTCCGGTGGTGGACTTTAGCCTCAGCATGTTGCTGGTGCTGGTCTTCTTGCTGAACTGGCGTGGGGTGGGCACTCTGGACTCCGCTTCCTGGCTGGCCAGGCGGAGTGTGGCGGGTGGCCGGGGGAAAGACAATCTCTTGGGTGGGCCTGTCGTATTTCAGGTCGTGTTAAGGCAATCTGCCAGGTGACTCTACGATTGAGGATGCCGTTGATGAAATATGCCGTTACCCTGTTGCTCAGCCTGTTGCCGTTGCTGGCCAATGCCTTGGAACCGGGCGAAAAGCTTGCCCCGTGGACGCTGCTCGACCAGCACGACCAAGCGTACAGCCTCGATGCCGGCACGCATATTCTGCTGGTAGCGCGGGACATGGACGGTGCCAAGTTGGTGAAGGCGGCACTGGCCGAGCAGCCCAAGGGCTATTTGGAAGCCCGCGATGCGGTCTTCGTTGCCGACATCCAGCGCATGCCGGCGCTGATCAGCAAGTTGTTCGCGATCCCCGCCATGCGCGATTACAACTATCGGGTGCTGCTCGACCGTGAAGGAAGGGTGGCCAGTCGCTATCCGGGGCAGGAGGGCCAGGTGCAGTGGTTGCAACTGGAGCACGGTGCGTTGGTGAGCCAGCGGGCGTTTGCCGATGCGGTGGCGTTGAAGGCAGCGCTGGAGCAGGCAGCGCGTCACTGAGGTTGACCGGATATAGCGCCCTGACACCAGGTAAATCAATCTGAACCCTCAGCATTCACTGCAACCCAACCCATTACATGCCAAATGGGAGAGTGCTCATGGAAATCGGAACGATCTGGATCATCATCGCGGCCTTTGTGATCCTGCTGGAAATCTGGGCCATCTGGCACATCATCGGCAGTGACCGCCGCGCAGAACGCAAGATGCTGTGGGTCGTCTTCGTGGTCTATGCGCCGTTCCCCGGCCTGTTGTTCTGGGCGTGGCGCGGGCCGCGAGCGGTGAAGGGCAGGGCAGTGCTGCAAGAAAAGTGATGGCCATGGCACCAGGCGCGGGGGCGCCTGGTGCGGTCACTGCTCGCGGCTCAGGGCACGATGCTGAAGTAAATGGCCTGGCCCAGGCCGTCGACCATCAGGCTGCCGTGAAACTTCACCCGCGACACCACACGCAGGCTTTTGAGCTCTTCGTGTATGCGGCCGCGAATCTGCTTTTCGGCTTCATCGACACGGGCTGCCGTGGTGCCTTGGTAAAGCTGGACCACGCCTAGCAGGGTGGTTTCGATGTGGTCCACGGTGTCCCAGCCGATGTTGCGCAAGTGCAGCCGGGCGCGGGCGGCCTCGTCGTCATCGCCGTCATGCCGTGGGTTAATGGTGTAGGCAAGTTGAAAGTGGTGCTTGGTCATTGTCGCTTTCCTTGTTGCGGGCAGGCCTCCGTGCCGGGTTTTGCACTCTAGCGGCAGGCAGACGCCGCTGAAAACACACACGTGGTTCAACACGCTGACCGCGTCATGTGAAAAGTCCTACAGCGCTTGACCTCAAGCTAACTCGAGGTCTGATACTCGGCGGCACTTTTCTCCGTGCGAGTATTCACCGTGTCCCGTTCAGCACCTTTCCAGCTGTCCAACCCTGCAGGGCTGTATGACCCCAGTGACAATGCCTATTCCCATGTCGCAGAAGTGCCTGCCGGCAGCCGTTTGCTGTATATCGCCGGCCAGGGCGGCGAGGACGCCAACGGGCATCTGTCGCCGGCATTCGCCGACCAGGCCCGACAGGCCCTGGCCAACCTCGAAACGGCCCTGGCCTCCAAAGGCGCCAGCCTGGCACAGGTGTTCAAGCTGACCTTGCTGATCGTCGATCACAGCGAGGCGCGTCTGCAGCAATGGGTGGCCGAGGCTGACAGGGCCTGGGGCCCGCTCATGAAACCGACCTGCACACTGATACCCGTGCCTCGGCTAGCGCTGGGCGGCATGCTGGTGGAGATCGACGCGGTGGCAGCGCTGTAGCGGCTGCCGCTCGGGGGTGGCGCCAGGGAAACACTCTGTTGTATATCGGTAGCTGCAGGGCCGATATAACAACAATAACCCTCTCAGAGGTGACCCCACCATGAGCACCGGCACCACCACGCTTACCGACCGCAAGGCCAGGGCCTGGCTCTGGCCCGCACTGTTCAGCCTGGTGGCCTTCGCCGCCAATTCGGTGTTTTGCCGGTTGGCACTGCGGGACGGGGCTATCGACCCCGCATCGTTCACGGTGGTGCGGCTGGCCAGTGGTGCGCTGTTCCTCTTGCTGCTGATACGGCTACGCAAGCCCGCAGTCCCCCAGGGCGGCAGTTGGAGAGGCGGCCTGGCGCTGTTCCTTTATGCATTTCTGTTTTCTGCGGCGTACCTGCAACTGGGCGCTGGCGCAGGTGCGTTGCTGTTGTTCGGCGCCGTGCAGATCACCATGTTTGGTTTTGCCGCGTACAAAGGCGAGCGCATCACCCGCGGATGCTGCTGGGCATGCTGATCGCCTTTGCTGGCCTGCTGGTGCTGTTGTTGCCCGGTGCAGAGGCGCCACCCTTGACCAGCGCCTTGTTGATGGCCGCCTCGGGCGTGGCGTGGGGCGTGTATTCGCTGTTAGGCAAAGGCTCACCCAGGCCGTTGGCGGATACCGTCGGCAATTTTGCCCGCAGCCTGCCATGCCTGGTGCTGCTGGCACCCGTGCTGTGGGTCGGTGGCGGCACGCAGTTGACCGCCCCCGGTTTACTGTATGCGCTTGCCTCGGGCGTGCTGGCCTCGGGGGCGGGTTATGCCGTGTGGTATGGCGTGGTCAGGCAGGTCAGCGCACAACAGGCGGCAACGATGCAGCTCAGTGTGCCGGTGATTGCCGCAGTGGGCGGGGTTTGCCTGATTGGTGAGCCGCTGTCGTTGCGCTTGCTAGTGGCGTGTGTCGTGGTGCTGGGCGGTATCGCGCTGGCGCTGGCACCGCGCCGTTAAAAGAAGCTGCGCTGCGCCTTGAGCGTGACGACGCTTTCGCAATACGTGTTGATCCCCGAATACGCATCACAACCGCCGCCACTGAGGTTGGAGTTGCTGTAGATCAGGTTCAGGTCAATGCCCAGCCAAGGCCGCGACACTTCCAGCGACCAGTCGGAAAAGGCATTCACCTGGCTGCCATCGCCAATGGTGAACGGCGTGCCCAAGCGGTGATGGGCGAGTTTGACGGTGAGGTCGACGTCGAACAGCGGCAATTGGCCGAAGTCGGCAAAGAGGGTGCCGGTGCGGTTGTCGGGGTTGTCGCGCAGCGCCCCGCCAAAGCGGCTGCCCAGCACCGACACGCCGCCGTACAGCGCGTAACTGTCGGGGCCCGCGACAGTGGGCTGGCTGTAATGAATCAAACCCACCTCGTAACCGAGGCTGCTGTCGAAGTGGTGCTTGTAGCCCAGGTAGCTGTCCAACCGCAGGGTGGAGTTTGGGGTGACGCCCATGCTCGGGGCGTATTGGCCCAGGTACCAGCCACTGCGGTGGCTGAGGTCGAGGCCACCATGGAATGCGCCGATGGCGCTGGGCGAAATCAGCCCTTGGGCCATGCTGCGGGAGGGTGTGGTGCCTAGCGTGAAGTCGATGTCGCCCAGTTCGCGTTTCATTTGCTGGGCCAGCAGCAGGGGGCTGAAGAGCAGTGCAGCACTCAGCAACAGAAGGGGCCTGGTCATGGTCTCCGTCCTGGAAGGCTTGCGGTTGAGCGGTAAAGGATACCTGCGCAGGCGGGAGGAGGGAACCGTTGGCTATGCCCTTCAGCCTTTGGTCGAAGGGTCAGCGTCGGCGGCTTCAGTGACCACAGGCAGGTCGTTGGCACGCTGGATCACCCGCCGTTGCTGTTCATAGTCGTCCAGCGACAGGCCACGGCGTTGCAAGGCTTCCAGTTGCAGTTGGCGGGTTTCTTCGGCGCTGTACGGGCGCAGTTCGGGGTGGCTGGCACAGCCGGCCAACAGGGCGATGGCGGTAGCGGCCAGGGCAGTGAGCGAGAGGCGGGCCAGGGTATTCATCGGGTAGCTCCGGGGTGCGGGGATTCGCCAAGTTCGAATCAATGGCGCTAGGTTATTGGGCCGGGCCGATCAGTAGAAATTGCCTCGTTCGATAGTCACTATCGATACAACCATCAGTGCGAAAAGTTAGCGCCCTCTCTGCTGGTCAAACGGATTGCCATTGCTACCCTTAACCCACGCGGTCTGACCTCTTAGGGATTAGCGATGCGCATGCCATTGATTGCCGTCCTTTCGGCGGTGCTGTGCCTGAGCGCTGCACCTGGCCGGGTGCTGGCAGAAGAGGTACCCGCGCCGGACCCGGCCCCGCAAGCCGACACGCTCGCGGCCAAAGAGGCGGTGTTCACCCAGGAGCAACTGGACCAGATGCTCGCACCCATCGCGCTGTACCCCGACGCGTTGCTGGCCCAGGTGCTGATGGCCGCCACCTACCCGGGGCAGGTGAGTGAAGCCGTGACCTGGTCCAAGGCCAACCCCAAGGCTTCTGGCGACGATGCGGTCAAGCAAGTGGCGAAACAGCCGTGGGACCCGAGCGTGCAGGCGCTGGTGGCCTTCCCGCAGTTGCTGGCGACCCTGGGCCAGGACCCCGTGTGGGTACAACGCCTGGGCGACGCCTTCCTCGCGCAACCCGACGATGTCATGGCCGGCGTGCAGCGCTTGCGTCATCAAGCGCAGGCGGCCGGCAACCTGCAGAGCAACCAGTACCAGAATGTGACCGTGCAGGCGGCTCCGGCGGCAGCGCCGGCTTCCAGCGGTGGTAGCAGCAAGCAGGCGGCCCCGGCCAGCAGCCCGCCCACCACCATCATTATCGAGCCGGCCGACCCGCAAGTGGTGTACGTGCCCAGCTACAACCCCACCACCACCTACGGCACCTGGGCTTACCCGGCCTCGCCGCCGGTGTACTACCCGCCACCGCCGATGTACTACGCCGGTTCTGCGCTGGTGGCGGGCCTGGCCTTCGGTACGGGCGTGGCGATTGTCAGTTCGCTGTGGGGCGACTGTGACTGGGGCAACAATGACATCGACATCGACGTCAACCGCTACAACAACATCAACGGCAACAACCGCATCACCAACAACCAGAACAAATGGCAGCACAACGCCGCGAACCGCGAGGGTGTGCCTTACCGCGATGCCCGCAGCCGCCAGCAATATGGTCGCCAGCTGGACGGTGCTACCCAGCGTACCGCGTTCCGTGGCGACGACGCCCAGCGTGCCCAGGCACGCAACAACGCCAGGGCTTCAATGGACCGGGCTGGCATCGAGCGGCCGGCCACCAGCAACCGCCAGGCCCGCCAGCAGGTGCGCGAGGCGCAGGCGGGCAATTCGGTCGGCAATCGCATGCAATCGCGTAACGACGCGGCACGGCCAGCCGACCGCCGACAGGACACACGTAATACCCAAGGCCGGCAGCAGAACAACCAGGTGAACTCACGCAGACAAGGTGAAGGCCAGGCGCGGCCAGGGGCGCAGAACCGCCCCGCCAATACCGCAGGCCGGGCGCGTAACAATGCCTTCGATGGCGTGCGCTCGCCGTCGCGCACCAGCGCGCAGGCCAGCCGCGGCCGCACCAGCCAGTCGTTCGCCCAGCGGCCGAACGCATCGCGTGCCGCCGGGCACCCGATCTCCCGGCCCAGTGCGCCTGCACGCCGCGGGGGAGGTGGCCGTCGATGAACCGTCCATTACTCGGGGCATTGCTGCTCACTGCAGGCCTGGCCTGGTCATCCCTGGCCGCAGCGCAAGACGCTTTTCCGACACCGGAGAAGGCCGTGGAGGCCTTCGTCGCGGCGCTGGGCCAAGAGAAGGCGGATGAAGCCCGCCTGGCCCAACTGCTGGGCGATGACTGGCGTACCTACATCCCGCGTGGGGGTGTGCAACGCAGCGATGTGGACACGTTCCTGGAGCAGTATCGCGTGCAGCACAGCATCGACATGACGGCCCAAGGCAAGGCCATACTGGCGGTGGGCAGTGATCACTGGACGTTGCCTATACCCCTGAGCAAAAGCAGCCAGGGCTGGCGCTTCGACCTCAAGGCCGGCAGTGCCGAAATCCGCGCCCGGCGCATTGGCCGCAACGAACTGGGCGCCGTGCAGTCGATGCTGGCGTACCACGACGCGCAGATGGACTACGCCTCACAAGACCGCAACGGTAATGGTGCGCTGCAATACGCGCAGAAGATTTTCAGCGAGCCTGGCAAGCATGACGGCCTGTACTGGGACGATGAAGGTGATGGGCAGGTCAGCCCGCTGGGGCCGCTGTTCGGCCAGGATGTGGTGGGTGACGACTGGTATGGCTACCACTTCCGCATCCTCGGTGCGCAAGGCCCGTCGGCTCCCGGTGGCGCTTACAGCTACCTGATTGGCAACCAGATGAGCCGCGGCTTTGCCCTGATCGCCTGGCCAGCGAAGTATGACGACACAGGGGTGATGAGCTTCATGATCAGCCATGACGGCCAGGTCTTCGAGAAAGACCTCGGGCCACACGGGGACAGGCTGGCCAAGGAGATGAAACGCTTCGACCCGGATGACAGCTGGAAAGAGGTCGATACCACGGCGATCGAGTGAGCACGGCGCATCCCTGCGCCGCCGCCTTCAGTGCGCGCGCGCCGCGCGCACCTCGCGGGCGGTACACCCATAGCGCTGGCGAAAGGCCCGGGTGAACTGCGCCTGGTCGGCAAAACCCCAGCGAAACGCCAGTTGGCCGATAGACAGATGGCAGTGCGGGTCGCACAGCTGGCGATGCACTGCCTCCAGGCGCTGTTGGCGCACCCATTCGCCCAGGGTATAGGGCGTGATCGAGAACAGCTTGTGCAGGTAGCGCAATGACAGGCCGCAGGCCGTGGCGACGGCTTGCGGTGACAGGTCGGGGTCGCCGAGGTTTTGCAGCACGTAGTGCTCGACACGGGTCAGGTGCAGCGTGCTGAGGTTGGAGCCTTCACTGCCCAGCACCCGTTCGTCCTGCTGCAAGGCCAGCAGCAGGGTCGCACTGGCCTGCTCCAGCAGCAGGTGGCGGGCGGCTGCGGGGCTGGCGTCGAAGTGGCGCGCGCAGAGGTCCAGTTGCTCGACAAAGATGCGCCCAAGGCCTTGGCTGGCGTCGAAGCAGTGGCGGGTGTAGCGCTTGTGCCCGAGCAAGTTGGCCTTGAGCGCGCGTTCAGGCAGCTTCAGCACCCACAGGTCGTTTTCGGCCCGGTAATGGAAACGGTAAGGCGCGTCGCCGCGCTCGACGATGAAACCGCCTGGGCGGCAGCTCAATGGATGGCCATCCTGCTCGAAGTGCACCTCGCTGCGGCTGGGCACGGTGACCAGGTAGAACGCGTCAGTGTCCTGGCCGATGTGCGCCTTGCTGCGGGAATAGCCAAGCTGGCTGGAGCGCAGGCGTGACAGGCTCAGCGGCGTGCTGGGGGTGCTCCAGCGCTGCAGGTGGCCATTGAAGGGTTGCTCGGCGGCAAATTCCAAGCTCAAGGGGAAGTAGGTGTCGCTGATGGCTTCGGCCCAGCGCGCCTGGCGTTCGGGTTGCGGCCAGCCATGGGTCGACAGTTCTGTGGGCATGGGTTGTCCTTTTTCAAAGAGGGCAGCATTGAAAAAAGGAACTGCAGGCAAGCTACTCAAGCAGCTCTTGTTATTGTGCAAAAACGCCCGGCAGCGCAACGCTGCCGGGCGGGTGTCACGCCCATGATCGGCGCGTGCCGACCCTTTGATCAAGCCCCGCGTGTCACCCGGTACGTGGCCGAAGGTTCCAGGCAGGCCTGCCAGCCTGGCGGCACGACGATGTTGGTGGTGTCCTCCTCGATCACACAGGGGCCTTGCACCGTTTGCCCGGGCAGCAGGTGGTTACCGTTGAACACCGGGGTGTGCTGCCACTCGCCGTCGGCACTGAACAGCATCGGGCGCTCGCCCACCGGGACTGCAGCAGGTGGCTGGGTCGGCCCCTGCAGTTCTGGCTGCGGTGGGCGCGGCAGGTGACCGATCACCGAGCACTCCAGGTTGACCAGTTCTACTGGGCTGTCGGGTTCGCTGTACGAGTACAGCGTCTGGTGGCGAGCGTGGAAGGACTCGATCAACGCTGCCAGCCCGTCACTGTCCAGGCTGTGGCGCTCCAGTTCCACGCTGCACTCATGGATCTGCCCGCTGTAGCGCATTTCCAGGGTGTAGTGGCAGCTGCTGGCCTGGTCGCCGAAGCCGTCTTCGCGTAGGTTCGCCAAGCCTTGCTGGCGCAGTTCGGCCAGGGCCTGGTTGAGCTGCGCGAGGTCGGCGTGTTCGGCGTCCAGGCGCATCGACAGGCTGGTGAGCTGGTCGTAGCGCACATCCGAAAGGATCTGGCCGAAGGCGCACAAGCCAGAGGCCACCTTGGGGATCAACACGGTGTGCATGCCAATTTCTTCGGCCAGGCGCACCACGTGCATGCCCGCTGCGCCACCCGCGCCGATCAGGGCGAAGTCGCGCGGGTCGTGGCCGCGTTCGATGGAGACACGGCGGATGCCGTTGACCATGTTCAGGTTGACCAGGGTGGTAATGCCAAACGCGGCGCGCTCAACACTGATGCCCAGCGGTTCGGCGATCTTGCTGCGGATGGCCTCCAGCGCAGCCTGGCGATTGAGCGTAATACTGCCGCCCAGCACCGCACGGTCTGGCAGGTAGCCCAGGGCCAGGTTGGCGTCGGTTACGGTGGGTTCACTGCCGCCTTTGCCGTAGCACACCGGGCCAGGCTTGGCGCCCGCACTACGGGGCCCCACCTGCAGCATGCCGAACTCGTCGAGGTGCGCGATGGAGCCACCGCCGGCACCCAGTGTCTCCACCTGGATCATCGGCACGCCGATGCGCTGGCGCAGGAAGTCCACATCCTTGCTGAAGTTGGTGCGCCCGGCATTGGTCAGGGTGATGTCGAACGAGGTGCCTCCCATGTCCACGGTGATGACGTTGTCGATGCCAAACGGGCGGGCGACCGAAAGCCCCGCCTGGGGCGCCGAAGCCGGGCCGGAGTTGATGGCATTGACCGCGCGCTCACGCATCAGGTGGCCGGGCGCCAGGCCACCGTTGGACTGGAAGTAGCGCACCGGTTGCTGGGCGCCCAACTCCTCGAACAGGCTGTCGATACGCGCCACGTAGCGCGCCATCACCGGGCTCAGGTAGGCGTTGACCACGGTGGTGGAGGTGCGGGTGTATTCGCGGATTTGCGGGAACACTTCAACGCCTGTGCAAACGAACACCCCGGGCAGCGCTGCCCTGACCAGCTCGGCGGCACGCTGCTCATGGCTGGGGTTGCGCACCGACCAGAGGAAGGAAATGGCCACCGCTTCCACGCCTTCGGCACGGAAGTAGTCGATGGCCTCGTGCACCGCGTGCTCGTCCAGCGGGCTGTGCTCGCGGCCATCGCCGAGGATGCGGCCGCGGATCGGGCGCCGCAGGTGACGCGGGGCGAGCATGTGCGCGGGCGGGTAGTGGGCGTCATAGCGGTGGCCCTCTTCCTTGTGGCCCAGGCGGATTTCCAGGCTGTCCTCGTGGCCCTCGGTGCACAGCAGGCCGACCTTGACCCCGGTGCGTTCGATCAGGGCGTTGAGGGCGACCGTGGTGCCGTTGATGCACAGGTCGCAGTTGGCGATGATCTCGGCCGGCGTGCGGCCGGTGGCGTCGGCGATTTGCGCCAGGCCCGCGCGGATGGCCAGGGTGCCGTCCTGCGGCGTGGAAGGGGCTTTGAACAGCTGCACGCCGCCATCGCGGTCAGCCAGGATGAAATCGGTGAAGGTGCCGCCGGCGTCGATGCCCAGGCGATATTGATTGCGCATGATGGGTCTCCGGTCAGTGCAGGTCGCGGGCAAGGCGGGTGGCGGTTTCGTCGAGGTGGCCGCCAGCATCGACAACCACGCCGTATTCCAGCGCGGCGCCCTGGGGCGAGACCAGTCCGTTGCGCAGGTCTTGCAGCACGGCGGCTACCGGGCGGCGCAGGGGGTCGCCATACCCGCCGCCCCCTGGGTTGATGTTGATGATCCGCTCGCCGGGCTGGAGGGTGAGCATGGGGTTCTGGGTGTAGTGGTCTTCCGAGCCATCGGCATGACGGTGGATCAGGCGGCCGAGTTTGGGCTCCAGCAGGGCATTGCGGGCCCCGGCGGCGCCGGCGGTGGGCAGTTGGCGGCCCTCGCCGAAGCCGACCACGGTCATCGCGTGTTGCAGGGGCTCGATCTCCAAGCGGGTGCCGGAGCCGCCGCGAAATTCACCGGCGCCGCCACTGTCGGCCATCAGGCTGTAGCGGTGGATGAGTATCGGGTAGGCGTGCTCCAGCAGCTCGATGTCACCGCTCATCAAGGCACCGAAGCAGCACAGCGGCCCACAGGCATGCCAGCCATCCATGACTTTGTTGGCCCCCGCGCCGGCAATGATCGAGGCCAGGACCATGGTCACGTACTCGCTGTTGCCGTTGCGTGGGTCGTGGCCGGCGATGTTGATACCGCTGGTATGCCCCCAGGAGGCCGTGACCCGCTGCGGCGAGGCTTGCTCCAGTGCCGTGCGCACGGCATCGGCCAAGGTTTCCATCGGAGTCGTGGTGCAGTTGACGTGGGGGGCTGGCTCCTGGGCGTTGCACAGCGTGCCCTTGGTGCCGACATCGACCGTGACGCAGCGATACAGGCCTTCGTTGTAGGGCGGTGCGACCTGAGCGAACATCATCAGGCCAAGGTACACACCCGACACCGAATTGCCCTCGTAGGAGTTGATGAAGTAGGGCACCTGCGGCGGGCTTTCGATACGCACATGGGCTTGCTCGCCGCGTATCTCGACATGCGCGGTGATGGCCAGTTCGCCCAGGCCGTGGCCGGCGTCTTCGAGCACGGCGGTGCCGCGGTAGTGGCCGTCCGGCACGTCACGCAGCAAGGCGCGCATGTGGCGGTCGGCCATGTTCTTCAGTTCGGCGATGCAGGCACGCACCTGCTCCACGCCGTACTTGTCGAGCAGGTCGAGCAGGTGCCGCTCACCGACTTTGCAGGCGCCGTACTGGGCGTTGAGGTCGCCCTCCTGATAGGGGCGGGCGCGCATGTTGGTGAGCATGAAGTTGATCACGTCTTCGCGGCGCTTGCCCTTTTCCCACAGCTTCACGGGCGGGATGCGCAGGCCTTCGGCGTAGATTTCCTTGGCGTCCGGGTTGTAGCCGGCCGGTACCGGGCCGCCGATGTCGGTGAGGTGGCCTTTGCATACAGTCCAGAACACCAGTTCGCCCTGGTAGTACACCGGCTTGTACATGCAGCAGTCGAGGATATGGCTGCCCTTGTACGCCGGGTCGTTGTGGTAGATCACGTCACCTTCGGCGATATCGTCACCGAAAAACTCGGCCACACACTTCATGGCGGGGATCAGTGAACCCAGGTGGATGGGGATGTCCTGGCCTTGCAGGATCATTTCGGGGAGGTGGTCGAACAACGAGTTCGAGTAATCATGGGCCAGGTTGAACACACTGGAGCGGCCGGTCTTTTCCAACGTCAAGGTCATTTCGCGCTGCGCTGTTTCCAGCGCACCCCGGACCACCGCAAGGGTGATCGGATCTACTGTTTTCATAGGTCACCAACGTTTGTTCTTGTGCTTTTGGGTGCGTGCCGCATTGATCGGCGCGTGGTGACAGGCTACGGGGCGAGCGGGGTGGCTGACTTGTCGGTGGGTGTACTGCTTGTTGCGCTTGGGTGCACTGTTTGGGCGGCTTTAGCCCATCATCCTGTGGGAGCAACTGTCTTGCGCCATTTCTAAAAATTGACGTGGGAGCGGGCTTGCCCCGCGAACACCGGCGAAGCCGGTGCCATGCACCGCGTAGCCCCATTCGCGGGGCAAGCCCGCTCCCACAATGTTCACTGTTGTCTGGTCGATTTCCTATACGCCCAGCAACCGCTGCACCAGCCATTGTCCGGCTGGGCCGAGGGCTCGGCGGCGGGACCAGGCGATGTCCATGTCGACGCGGCGCGGATAACCGGCCACCTGCAATTCCACCAAGCCGCTGCCAAAGCGCGTGACCAGGGCCTTGGGCAGTTCTGCCCAGCCAAAGCCACGGGCGGCGAACTCCAGCAAGGTCAGGTAGTCCGGCGCCGACCAGGCCTGGCCGCGGTCGTGGTGCAGGCTGGGGGCGTAGGTCTTGATGTACAGCTGGCGTACGGTCTCCAAGTGCTGGCGCTGCACCGTGCTCAGCGCCGCCAGCGGGTGCTCGGCGCTCACGTACACACAAAACTCCGCCTGCTCAGGCAGGCGCGCCACGGCGACATCGGCGGGGTATTGGCGCTGCGCGGCAAGAATGCCGATCTGGGCCATGTCCTGCTGCACCAACTCGATCACGTCAGCGTCTTCCGAGGGCCCACAGCGCAGCTCGGTATGCGGGTAGCTGTGTGCGAAGCCGGCCATGACCGCGCTTTGGAAGGTGACGCTGTAGCTGTCCGACATCACCACCGAGACCAACGCTTCAACGTGCTCAGCCAGCCTCAGTGACAGGGCGTCGAGCCCGGCACTGGCGTCGAGGATCGCTTCGACATGGGGCAATACCTGGCGCCCGGCAGCATTGAGCGTAGGGTGGCGCCCGCCGCGGTCGAACAGGGGGCAGCCGATATCCGCCTCGAAATTGGCTATCGCAATGCTCACGGTGGACTGGCTTTTCTTCAGTTTGCGGGCCGCCGCAGAGAACGAGCCCAGCGCGGCGGCTTCGACAAAGGCAAGCAAAGCTTCAGGTGAGTAGCGCATAGGTATTGATAAAACCGATAGGAGCTATATCGCGAGTATCTGTTCCATCAAAGAAAATAGGAAGCACGTCTCAAGCAAATGATGGAATTCAAGATGAAAAAGGTCTCTTTCACCGAACGCATGGTCCATGCCGTAGGTTATGAAGTATTCGCTGTGCTGTTGTGCGCACCGCTGTTGTCCTGGGTGCTGGGCAAGTCGTTGGCAACGGCCGGGGGGCTGGCGGTGACCCTGTCAGTGATCGCCATGGCCTGGAACGTGGCCTATAACGCACTGATCGACCGCGTCGTGCAGACCGAACGGGTTGCCTGGAAGCCTTGGGCGCGTGTCGCCCATGGCCTGGGCTTCGAGGCAGGCCTGGTGGTGTGGTGCCTGCCCGTGGCGGCCTGGATGCTGGATATTTCGCTGCTTCAGGCGTTCATGGTCGAGTTGGGCTTCTTCGTGATCATCCTGCCCTACACCGTGGTGTACAACTGGGCGTTCGACAAAGCCCGGCACTATGTGGTCCAGCGCCAGGCCGCCGCCTGACGGCCTACTCCCCGCGCCCGATGCCCTCGGCATGCATGATTTGCGCGATGATTGGCACGGGGGTCATCAGGTGCGAGTGCATCATGGCGCTGGCGCGCTTGGCGTCGCGGGCCAGAATCGCCTCCACCAACGCCGCGTGCTCCTGGCGCTTGAGTTCAAGGGCCTGCTCGGAAAACACCGTCTGCGTCAGCCACAGATGCCGATAACGCTCGGCCTGGTCGAACAGGTAGGTGCGTGCCTGCAGTAAGTGCTTGGAGCCGCAGCCGGAGGCGATGGCGGTGTGAAACGCCTTGTGCCGCTCGTCCCAGACGTCCAGGCGCTGCTCGCGGGTTTTCACTTCCACCACTTTGGCCAAGGTATGCGAACAGGCCAGCACCGAGGCCTCCCAGGCGTCGTCGCCGCGTTCGATGGCCAGGCTGATGATCATGGCTTCCAGGTTGGCGCGGGCATCGTAGATGTCGTTCATCTCCGCCAGTGACATGGGGGCGACACGGTAGCCCTTCTGGCTGATGGCATTCACCAGGTGCTCGGCCACCAACTGCGAGAGCGCCTCGCGCAGAGGCCCTACACCCAGTTCATAGCGGTCTTTGAGGGTGCTCATCAAGAGCTTTTCCCCCGGCTTGAACACGCCACGGATGATGTCTTTCTTGAGCCTCTCATACCCGCTGAATGCTGAATTTTGTCGGGGCGCGAGCGCTTCCAAGGTCCTGTTCCTCAAAACGTTTTGCCGATCATACCGAAACCACTGGCGGACGAAAAACAATGGACATACTCGCTCTTTATCTTCGTTTTATAAAAATGTAGACATTTTCGTTGAGTGGCGATATTTTTGCTTCGCCTGCACTGATCCAGATCACACACTGGGCGGCGCCACTCACTTTTTCTGCCAGGACCTAGCCATGAACGCTTTTACGCAGATCGACGAACTTGTCATGCCGTTGCCACTCGAACCGCGGGGTTACACCATCGCCCCTTCGAAGCAGTCGCCGCGTCTGCTTGAACTGACCTTTGCCCGCGAGACCGTGGAGGCGTTCGTCAAGGCCGTGGCCGAGTGGCCGGTGCAGGCGTTGGAGTACAAGTCGTTCCTGCGTTTCCGGGTGGGCGAAATCCTTGATGATCTGTGCGAAGGCACGCTGCGCCCGGTATTGCTCAACACCATCCTCGACCGCGCCAGCGGCGGCATGCTGATCACCCCGGTCGGGCTGGATGACGTGAGCCAGGCCGAGGACATGGTCAAGTTCACCACCGCCTGCGCCCACCTGATCGGTCGCTCCAACTACGACGCCATGAGCGGCCAGTACTACGCCCGCTTCGTGGTCGTGAACAGCGACAACTCCGACAGCTACCTGCGCCAGCCACACCGCGTCATGGAGCTGCACAACGACGGCACCTTCGTGAACCAGATCACCGACTATGTGCTGATGCTGAAGATCGACGAAAAGAACATGGAAGGCGGCAATTCGCTGCTGCTGCACCTGGACGACTGGGAGGACTGCGACGCGTTCTTCCGCCACCCGATGGCGCGCCGTGAGATGCGCTGGACCGCGCCACCGAGCAAGAAAGTGGCCGAGGACGTGTTCCATTCGGTGTTCGATACCGATACCGAAGGCCGGCCGACCATGCGCTACATCGACCAGTTCGTGCAGCCGGAAAACTTCGAGGAAGGTATCTGGCTGAACGCCTTGTCCGAATCGCTGGAGGGCAGCGACAAGAAACTTTCCGTTCCGGTGGCAGTGGGCAGCTTCGTCTTGATCAATAATCTGTTCTGGCTCCACGGCCGCGACCGCTTCACCCCGCACGATGGCTTGCGCCGCGAGCTGATGCGCCAACGCGGCTATGTCGCCTTCCCCAAGCCGCTGTACCAGCGCGGCCAGTAAACACGGCGCGGGAGGTAACACTGTGTACGACTTCATCATCATCGGCGGTGGCATTGTGGGCATGTCCACTGCCATGCACCTGATCAAGGTGTACCCGGACGCCAAGATTCTCCTGTTGGAGAAAGAGTCCGGCCCGGCCCGCCACCAGACCGGGCACAACAGCGGCGTGATCCATGCCGGGGTGTACTACACCCCTGGCAGCCTCAAGGCGCGCTTCTGCCTGGAAGGCAACAAGGCGACCAAGGCCTTTTGCACCGAGCACGGCATCGCCTTCGATGAGTGTGGCAAGCTGCTGGTGGCCACCAACGACCTGGAAATGCAACGCATGAAGGCGTTGTGGGAGCGCACTGCGGCCAATGGCCTGGAGCGTGAATGGCTGTCTGCTGCCGAGTTGCATGAGCGCGAGCCCAACATCGTCGGCCTGGGCGGGATCTTTGTCCCCTCCAGCGGCATCGTCAATTACGCCGAGGTCACGGCGGCCATGGGCCGTCAGTTCCAGCGTGCCGGTGGCGAGATCCGCTACAGCGCCGAGGTGATTGGCCTGGAAGAGCGCGCCAGTGAGGTGATCGTGCGTACCCGCAGCGATGAGTTCCACAGCCGCTTCCTGGTCACCTGCTCGGGGCTGATGGCCGACCGCGTGGTGAGCATGCTGGGCATCCAGACCAATTTCGTGATTTGCCCGTTCCGCGGCGAGTACTACTTGCTGCCCAAGCAGCACAACCAGATCGTCAACCACCTGATCTACCCGATTCCGGACCCGTCCATGCCGTTTCTGGGTGTGCACCTGACGCGGATGATCGACGGTACCGTGACCGTCGGGCCAAACGCGGTACTGGCGATGAAGCGCGAAGGTTATCGCAAGTCCGACGTCAGCCTTGGCGACATGTTCCAGACCCTGACCACACCCGGCATCCTCAAGGTGCTGGCCAAGAACCTGCGGCCGGGCCTGATCGAGATGAAAAACTCGCTGTTCAAGGGCGGCTACCTCAAGCAGGTGCAGAAGTACTGCCCGAGCATCACCAAGGACGACCTCACGCCATACCCGGCGGGTGTGCGGGCACAGGCGGTGTCACGCGATGGCAAGCTCATCGACGACTTCCTCTTCGTCAACTCCGCACGCAGCGTGAACGTGTGCAATGCGCCGTCGCCTGCCGCCACCTCTGCCATTCCGATCGGCGCCTACATCGTCGAGAAGGTCTGCGAACAAGTCAGCCGCCAAGGGGGCGGCTCGCTCAAGCCTGACTTGGCGGGCAAGCAGCGCGCTGCGGGCTGAGGCGGCAGCTAACCCCGGCGGATCTGCGTTTCGTTTTACTCAACCCGTCCTTGCCCTACTCACCATTTAGGGCAGGGCGGGCTTTTTCGCGCCCACGTTCGCTAGACATGCGTGCTGACGGCCTAGCGCGGGCATGACAAGAATAAGAAGGTAAGACCATGCAAACAGACAAAAACAATTTGAGTCATGGATTGAAATCGCGGCATGTCACCATGCTGTCCATTGCCGGGGTGATCGGCGCCGGCCTGTTCGTTGGCTCTGGGCGGGCCATCGCCGAAGCCGGGCCTGCAACCATCCTGGCCTATATCCTGGCGGGCGGGTTGGTGGTGCTGGTGATGCGCATGCTGGCGGAAATGGCAGTCGCTTCGCCGGACACCGGCTCGTTCTCCACCTATGCCGACCTTGCCATCGGCAAGTGGGCCGGCTACACCATCGGTTGGCTGTACTGGTGGTTCTGGGTGTTGATCATCCCCATCGAAGCCAACATTGCCGCCACCATCATCAACACCTACGTGCCGCAGATGGAGATCTGGGTATTGTCGTTGGTGATTACGCTGCTGCTGACCGCCACCAACCTGTTCAGCGTGAAAAACTACGGTGAATTCGAGTTCTGGCTGGCGCTGGTGAAGGTCATTGCCATCGTCGCCTTCATCATTCTGGGTGCCTGTGCCATTTTCGGCCTGCTGCCCAGCTCCGGTGTCAGCGGTGTTTCGCGCCTGTGGGATACCGGTGGGTTCATGCCCAACGGCTTCGGCGCGGTGCTCAGCGCCATGCTGATCACCATGTTCTCGTTCCTTGGGGCCGAGGTGGTGACCATTGCCGCTGCAGAGTCCGACGAGGCGGGCAAGCACATCTCCAAGGCCACCAACTCGGTGATCTGGCGGATCACGCTGTTCTACATCCTGTCGATCTTCATCGTCATCGCGCTGGTGCCTTGGACCGACCCACGGCTGGCCACTGAAGGCTCGTATGTCACGGTGCTGGATACGCTCGGCGTGCCGCATGCCAAGGCCATCATCGACTTCGTCGTGCTGACTTCGGTGACCAGCTGCCTGAACTCGTCGTTGTACACCGCCTCACGCATGGTCTATTCGTTGAGCCGCCGTGGTGACGCGCCGGCCTGTGCGCAGGTGACCAGCCGCAGCGGTACGCCGATTGTCGCGGTGCTGTTGTCTACCGGGGCGGCGTTCCTGGCGGTAATCGCCAACTACCTGGTGCCGGCCAAGGTGTTCGGCTTCCTGATGGCCAGCTCCGGCGCCATTGCCTTGCTGGTTTATCTGGTTATCGCCATTTCCCAGCTGCGCCTGCGCAAGCGCCTGACCGCCCAGGGCAAGACGCTGAGCTACCGCATGTGGCTGTTCCCGTGGCTGACCTGGGGCGTGATCCTGTTCATCAGCAGCGTGCTGGTGCTGATGCTGTTCCGCCCGGATCATCGCCTTGAAGTGGTTTCGACAATGGTGCTGGCGGTGTTCGTGGTGTGCTCGGGGTTGTTGATCACCCGCCGACGGGCGCGGGTGGCGCAAGGCAGTGCTGTGGGGCAGGGCGCCTAGGCGCCCGAAACACCCTGAACAGACGAACGTTGCATCACAGACGAGCAAGATCCATCAGGCTGTGAGAGGATGACCGCCACCTCCACGGCTCGGCCACAGGACCCCAGAACTCAAGCCTGATGAAGACTCCAAAAAGAATCGAACCCCTGATCGAAGACGGCCTGGTCGACGAAGTACTGCGACCTTTGATGAGCGGCAAGGAAGCAGCCGTCTACGTGGTGCGTTGCGGTACCCAAGTGCGCTGCGCCAAGGTCTACAAAGAAGCCAACAAACGTAGCTTTCGCCAAGCCGCCGAGTACCAGGAAGGCCGCAAGGTCCGCAACAGCCGCCAGGCCCGGGCCATGGCCAAAGGCTCCAAATACGGCCGCAAAGAGGCCGAGGACGCCTGGCAGAACGCCGAAGTGGCGGCCCTGTTCCGCCTGGCCAGTGCCGGTGTCCGGGTGCCCAAGCCTTATGATTTCCAGGATGGCGTACTGTTGATGGAGCTGGTGACGGACGCCGATGGCGATGCCGCGCCACGCCTGAACGACGTGCACCTGGAAGCCGACGAGGCCCGCGAGTTCCATGCATTCGTCGTCCGCCAGATCGTGTTGATGCTGTGCGCGGGGCTGGTGCATGGTGACTTGTCCGAGTTCAACGTGTTGCTTGGCCCTGAAGGCCCGGTGATCATCGACTTGCCGCAGGCGGTGGATGCGGCCGGTAACAACCATGCGTTCAGCATGTTGCAACGTGATGTGGGCAACATGGCGCTGTACTTCGGCCGCTTCGCCCCAGAGCTCAAGAGCACCCGTTACGCGCAGGAAATGTGGGCGTTGTACGAGGCCGGCGAGCTGAAACCGGACAGCCCGCTGACCGGCGAGTACGAGGAGGATGACGAGGCTGCCGACGTGGATGGCGTGCTGCGCGAAATCGACGCCGCACGGCTCGACGACGCCCGCCGCCGAGCGGCGCTGGCCGATGCCGAGCGCGGTCCGGTCAAGGGCGAAGAACCGCCACCGCCCTGGTTGCAGTAAACAGTCACCCACAGGTACAGCGCCGCTTTTACCCAAAGCGCTGTACCTGATGGGCGCCCCCACCCCTGTGGGAGCGGGTGTACCCGCGAAGGGGCCGGCACATGCGCTGCAAATCTCCGCTATTACTCCCACCGCAAGACACAATCTCGTCATTCAGCCTTTTCACTGAAGCTCAACAGGCATATGGTGTACGCCGTCCATATTCCCTGGAGCTGTCATGTCCAACCGTTTCCCCTCCGTTCGTCCGCGCCGTCTGCGCCAGAACGAATCCCTGCGCTCGATCTTCCAGGAAACCGAGTTTCGCCTTGAAGACCTGATCCTGCCGATCTTCGTCGAAGAAGGCATTGACGATTTCGTGCCGATCACCAGCATGCCTGGCGTCAACCGCATCCCTGAAAAGCTGCTGGCGCAGGAAATCGAGCGCTACGCCCGCGCCGGCATCAAGTCGGTGATGACCTTTGGTGTCTCGCACCATCTGGACGAGGTTGGCAGTGACACCTGGAACGAAAACGGCCTGGTGGCGCGCATGGCGCGGATCTGCAAGGACACCGTGCCGGAAATGATCGTGATGTCCGACACCTGCTTCTGCGAATACACCAGCCATGGCCATTGCGGCGTGGTGCACGACCACGGCGTGGACAACGACGCCACCCTGGCCAACCTGGGCAAGCAGGCCGTGGTCGCGGCCGCAGCCGGTGCCGACTTCATCGCGCCATCGGCGGCGATGGACGGTCAGGTCCAGGCAATTCGCGGCGCCCTGGATGCCGCAGGCTTCCATGACACTGCCATCATGGCTTACTCGACCAAGTTCGCCTCGTCGCTCTATGGCCCCTTCCGCGAAGCGGGCGGCACTGCGCTCAAAGGCGACCGCAAGAGCTACCAGATGAACCCGATGAACCGCCGCGAAGCCGTGCGCGAATCGTTGCTCGACGAGCAGGAAGGGGCCGATGTGCTGATGGTCAAGCCGGCCGGTGCCTACCTGGACGTGATCGCCGACATCCGCGCGGCCTCGCGCCTGCCGCTGGCGGCGTATCAGGTCAGTGGCGAGTACGCGATGATCAAGTTCGGCGGCCTCGCCGGTGCCATCGACGAAGGGCGCGTGGTGCGTGAGAGCATCGGTGCCATCAAGCGCGCCGGCGCCGACCTGATCCTGACCTACTTCGCCATGGACCTGGCCCGCGAAGGCATCTGATCAGTAGAAGGTATTCGCGGCCCTCCAAGGGCCGCGAATACCCGAAGATGGCCTCTAGCCACAAAAAATTTACTAAGCGCTGAATTATTTTGTGTCCCTTTGTCTCTGATGCCATAGAGCATTCAGTGACAAGGAAATGGGCATGAAATCTCGCAAGAAAAGCGTCAAGCCAATTGGCTTGAAAGATATCACCATCGTCGACGACGCCAAGATGCGCAAAGCGATCACCGCTGCCGCACTGGGCAACGCCATGGAGTGGTTCGACTTCGGCGTTTATGGCTTCGTTGCCTACGCGCTCGGCAAGGTGTTCTTCCCCAACGCCGACCCCAGTGTGCAAATGATCGCCGCCCTGGCGACGTTCTCGGTACCGTTTCTGATTCGCCCGCTGGGCGGGTTGTTCTTCGGCGCCCTGGGCGACAAGTTCGGCCGGCAGAAGATTCTCGCCGCGACCATCGTGATCATGTCGTTGAGCACCTTTGCCATCGGCCTGATACCGTCTTACGCCACCATCGGCATCTGGGCGCCCATCCTGCTGTTGCTGGCCAAGATGGCCCAGGGCTTTTCGGTGGGCGGTGAATACACCGGGGCGTCGATTTTCGTTGCCGAGTACGCACCCGACCGCAAACGCGGCTTCCTCGGCAGCTGGCTGGATTTCGGCTCGATCGCAGGCTTTGTGCTCGGCGCAGGCGTGGTGGTGTTGATTTCCACCGTGCTGGGCGAGGAGAAGTTCCTTGAGTGGGGCTGGCGCCTGCCGTTCTTCCTGGCCCTGCCGCTGGGCATCATTGGTCTGTACCTGCGCCATGCGCTGGAAGAAACACCTGCGTTCCAGCAACACGTCGAGAAGCTTGAGCAGGGCGACCGCGAAGGCCTGGCCTCCGGCCCCAAGGTGTCGTTCAAGGAAGTCGCCACCCAACACTGGCGCAGCCTGGTGACTTGCATTGGCGTGGTGATCGCCACCAACGTCACCTACTACATGCTGCTCACCTACATGCCCAGCTACCTGTCGCACAACCTGCATTACAGCGAAGACCACGGGGTGCTGATCATCATTGCGATCATGGTCGGCATGCTGTTCGTGCAACCGATCATCGGCCTGCTCAGCGACAAGTTCGGCCGCCGGCCTTTCATCATGGTCGGCAGTGTCGGGCTGTTCGCGCTGGCCATTCCGGCCTTCATGCTGATCAACAGCGGTGCGCTCGGGCTGATCTTTGCCGGGCTGTTGATCATTGCCGTGCTGCTGAACTTCTTTATCGGCGTGATGGCGTCGACGTTGCCGGCGATGTTCCCCACGCATATCCGCTACAGCGCGTTGGCCAGTGCCTTCAATATCTCGGTGCTGATCGCGGGGCTTACCCCGACCTTGGCGGCCTGGCTGGTGGAAAGCACGGGCAACCTGTACATGCCGGCGTATTACCTGATGGTGATCGCGGCCATCGGCCTGATCACTGGCCTGACCATGAAAGAGACCGCCAACAAGCCGCTGCGCGGCGCAGCACCTGCCGCATCGGACATCGATGAAGCGCGCGAGCTGCTGCAGGAGCACCACGACAATATCGAGCAGAAGATCGAGGACATCGACACGCAGATCGCCGAGCTTGAGGCCAAGCGCAAACTGCTGGTGCAGCAACACCCGCGCATCGATTAAGGGACGGGCCGAGGGTTCTTCGGCGCTACCCGCAGCGTTTGATTAACGCGGCATGTAGCCGCGTTGCCATGAGCGCGGAATGAACCGAGTCACCAGGGCCAGCAGGCACGCCAGCGCGCAACTGCCTGCCAGCGCCTGCAGGCCCAGTTGGTGCTCAAGCCAGGCGCCCAGTGCGGCGCCCAGCAGCATGCCAGCCCAAGGCACCAGCTGTACTCGCCAGCCGTTGCGCCGCTCGCCCAGCAACCAGCGCCCCAAGCCGCGGCCGAAGCGGGACAGGGCGCCGGTGACATAGGTCAGGCCGATCGGCAGGCCATTCACCTGTTCGACCACGGCATTGATCATGCCCATCGCCAGCGTCGCTGCCAGCAGCGCCGGAAAGGTGGCTTGCAGGGGCCAGGCCGCCGCCATGCCAAGCAGTACGGCGACCACCAGCAGCACCGGCCAGGCGCGGCGTCGGCAGGCCCGGGCCAGTATCACGCCCAGCGCATTGCCTGCTACAAAGCCGAGCACCGCACCACTCAGGCGCAGCACCATGGCCAGGTCCGCCTCGCTGATGGCCACTGCCAGACGGGTGGTGTTGCCACTCATGAACGACACGAAATCACCCAGCGCCAGCAGGCCGATAGCATCCGTCATGCCGGCCAGTACCGACAGCGCGGCTACCAGCCCCAGGCCCACGCGACCGCGCAGGGCCTGCAGCTTCAGCCGTCGTGCGTTGCGGGCGGGCAGTGCGTTGGGCAGCATGCTCAGCGCAGCAGTGTTTCGCGGGCCAGCGTGCCCTTGAGCGTTCGCTCGACCACATCGACCAGCACCATGGTCTGGTGGTCCACTTCGATGTTGAGCAGCTCGCCAGCCTTGTAGTGGGCGAACGTGGTCTGGCGCAAGGTCTCGGGGATCAGGTTGATGGTGATGACATTGTCATCGACATCGGCGACGGTCAGGCTGCAACCGTTGACCCCCAGGAAGCCGCGGGGGAATACGTACTTGGCCCATTGCGCTGGCATGCGGAAACGGATGAACGCACCGGTCTCTTCGATCACCTGTTCGACGATCTCGGCGGTGGTGGCGATGTGCCCAGCCATCAGGTGGCCGCCAACCTCCGCGTTCATCTTCGCCGAGCGCTCGATGTTCACGCTTTGGCCGGCCGTCAGGCAGCGCAGGTTGGTGCGTTCGAGGGTGGCATTCATGGCGTCGAACTTCACCTGGGTGCCGTCGATCTCGGTGACGGACAGGCACGTGCCCTCGACACTGACGCTGGCGCCGATCTTGAGGTCGTCGAGCAGTTCAGGGGTGAGGTCGACGGTGAACTGCCGGTGGCCTGGGTAAGGGGTCACAGCAAGCAGCGGGCGAACGGCCTGGACGATGCCGGTGTACATGGAAATTGCTCCTGGGCACGGGAAAATGAAGTCCCCCGGAAGCTATGCCTCTGAAGCGGTAAAAGCAAGGCGGCCGCTGCCCCTCACACATGCCCGCTGCTGTTCACGATGCGCAGGCACAGCGCCTCGTACGGCTCCAGGTTGACCATCAAGCGCCCATCTTCGGTCAAATCCCCCTCGACCGTCTCGTTGATCATGTCCACCACCGTTCCCGGTGTGAAGCCGGTCAAGAGCAGCTCCTCGGCAATGACCGTCTGGCCAAAGTTCAGTGCGCTGATCTGGATGCCGCGCCCCGCTGGCAGCTCGTGCACCATCACCAGCAAACCAGGGCTACTGACCTCGGGCACCAGCACTTGGCGGCTGGTGGCGATGCCATAGGCCTGGCGCACGGCCAGCAGTTTTTTCACCTTGCTGGCGAACGAGTCGCTGTTCTCGAGCTGGCTGTCGAGGCTGCCGTAGAGCGCCCGCGCCCGGGGCATGCCGCGCACCGACGCCTCGGCGTCGGGGGCGAGCCCGGCCAGGTCGTAGCCGCCACGGTGGATCCAGCGGGTGTCGCCATCGAGCATCCGTTCGGCCACCGCCTCGGCAGGCAAGGGCAGGGCGCCGACCAGGTCCCAGCCGGACAGTGCGACCACACCGGGCTGCATGGCGTTGTACATCACCAGCAGCAGGTGGATTTTCTGGATGCGCTCGATATCCGCTGCGTCGATCTGCGCAAGGTCGCGGATACCCAGCGCGGCGGTGATCAGGCTGGCGGTGGTGCAACTGATGCCATTGGTGACGAAGCGCAAGTTGTAGGGGGCATGTTCGCCAGACAAACGCTCATAGATTTCTTCGCGAATGTGCTCACGCAAGATACTGCCAGGCAGGGTCTGGCCCTTGAACAGGTACATGTCATGGGCATGCAGCGTCCAGAAGTGCACCAGCTCGACGGTCAGCTCGTCATGGTTTTGCAGGGCGTGGATCAAGGACGCCGGGTCGATCCCAAACGCGTGCATTTCCTTGAGCATCAGGCGCAGGAACTCGGTGTCGCCGGTCAG
This sequence comes from Pseudomonas kermanshahensis, assembly GCF_014269205.2. Lineage (NCBI taxonomy): Bacteria > Pseudomonadati > Pseudomonadota > Gammaproteobacteria > Pseudomonadales > Pseudomonadaceae > Pseudomonas > Pseudomonas kermanshahensis. The sequence goes on from NZ_JABWRY020000001.1 coordinate 2,274,239, forward strand.
CAGTGCATGCTGGTAGGCGGGGCGGGTGATGAAGTCATAGGACAGATCGGCGCCGCCCGTGGACATCTGGGCAATGTCGTCGATTGTCAGGTTAAGCTCCTGAAAGCTGAACCCGCCCGCCTTGCGAATCATGCCGCCAATCAACTGGTTGCCGACGATCGACAGCGGGTGGCTTTCGGACCAGGCGGTGCCCTGGAGCCGCGTTTCCACCCCGAGAAAACCATTGGCATCCAGGCGCAGGCCACGCGCGCCCAGGCAGTCCAGCGCATGCAGGGCATCCCCGATGATCATCTGCTGGGCGGCGAAGGTTGGGTCGAGCCAGTTGAGCGACGGCTGCCCTTCCTTGAAGTAGTGCAGGTACACCCAGCGCCGGGTCTTGCCATCGACGCCGGTGATGGGCGGGGTGACGCTCCAGTCGGTCTCCTTGACCCCAGGCTCGAAGAAGATCACCCGCTGCAACTGACCGACGATGTAGTGGCGGGCCTTGAGCTCGTCGCACACAGCCGGCAACAGGTTGACCGCATCACGGCCTGCCGGCACCTCGGGCAGCAGCGGCCAGTCTTCCTCGCGCACTTCGACCATGTGGTAGAGCCCAGGGTAGGCCCCGTGTGCCAGCTCAGCCAGGCGGAAGTCGGCACCTTTGCCGGTGTGCGAAGGGATCAGGTCATCGATGGTCACAGCGTTGTGCGCAGCGGCCATGCGGCTCATCTGGATCAAGTCCTGCTCGCTGCCGTAGAGCGGGTCGATGCCGAAGCTGATGCGGTCGAAGTTACCGTCCACGCTGGGGGTGAACTCGCGGCCACGCACGCCGCCGGACTGTTTGATCGGGCCAGTGTGCACGCCTTGTATGCCAATTTCCGACAAACGCTTCCACAGCGCCTCGTGGGCCAAGGCCGCCAGCACCGAGCCGCCCTCTGGGGCAATGATGGCGTCGGGGTAGACCGTGAGCCACACCGAGGCGATTTCAGTGGCGCGGCGGGGCTGGGCTTCGGCGTAGGGGTTCTGCCACAGGCGCGATTGCCCCGAATACAGGCGAGCCCGTTCCTGGGAGGCCTTGAGCATGGAACGGTCCTCGAGCCACTTGATGTATGACGGGTCGGGTTGGGTCATCTCGCGTCCTCTCTGCGTGTCGGCACCGGCCACAGTTATGACGGCGTTGCAGGCGGAACGTTCGGATCAGGTCTACGCCTCCTGCACGTTTTGTGTGTAGGAGCGGCCTTGCGTCGCGAAAGGGCTGCGAAGCAGCCCCAGGGACGCGTATTCCGTGAGGTCGGCAACCCAGCGGTTCACCGCCGCGCCGACAACTGCTGCGGTGCCAGAAATGCACCATGAAAGTAGTTGCGCAACGCCTGCATCGCCGGGCTGAACGCCCGCTCGCGATGCCAGGCCAGGCCCACGCTCATCGGCGTGACCGGGTCGCTGATGGTCACTGTCTCGATCCGCTTGCCTTCCAGCGACCATGGCCTGTGCACCAGGTCGGAGAGGATCGCCACGCCGCTGCCATTGGCAACCATGCTGCGCACGGCCTCCACCGAGCTGGTCCGCACGCGCACGCTGGGCCGCTGCCCGGCCTGCTCCCAGTAACGCATGGCACTTTGTTCGGCTTCGTCCACGGTCAGCAGAATGAACGGTTCGCTGGCCACATCGGCCAGGCTCACCGCCGAGCGCTCGCACAGCGGGTGGTGGCCGGGCAGCCACAGCCGGCGTTCGGAGTTGAACAGGGTTTCCGAGACGATATCCGGGTGGGTGAGGTTGGCGGTGAGCACCACGGCCATGTCGAAGCGCCCCTCCAGCAGCCCTTGCTCGATCGCGCTGCGCTCCTGCTCATGCACTTCCAGGGTCACGTCCGGGTGCCAGTGTTCGAGGCGTTGCAGGTGGTGTGGCAAGAAGTAGCCAATCACCGTATAGCTCGCCGCCAGGCGCAGCAGGCCGCTGGCGCGCACGTCTGGCAGCGGGCTGTTCAGCGCATCGTCGACGCTGCGCAAAATCACGTAGGCGCGGTTCAGAAAGTGCCGGCCCGCCTCGGTCAGGCTCATGCCCTGGGCCGAGCGCTGGAACAGCAGCACGCCGAGCATCGCTTCGAGTTCCTTGATTGCGGTGGTCACCGCCGACTGGGAAATGTTCAGGTGGATCGCCGCCTGTGAAATCTGGCCGATCTCGGCAGTGGCGACGAAGTAGCGGACCTGGCGCAGGGTCAATGACACGGTTGGCTCCCGGTGTATCTGATTTTCAGAAGACACCCTATCTGTTTATAGATCTTCCCAAGGGGGTGTGGAAAATCTAACGTGGCTTGCATGCAGTCACAAGTGCCAGGAGATACGTTCATGCAGGTGGTGGATTTCAATTCGGACATGGGTGAGGGCTTCGGCCCGTGGACCATCGGTGATGGCGTCGACAACGAGCTGATGGCTTTTATCAGCTCGGCCAACATCGCCACCGGCTTCCATGCCGGCGACCCCGGCACCATGCGCCGCACTGTCGAGCGGGCCAAGGCGCTGGGCGTGGGCGTCGGTGCACACCCAGGCTTTCGTGACCTGGTCGGTTTCGGCCGCCGGCACATCAATGCCACCGCCCAGGAGCTGGTCGACGACATCCTCTACCAGCTGGGTGCGCTGCGTGAAATCGCCCGTGCGCAAGGTGTGACCTTGCAGCACATCAAGCCCCACGGCGCGTTGTACATGCACCTGGCGCGCGATGAGGTGGCGGCCCGGCTGCTGGTGCAGAACCTGCGCGTGGTCGAGCCGCAATTGTTGTTGTACTGCATGCCAGGCTCGGTGATCTGCCGTATTGCCGAAGAACTGGGCCAGCCGGTGGTGCGCGAGTTCTATGCCGACCGCGAGTACGATATGAGCGGCTCCATCGTGTTCACCCGCAACGTGCGCGGCTACCAACCCGAGGCCGTCGCCGAGCGCGTGCTGCGCGCTTGCCAGCAAGGCCTGGTGCGCACGGTCGAGGGGCAGGACCTGGCCATCACGTTCGATTCCATCTGCCTGCACAGCGATACCCCCGGCGCACTCGACCTGGTCGAGGCAACGCGCAAGGCGCTGGATCAGGCCGGTATCGAGGTGCGTGCACCACGCTGAGTTTTACCGGCACCTGGCGCACCTAGGCCGGGGCCGCTGCATCGATTTGATTTCGCCTGCCTTTCTATAAAGATTCCAAGAAAAGGAACAGTCATGGCCGAGCCGGTTGCTTCTACCCCGATCCGCTACAGCTTCGGTGCCGACGAGCACCTGTTTGCCGAAGTCAGTGACAGCATGTCGCTGGAGGCCTTTTTCAAAGGCATGGCCGTCACCCGCGCGGTGGAGCGGCTTGGCCTGGAGGGCGTCCTCGACGTGTGCCTGGCCAACGCGTCGTTCCAGATCCGCTTCGACCCTGACCGTATTGCCCCCGAGGCCCTGCTCGAAGCCGTACGCGGCGCCGAGGCAGAGGCGGTGGCCGAGCGCTCGCTGCACACCCGCATCATCGAAATCCCGGTGCTGTACAACGACCCCTGGACCCACGAAACCCTGATGCGTTTTCGCGATCGCCACCAGGACCCGAGCAGCACCGACCTTGAGTATGCGGCGCGCGTCAACGGCCTGGCCGATGTCGAGGCGTTCATCGCCGCCCACAGCGGCGCACCCTGGTTCGTGTCGATGGTTGGCTTCGTCGCCGGCCTGCCGTTCATGTTCCAGATGGTCGAGCGCGAGCGGCAACTGCAGGTGCCCAAGTACCTGCGCCCACGTACCGACACGCCCAAGCTGACCCTTGGCCATGGCGGGTGCTTCGGTTGCATCTACTCGGTGCGCGGGGCGGGAGGCTACCAGATGTTTGGCGTCACCCCGGCACCGATCTACGACCCGCAGCAGACGCTGGCCTACCTCAAGGCGCACATGGTGTTCTTCCGCCCGGGTGACATCGTGCAGTTCAAGCCGATCGACCGCCGCGCCTATGACCAGGCGGTGGCGGATGTGGAAGACGGTTGCTTCAACCTGCGCATTCGTCCGGTTGCGTTCTCCCTGGATGCCTTCCTCGCCGACCCGGTCGGCTACCCCAAGACGCTGCAGGAGGTGCTGGCATGATCAAGGTACTCAAACCCGGCCTGGCCACCTCGGTACAGGACCTCGGTCGCGAGGGCTATTACCACCTGGGCATTCCGCCTTCCGGGGCGCTTGACCAGTACGCTTTGAGCGCAGCCAACCATCTGGTCGGCAACCCGGCAGGCGCTGCGGGGCTTGAATGCGCGCTGGTGGGCCCAGAACTTGAGTTCCAGCAGGATGCGCTGGTGGCGGTGTGCGGCGCGCAGATGCCGGCATTGCTCGACGGCCGTGAGCAGCGCCCTGACACCGCGTTCGCGGTCAGGGCAGGGCAGGTGTTGCGCTTCGGGTTCCCCACAGCAGGTGCCCGGGCGTACCTGGCTGTCGCCGGAGGTATCGATGTGCCCGAGGTGCTCGGCAGCCGATCGACTTACGCGCTGGGGGCCTTGGGTGGGCACCATGGGCGAAAGTTGCTGGCAGGCGATGTGCTGCCGGTCGGTGTGCCCAGCGGCAAGACCCGCGCCGGCGCGAGCCTGCCGATGGCGTTGCGACAGTCGCTGGGTGGCGAGGTGGTGTTGCGGGTGGTCCCAGGCTTGTATTTCCATCGCCTGACCGATGCAGCGGCGCAGCGCTTCTTTACCGAGGCGTGGACCGTCGGCTCCGAGGCAGACCGAATCGGCTACCGCTACAAAGGCGGTAGCCCATTGAGTTTCCAGCCGCGTGAGCAGCCGTTTGGCGCCGGCTCGGACCCCTCGAACATCGTCGACAGCTGCTATCCGATCGGCTCGATCCAGGTGCCGGCGGGGCTGGAGCCGATCATTCTGCACCGCGATGCGGTGTCCGGAGGCGGGTATGCCATGATCGGCACCGTGATCAGTGCCGACCTGGACCTGGTCGGGCAGATGCAGCCTAATCAGCAGGCGCGGTTTTTGCCGGTGAGCCTGGAGCAGGCGTTGGAGGCGCGGCGGTCGTACAAGAAGAAGCTGGGGTGTGTTGCCAGGCTGTTTGGCTGAGTGCTGGGGCCGGATCTTGCTTTCCCGTTATCGGTCAGAGGATTTCGGTATTCTCTGGCCGTTCTCGTTTATTTGCTTTCCCCGCTGCGCAGCCACCTCCAGCGCCTGCCCATCCCGCTGCTTACCCTGGCGTGCCAGGCCTTCGAGCTGGGGTATCAGCATCCCTTCCGGCAAATGCCGCCAGAACCGCCCCGGCATGTGCAGGCGCAGCGCGTCCGGGTTGAGGCGGGCGGGGTTGAAGGTGTGGCGATAGTAGGTGCGCCACAGCTCGGCGCCGGGGTCGTCGGCATTGCGTGCCCATTGCCGCCACTCGTCAGGGCAGGTGCGCCGGTAGTCGAAGGCCTGGCCGTCGAAGCGGATAGCGTCGGCGGGGGTGGCGATCAACCAGCGTTGCCGGCCCAGGCGGTCGGCGAAATGCGCACTGGCACTGTGCAGGATGTCGTGGGCGGGTTCGTAGTAGGCGACCAGGTCCAGTTGCAGCTGCTGCGCCAACGCTTCGGGTAGCGGCACGAAGCGTACAAAGGCATGCAGGTGATGGGCTTCACGGCTGACCTGTTTGATGCGCCGGTGCAATTCGCTGCCCAGGCGATCGCCGGCCAGCATCGCGGTGCGGTCACCATGGGCCACGCGCCAGAGCACTTCGTACAGCAGGTTCCAGCGTTGCTCGCCGCGGTAGCAGGCTGCCTGCTCCAGCTGGCTCAGTAGCGCTGCCGGCACTTTGCCGCGAAACGGGCCGGGGCCTTGGGGCAGCGGTGCAGGGATGGCCAGCAGATCATCGATCGGGCCTTGTGACCAGGTGACGTCGGCTGGGTCAATGCCATGGCCGAGCAGCGTTCGGGCTTGGTCACGCCAGGTGGCGAAGCTGTCATCGCAGTTGAGCGCGATCATCCCCATAACCCCATTTGCACCGGTGCCTGGGGTTCGCGCAGGCGTTCGCGCAGCAGGCCGCTGCGCAGCTCGGCCTGGGCCGGGCGGTAGTCACTGGTGACGATGAATGGGCGCGCTTTGTCCAGCACGCAGCGCAGTTGAATCAGGTCGTCGTAGCGGATGCGCCGCTCTCGTCGCAGCGCTACCAAACGCTGCACGCTGCGCAGGCCGATGCCCGGGATGCGTGCCAGCAAGGCTGGCTCGGCGCGGTTCACATCCAGCGGGAAGACCTCACGGTTGGCCAGCGCCCACGCAAGCTTCGGGTCGATGTCCAGTGCCAGGTTGCCGCTTCGCGCCAGCAGTTCGCCGGCCTTGTAGCCATAGCCACGCAGCAGGAAGTCGGCTTGGTACAGGCGGTGTTCCCGCAGCAGCGGCGGCGCTGCCAGGGGCACACTGTCGGGGCTGTCGGGGATCGGGCTGAAAGCCGAGTAGTACACGCGCTTGAGGCCGTAGCCCTGGTACAAGGACTCGGCATTGCGCAGCAGGGTGCTGTCGTCGGTGGCGTCTGCGCCGACGATGACCTGGGTGCTTTGCCCGGCCGGGGTAAAGCGCGGCGCCTTGGGTTCGTTGGCCACGGCTTGCTGGCCGTGGTGGATGACCGCCATGGCCTGGCGGATGGTGTGCGCGTGTTTCTCAGGGGCCAGACGCTTGAGGCTGGCGTCGGTCGGTAACTCGATGTTGACGCTCAGGCGGTCTGCCAGGCGCCCGGCTTCTTCGATCAGCAGCGGGTCGGCATCGGGGATGGTCTTGAGGTGGATGTAGCCGCGGAAGTTGTGCTCCTCGCGCAGCAGGCGTGCCACGCGGATCAATTGCTCCATGGTGTAGTCGGCCGAGCGGATGATGCCCGAACTGAGAAACAGGCCGCTGATGCAGTTGCGCCGGTAGAAGTCGAGGGTCAGGCGCACCACCTCTTCTGGGGTAAAGCGCGCCCGCGGCACGTTGCTGGAGCGCCGGTTGACGCAGTACTGGCAATCGTAGAGGCAGAAGTTGGTCAGCAACACCTTGAGCAGCGATACGCAGCGCCCGTCCGGGGTATAGCTGTGGCAAATGCCCATGCCATCGGTGGCACCCAGGCCTTCGCTGCCGCGCGAACTACGCTTGGGCGCACCGCTGCTGGCGCAAGAAGCATCGTACTTGGCGGCGTCGGCAAGAATGCCGAGTTTGGCGATGAGTTGCATGGCGGCTGACTCGAAACACTGAATATTCATACAGTATTTTGAGAATGCCCTGATTGCAAGCCCAATCGATGAAGGCGGTGGATCAATGCCCGAGTAAATCCGTCAGCTAAGCTTGTGCTGGACTTACGGACAGCAACGAGGCGCGCGGGAGAGGACATGACAATCACGATCGAAGCGAAGCGGGCGCTGGCCGGCCTGGCGCTGGCCATGGGGTTGGGCGCAGTCATGCTCAACGCCCAGGCCGCTGAAACCAAAAAGGTCGATGTACTGCTGGTGGGCGGCGGCATCATGAGTTCGACCCTGGCTATCTGGCTCAACGAGCTGGAGCCCGGCTGGTCGATGGAGATGGTCGAGCGCCTGGACAAGGTGGCCGAAGAAAGCTCCAACGGCTGGAACAACGCCGGTACCGGCCACTCGGCCTTGGCCGAGCTGAACTACACGCCAGAAAAAGATGGCAAGATCGACATCAGCAAGGCCGTGGAGATCAACGAGTCATTCCAGATCACCCGCCAATTCCTTGCCTGGCAGGTCAAGCAGGGCGTGTTGAAGAACCCCCATTCCTTTATCAACACCACACCGCACATGAGCTTCGTCTGGGGCGACGACAACATTCGCTTCCTGAAGAAGCGTTATGAGGCGTTGCAAGCCAGCCCGCTGTTCAAGCCCATGCAGTATTCCGAAGACCACGAACAGATCCGCAAATGGGTGCCCTTGATGATGGAGGGCCGCGACCCCAATCAGAAATTGGCCGTGACCTGGACGCCGATCGGTACCGACGTCAACTTTGGCGAGATCACTCGGCAGTATGTGGGTTACCTGCAGACTCGGCCTAACTTCGGCCTCAAGCTGTCGAGCGAGGTACAGGACATCACCCGCAACGACGACGGCTCATGGCATGTCGAGTACAAGAACCTGAAAGATGGCAGCCAGGCGGCCACCGATGCCAAGTTCTTGTTCATCGGCGCCGGCGGCGCGGCGCTGCCCCTGTTGCAGAAGTCGGGCATCGATGAAGCCAAGGACTATGCCGGCTTCCCGGTCGGTGGTTCGTTCCTGGTCACCGATAACCCGGCCATTGCCCAGCGCCACATGGCCAAGGCCTATGGCATTGCGGCAACCGGCGCGCCACCGATGTCGGTACCGCACCTGGACACCCGTGTCCTCGATGGCAAGCGCATGATCCTGTTCGGGCCGTTTGCTACCTTCTCGACCAAGTTCCTCAAGCAGGGCTCGTTGCTCGACCTGTTCGCCAGCGCCAGTGTGCACAACGCCTGGCCGATGGTGAGGGTAGGGGTACGTGAGTTCGATCTGGTGCAGTACCTGGTCGGTCAGGTCTTGCAGTCGGACGATGACCGCTTCGAAGCGCTGCGCACCTACTTCCCCGAGGCCAAGAAGGAAGACTGGCGCCTGTGGCAAGCCGGCCAGCGGGTGCAGATCATCAAGAAGGACGAGGCCCAGGGTGGGGTGCTCAAGCTGGGTACCGAAGTGGTCACGTCCAAGGACGGCAGCATCGCCGGCCTGCTTGGGGCCTCACCGGGTGCCTCGACCGCGCCGCCGATCATGCTGGATGTGTTGAACAAGGTGTTCAAGGACAAGGTGGCCTCGCCGCAGTGGCAAGCGAAGATCAAGCAGATCGTGCCGTCTTACGGCATTCGCCTGAACGAGCACCCGGACAGGGTGCAGCAGGAGTGGACGTATACCAATGAGGTGCTGCAACTGAATCCACCGTCGGGTGGTGAAGCGCCGTAAAAGTTCGAGGTTGGTGTTATTGGGGCAATCACTGTTGCTGGCTTGCGCGGCTGCTTCTCCAGAGCCGCGCAGTCAGGTTCAGCCAAGCGAGCACTTGCGGCGCTTGCCTGAGGCACCCGCGTAGACAGATCCCTCGACCTTGGTGAACGCTTCTACTGCGTCCCCATTCAGCAAACTCTCGTACTGCGCCGACTGCCGCAAGCGCGTCAGTTTTGCGTCAGCAATTGCCCTGAAATGCGCTACAGATGCGCTGAAATCGCTGCTTTTAGTCGACATCATGTATTTCCTCATGGTTGAAGGCAGCATAATCACCACGTAGGTCATAGGCAAGCCCGATACCTTTTACCTGCCGGAAACCATTCTGTTGATAGGCGATACGCGCTTCAGGGAGTGGGTCTTTCACTACAACCCATTTCAACCCGAGCATAAGGGCGTAGAAGCGGACGCCGCTCATGCACAAGGGCGCTATGTAGCCTCGTGTCACCAGGTAATTGTCTGGGTTACGCTGAAGGTAAAGCACCATGATCTTTTCCTTGCTGCCTTGTGGTGAAGCCCAACAAAGGCCAGCAAGCGCATTGCCATGCCATATGGCAATGTCCAGCGCGCGTGCATGAGCACGTCGGCGCTTCCATTGCAACACACGATCCCAGCCGAAGTCATGTGGGTTGGGATGCCAGCGCTCATGGGCCTCTATAGCCTTATGATCAATTTCCTCGACCATTAACCGGTTATCCAGGTTGAGGGTTCTGTTCCGGGTTTCCAGTACTATTTGGCCTCGAGCAGCCTGCTTGAAGCCAATCAGTGCTGCCAGTTCTATAGCGTCCATCTGCAATCACATCACCAGCCGTTATCAGGTGTTTGATGCTATTGCTAACGGTCACCAGAAGTGGCCGATAACCTCCTTCTTGTTTTCCCGGGTAGACGTAGTCCAAAACCGCCTCTGCTTAGTTCTTGGCATCTAAACTTACAAACAGCCCGTCGCAGATGGTGGTGCGGCGCGCCTTTCAAATCATTCGACCACCGCCCCCTCGGACCCGGACTTCCCTCGTCGACGGTGGCCTTCTTGCAGAGGAGGGCAGGTCATGGACGAGGCACGGCTTCACGAATTCATGGGCAAGCTGGTGGGTGACATGGGCGCTGCGGCGACCCTGGCCAATGTCATTCTGGGCGACGAACTCGGGCTGTACCGGGCAATGGCCGACAGCCTGCCGACCACCCCCGACGCGCTCGCGGCCAAGACCGGTTGCCACCCGCGCCTGGTGCGCGAATGGCTCAATGCCCAGGCGGCGTCGGGCTACATGGTGCATGACAAGGGCAGTTTCGTGCTGCCCGAAGAACAGGCCATGGCCCTGGCGCTGGAGGACTCGCCGGCCTACATGGCCGGTGGCGCCGCAGTGGTGGCGGCGCTGTTTCACGACAAAGACAAGCTGGTCGCGGCCATGCGTGGCGACGGCGGGTTGGCGTGGGGCGACCACCACCCGTGCATGTTCAGCGGCACCGAGCGGTTCTTCCGGCCGGGTTATCGGACGTTCCTGGTGGCCGAGTGGCTGCCGGCGCTGGACGGGGTAGTGGCGAAACTGCAAGCGGGCGCCAAGGTGGCCGATGTGGGCTGTGGCCATGGCGCCTCGACGTTGGTCATGGCCCAGGCGTTTCCTGCATCGACCTTTGTTGGCTACGACTATCACGGGCCATCCATCGCCACCGCCAACCAGCGCGCCGAAGAGGCGGGGTTGGGCGCGCGGGTGCATTTCCAGCAGGCCACTGCTAAAGACTACCCCGGCCACGACCATGACCTGGTGTGTTTCTTCGATTGCCTGCACGACATGGGTGACCCAGTGGGCGCGGCGCGCCATGCCTACCGTGCCTTGAAGGCTGACGGCACGGTGATGCTGGTGGAACCGTACGCCGAAGACTCGCTGGAGGGCAACCTGACGCCGGTAGGGCGCTTGTTCTACGCAGCGTCGACGTTTATCTGCACGCCGAACTCGCTGTCTCAGGAGGTGGGATTGGGGTTGGGTGCCCAGGCCGGGGAGGCACGGCTGCGGGCGGTGTTCGAAGAGGCGGGGTTCACTCGGTTCCGGCGTGCGACGCAGACACCGTTCAACCTCATCCTGGAGGCGCGTAAATAGCCGCTGCCCTTGCCGCAACCGGGCCATTCGGCTTTTACGCATTGTAATGCCGCGCCCTGATCGTCAGAATCGCGCCCGGTTGTCGAGCAAGGGGCTTACGTTGAACGAACAGACACTCTCCATGCGCCTGGAGCGCGTGGCGGCGCATGTGCCACACGGCGCGCGCCTGGCCGATATCGGCTCGGACCACGGTTACTTGCCGGTAGCGTTGATGCTGCGCGGCACTATCGAAGCCGGCGTGGCCGGTGAAGTGGCGCAGACGCCCTTTGCCTCCACTCAGCGCAATGTGCGCCGCAATGGCTTGGAAGCACGCATCACCATTCGCCTGGCCGATGGGCTAGAGGCGATCGAAATAAACGACCGGATCTCTGCCGTCAGCCTCTGCGGCATGGGCGGCGACACCCTGTGCGAAATTCTGGAACGCGGCAAGCATCGCTTGAACGGCACCGAGCGCCTGATCCTGCAACCCAATGGCGGCGAGTGCGCGCTGCGGGGCTGGCTAATGACCAATGGCTATCGCATCGTCAGCGAAGAGTTGCTGCGGGAGAACCGCTTCGACTACGAAATCATCGTCGCCGAACCGTGTGAGGCAGTGGCGTATACCGCCGAAGAACTGTACTTCGGCCCACTGTTGATGCGCGAGAAAAGCCCAGCGTTCATGACCAAATGGCAGCGCATGTTGCGTCAGAAGCAGCAGACGTTGGCCAACTTCGAACGCGCCCGGGATGCAATCCCACAGGAAAAGCGCGACGATTTCGCCCGGCAAATCACCTGGATCAACCAGGTATTGGCCTGACTTACTGCTGCGAGCAGTTGCCCATTTCCCGGTAGTTGATTTCGCGGGTGTGGCCTTGATGGTCGACATAGACCATGTGCGCGGTGCCAACCTGGCAATCGGCTGCATTGCTGGCTGGGGTGATGGAGATGACTTTGGCCACATCCAGCGGCATGCCGTATTCGTAGTTGCTGCTGGCAACAGGCTGGTCAGTGCCCGCGTCAGCCAAGGCGCCGAACGAGGCGAGGGCAGCGGTAACGGCAAGCACAGCGATCGAACGTTTCATGGCAGGTTCCTTTTTCAATGTTTTACCAATGATGTATTCATTGGTGATCCACAATAAATGGGCTAACCCGTGATAGATTCCTGCCTTGAGCGTAAGAATAAGATTGAACAAGGAGCCCATCCCTCATGGACATGCTGCATGCCATGCGTACCTTCACCCGGGTGGTGGAGTGCGGCAGCTTTGCGGCGGCTGCCAATGCCCTGGATATTTCAGCGGCGCAGGTGTCGCGCATCGTTGCCGAGCTTGAGAACCAGCTACAGACGCGTCTGCTGCACCGCACCACGCGCCGTTTGCGCATGAGCGAGGCGGGCGAGCGTTTTCTTGAGCGCGCCCGGCAAATCATGTTGTTGACCGAAGAAGCCGTGGGCGAAGCGCGCGGCGCGCACCTCACGCCCCGTGGCCGCTTGCGCCTGCATTGCCCGCATGGCCTGGGCCTGCTGCTGATGCCGCTGGTGGCGGGCTACAACGCGCTGTGCCCTGAGGTGGTGGTCGAATTGACCCTGTCCCAACGCAACCCCGACCCGCTGGCTGAAGGGCATGACGTGGTGATCACCGTGGACGGGGCCTTGCCGGACTCGCAATTGATCGCAGTGCCCTTGGGCGACATCTTCAGCATCCCCTGTGCCGCGCCCAGCTATCTGGAGACCTTTGGGGTGCCTGAGCGGCCGGAAGACCTGCATGATCATCGTTGCCTGCGCATGGCGTATCCGATGTATGAAGGCGACTGGGTATTCCCGCAAGGCGTCGATCAGTGCGTGATCGCGCCGCGAGACAGCTTCCTGACCAACGTAGCCGACGCCATGCTGCTGGCCAGCGAGTTGGGCATGGGCATCGGGCTGTTGCCGTTCTACACCGCCAGCCAGGCCATCGAGCAGGGGCGTTTGCGCCGGCTGCTGGCCCCGTATCGCCTGCGCGAGTGTGCGCTGTACGCGATCTACCCGTCGCGGCACTACTTGGATGCCAAGGTGCGTACCTGGATCGACTACCTCAAGGAACAGCTACCGGCGCTGTTCGAGGCCCATGCGCGGATAGTGGATGATGAGCGGTATTGGCGCTGAAACGGGCTGATTTAGCTGGAACCTGTGGGGCTGGCTTGCCGGCGCCCACAGGTTTGGCGACTCGCTACAGCGGATAGTGCTTGAGCTCCCGTGCAATCAGCATCCGCTGGATCTCGCTCGAGCCTTCGTAGATCTGCGTGATTCGTGCGTCGCGGTAATAGCGTTCCACCGGGTAATCCTCCAGGTAGCCATAGCCACCATGCACCTGGATGGCCATGGAACATACCCGCTCGGCCATTTCCGACGCGAACAGCTTGGCCTGCGAAGCCTCCGACAGGCACGGCTTACCGGCACTGCGCAAGCGGGCTGCATGCAGGATCAGCAGGCGTGCGGCATTCACCTGTACCTGCATGTCAGCCAGCAGGTTGGCGATGCTCTGGTGTTCGTTGATCGGCTTGCCGAACTGCACCCGATCACGGGAGTAGACCAGCGCGGCTTCGAACGCGGCGCGGGCGATACCCAATGCCTGCGCGGCGATGCCGATACGCCCACCTTCGAGGTTGGACAAGGCGATGGCCAGGCCCTTGCCGCGCTCACCGAGCATATTGGCAGCCGGGATGCGGCAGTTGTCGAAGGTCACCGCGCAGGTATCAGAGGCGCGGATGCCCATCTTGTGCTCGCTGCGGTCAACCTTGAAGCCAGGGTTGTCAGTGGGTACCAGGAAGGCCGACAGGCCTTTCTTGCCCAGTTCCGGGTCGGTCACCGCGAAGACGATCGCCAGGCCTGCTCGGCGAGCATTGCTGACAAACTGCTTGGACCCATTGATCACCCATTCGCCCTCCACGCGTTCGGCACGGGTGCGCAGGTTGTGCGCCTCGGAGCCGGCCTGGGGTTCGGTCAGGCAGAAGCAGCCAATTACCTCGCCCGTGGCCAGGCGTGGCAACCAAGCCTGTTGCTGTTCGGCTGTGCCATAAGCCAGCAACGGGCCGCAGCCCACCGAGTTGTGGATGCTCATCATCGCCCCGGTGGCGCCGCAGCCAGCGGCGATTTCTTCCACGGCCAGGGCGTAGGCGACGTAATCGGTGTAGCTGCCGCCGAAGGCTTCAGGCACCACCATGCCGAGCAGCCCCAGCTCGCCCATCTTGCGGACCACGCCATCATCGATCCAGCCGGCTTTTTCCCAGGCCTGGGCATGGGGCGCGATTTCGCCACGGGAAAAGTCCCGGGCCATGTCGCGGATCATGATCTGCTCTTCGCTCAGTTCCAGGTCTTGCATCTGTGTACTCCCGGGCTCACAGGCCTTCGAAGAATTGGTCGACCCGCTGGCGCTCGAGCTCGGCCAGGGTGGGCGGGTTCCAGCGTGGCTGCTTGTCCTTGTCGATGATCAGGGCACGCACGCCCTCGATGATGTCGCCGTACTGGAACCACTGGCGGTCCAGGTGCAGCTCCATGGCAAAGCACGCCTCAAGTGCCAGGTGGCGACCGCGGCGCAGCATTTCCAGCGTAACCGCCATGGCCAGTGGCGAGCGGCTTTCCAGCTGGTCGGCGGTGGCCAGGGCCCATGGGTGGCTGTCGCCGATGCTGACGGTGCGCAGTTGCTCGATGATCGCTGGCAAGTCGGGGAGGGCAAAGAAATGGTCGATGACCGGGCGCAGCTTCTCCAGCGGCGCGTCATCCAGCACCTGAGTGCCGAGCTTGGCCAGCAGGCCTTGCAGGTCCTTGAGCGGGTGGTCGCCAAAGGTCAGGCGGTCCAGGCCCTGGTCGAGTGCGGTGAGTTTATCGCAGGGCACGTGCCAGTCGGCGAGCCCGCAATACAGGGCGTCGGCGGCCTGGATCTGGGTGCCAGTGACACCGAGGTAAGTGCCCAGCTCGCCAGGGAGGCGTGAGAGGAAATAGCTGCCGCCCACATCCGGGAAATAGCCGATGCCGACTTCCGGCATGCCCAGCCGGCTGCGTTCGGTCACCACCCGTAGGTCACAGCCTTGGGCCAGGCCCATGCCGCCGCCGAGGGTGAAGCCGTCCATCAGCACCAGCACCGGTTTGCGGTAATGATGGATGCACAGGTCGAGCGCGTATTCCTCGACGAAAAAGTCTTCATGCAGGCGTTCTGCGTTTTTGTAGCTGTCGTGCAGCGAGCGGATATCGCCACCGGCGCAAAACCCTTTAGGGCCCGCACCACGCAGTACCACTGCGCGCACCTGCGGGTCGTCTGCCCATTGGTCGAAGTGCTGGCGCAGGCTGCGCACCATATCCAGGGTCAAGGCATTGAGGCCGGCGGGGCGGTTCAGGGTCAGGTGGCCAATCTGGTTGCGGACTTCAGCCAAGACATGATCCGTCGCCGAAGTGTAAGCATGCGCGGTCATCGCGTTCTCCCTGCTTTGTTATTGATTTTCCAAGTGAAGTCTGGAGTTCGCTGGAGGATCACTGGATCCTGTCATGCGAATTTGTCGTGCACAATCGGCAAATCTGCAGGGGTGTTCTGCATTTTTGCCTTGTGTTCAGGTTAAGCCTTGCAGCGCCTGGGAGATCGAGCGCCGCCCGCGCGGCGCTCGAACTGCGCCCGCCACTAATATCACGCCATACACCCCAAGCCCACCCCACCCTCAATTCATTAACCTGAGCGTAACGATCACCCATCCAGCTTGATTGATGCACCCTCACGCCTCGCCCTAAGGTGGCTCCACGACAGCGAATCCGTGGAGTCACCATGACAACAACCAAGAATCCACCGCCGCAATGGTCGCGGCGGCGCGCCGAGAAGCAGCGCCGCCTCGACCGGGTCCGCCACCTCGCCGACGGTGTGGTGCTGCCCACCGCGCATATCGTCGAGGCACTGGAACTGTTACTCGCCCCCGGCGACCGGGTGGTGCTGGAAGGCAACAACCAGAAGCAGGCCGATTTTCTCTCCCGCTCACTGGCCAAGGTCGACCCGGCGCGGCTGCACGATTTGCACATGATCATGCCCAGCGTCAGCCGTGCCGAACACCTCGACCTGTTCGAGCGGGGCATCGCCCGCAAGCTCGACTTCTCGTTCGCCGGGCCACAGAGCCTGCGTATCGGGCAACTGCTGGAAGATGGCCTGCTCGAAGTCGGCGCCATCCATACCTACATCGAGCTGTACTCCCGGCTGCTGGTCGACCTCATCCCCAACGTGACCCTGGTCGCGGGCTTCATGGCCGACCGGGATGGCAACCTCTATACCGGCCCCAGCACCGAAGACACACCGGCCCTGGTCGAACCCGCCGCCTTCAGTGACGGCATCGTCATTGCCCAAGTCAACCAATTGGTGGAGCGGGTCGACGACCTGCCGCGCGTCGATATTCCCGCGTCCTGGGTCGACTTCGTGGTGGTCGCCGACCAGCCGTTCTACATCGAGCCGCTGTTCACCCGCGACCCACGCCATATCAAGCCGGTGCATGTGCTGATGGCGATGATGGCGATCCGTGGCATCTATGAAAAACACCAGGTGCAGTCGCTGAACCATGGCATTGGGTTCAATACCGCAGCCATCGAGCTGATCTTGCCGACCTATGGCGAATCCCTTGGCCTGAAAGGCAAAATTTGCCGCAACTGGACGCTCAACCCTCACCCCACGCTGATTCCCGCTATCGAAACGGGTTGGGTCGAGAGCGTGCATTGTTTCGGTACTGAACTGGGCATGGAAGACTACATCGCCCAGCGCCCGGACGTGTTTTTCACCGGCCGCGACGGCTCGCTGCGCTCCAACCGCATGATGTGTCAGTTGGCGGGGCAGTACGCCGTCGACCTGTTTATTGGTGCCACGTTGCAGGTGGATGGCGACGGCCATTCTTCGACCGTCACCCGCGGCCGCCTGGCGGGCTTTGGCGGTGCGCCGAACATGGGCCACGACCCCCGTGGGCGCCGCCACGCGACACCAGCCTGGCTCGACATGACCGTGCCCGAAACGATGCTCGAGCGCGGCCGCAAGCTGGTGGTGCAGATGGTCGAGACCTACCAGGAAGGCGGCAAGCCCACCTTCGTCGAAACCCTCGATGCGGTCGAAGTGGCGAAAAAAGCCGGCATGCCGCTGGCACCGGTGATGATCTACGGCGACGACGTTACTCACTTGCTCACCGAAGAAGGCATCGCCTACCTGTACAAAGCGCGCAGCCTTGAGGAACGCCAGCAGATGATTGCAGCCGTGGCCGGTGTCACCGCCATTGGCCTGCGGCATGACCCCAAAGACACCCAGCGCCTGCGCCAGCAGGGCCTGGTGGCGTTGCCCGAGGACTTGGGCATCCGCCGTACCGATGCCAGCCGTGAGCTGCTGGCTGCGCGCAGCATCGCCGACCTGGTGGAATGGTCCGGTGGCCTGTACAACCCACCCGCACGGTTCAGGAGCTGGTGATGAAAGTACTCGACCTGCAATCGCATGGGCTGCTTCGCGAGCAAGCTCGCTCCTACCGGTATGTAACGGGCCTTAAAGCCAGTGGGGGCTCTGTGGGAGCGGGCTTGCCCGCGAAGAGGGCTGAACAGACAACCAAAATCCCTCTGGCCGATCACCTGGCGGATTTGGCAGTAGAAGCCCTGATCGACGAAGTCGATCTGTCGCCCAAACCGGGCCTGGTAGACCGCCGCAGCAACGGTGCGCACACCGACATGACGCTAGCGTTGATGCATGCGTCGGCGCTGGCCCTGTGGCCGTGCCTGCGGCAGATGGCCGAAGCGGCCGAGGCCATTGGCGGCGTCGGCCAGCCCTTGCGCACTGCGCTAGGCCGCATTGGCCGCGAAGGCGAGGTCGCGATGCTGGCGACCACCGGCGGGGTGAATACCCACCGAGGCGCGATCTGGGCTCTGGGGCTGCTGGTGGCGGCCTGTGCCCTGGGTCCCCACGCTGACCCGTGCGCAGTGGCGGCCCGCGCCGGGCGCATCGCGCTGATCGACGACCCGGGCGCAACATCGGAAGACAGCCATGGTGCCCACGTAAGGCGCCGTTATGGCAGCGGCGGAGCCCGTGAACAGGCGCAATTGGGTTTCCCAGCGGTTATCGCGCATGGCCTGCCACAGCTCCAGCGCAGCCGTGCCTTAGGTGCCAGCGAAACCCACGCGCGGCTCGATGCCTTGCTGGCGATCATGGCGGCGCTGGCCGACACCTGTGTGCTTTGGCGCGCCGGGCCACAAGGGCTGGCCACGGTCCAGCAGGGTGCCCGCGCCGTCCTCGACGCCGGTGGCAGCGCCACGCTGGACGGGCGGCGGCAACTGCGCCTTTTGGATGAACACTTACTGCAACTGAATGCCTCTCCGGGTGGCGCTGCCGATCTGTTGGCGGCCTGCCTGTTCCTCGACAAAGCCGGGAGCCTGTGACATGGAAACCCTGACCTTTCAATTCCCCGCCGCCGAACCAGGGCGCGGGCGCACCGTGCTCGGCTGCGTCAGCTCCGGCGACCTGGAAGTACTGATCGAACCCGGCATCGCCGGCAGCCTGCAGATCCAGGTCGTGACGTCGGTCAACGGCAGCGGCGCGCGCTGGACGCAACTGTTCCAGCGCCTGTTCGAAGGCCGCCAATGGCCAGCGGTGAACATCGACATCCATGATTTTGGCGCCACCCCAGGCGTGGTGCGCCTGCGCCTGGAGCAAGGTTTCGAGGAGATCGCCCATGACTGACACCGAGCGTTTGCTGCACAGCCGCAGCCTCGTCGAAATGGGCGCCCGCCAGCGCGCCCGGGCACTGCTTGACCCGGGCACGTTCCGCGAGCTGCTGGGCCCCTTCGACCGGCTCATGTCACCTTGGCTGCCGCGCCAGGGCATCGTGCCCCAGGCCGATGATGGCGTGGTCATCGCCAAAGGCCGGCTGAATGGCCGCAACACGGTGGTCGCCGCTATCGAGGTGGCTTCCAGGGCGGCAGCATGGGGAGGTGGGCGGGGCGAAGATCGCCGGTGCACTGGAACTGGCCATCGAAGACAACCGCAACGGCACCCCGACCTGCGCCGTGCTGCTGCTGGAAACCGGTGGCGTGCGCCTGCAGGAAGCCAACCTGGGCCTGGCGGCAATCGCCGAGATCCAGGCCGCGATCGTCGAGCTGCGCAGCTACCAGCCGGTGATCGGCCTGATCGCAGGCTCGGTCGGCTGCTTCGGCGGTATGTCCATCGCTGCCGGCCTGTGCAGCCACCTGCTGGTCACCCGTGAGGCGCGCCTGGGCCTCAATGGCCCGCAGGTCATCGAGCAGGAAGCGGGCATCGCTGAATACGACGCCAAGGATCGCCCCTTTATCTGGAGCCTGACCGGTGGCGAGCAGCGCCATGCCAGTGGGCTGGTCGACGGCTACGTGGCCGATGATGCAGATGCAATACGCCAGCAGCTTGTGCACCTGCTCGACACCCCCGCCACAGACCGTGCTCGCCGCCACGCCTGGTACCTCGAGCGGCTGTCGCGCCTCGGCGATGACTGCCCGCAACTGGATGCCGCCGCCGTATGCAGCCTCTACCAAGGAGAAGCCAAATGAACCGAGCCATGAACTGGCTGCCGGGCCTGGCCGGCGGGCAAGTGCTGCCGGGTTACCCCGCGTCGCTGCAGGTGATCGACGGCGAACTGGACAACCGCCTGGCGCGCTTCATTGCCGTGGTGCCCGATGCGCATAACCCGTTCCCCCGGGCGCGTGCGGGCGAGGTCGGCTTGCTGGAAGGCTGGGGGCTGGCCAAGGCGGTGAGCGAAGCGGTCGCGGCAGACCGCGACGGCGAGAAGCGGGCCATCGTCGCCGTCATCGATGTGCCCAGCCAGGCCTATGGCCGCCGCGAAGAGGCGCTGGGCATTCACCAGGCGCTGGCCGGTGCGGTGCAGGCGTATGCCGAGGCGCGCTTGGCCGGGCACCCGGTGATTGGGCTGCTGGTCGGCAAGGCGATGTCTGGCGCCTTCCTCGCGCATGGCTATCAAGCCCAGCGCCTGATCGCGTTGGACGACGCTGGGGTGATGGTGCACGCCATGGGCAAGGCCGCTGCCGCGCGCATTACATTGCGCAGCGTCGAAGCACTGGAGGCCCTGGCCGCCGAAGTACCGCCGATGGCCTATGACCTCGACAGCTATGCCTCGCTGGGCTTGCTGTGGCGACGTCTTGGCGTGGACAACGCCGAGACGCCAAGTGCAGCCGACCTGGCCAAGGTACGTACCTGCCTGGCCGAAGCGGTGCGCGATATCGGCAACTCGACCGACCTGTCATCGCGGCTGGTGGGCGAAAACCGGCGCGCCTCCCGCGAGGTGCGCGAACACTTGCGCCGTCAGTGGCAGGGGGCCTGAGATGAATAGCCCACGCGCGCACGACCTGCTGTGGGGGTTGCCCCTTTGCGCGCTGCCTGAAGATGCCCCGCAGTGGGCGCATCAGGTGGTGGCAAGCGGTCAGCCTGTGGTGGTGCGCCGCGCCGCCTGCGCTGACGGCTGGGTGGCGGTGGGCCTGCGCGGCCTGAGCCGGGATCAGCGGCTGGGCACACAGATGCGCCTGGCCGATATCCAACGCCTGCAAAGCCCTGAGGCCCTGCGCTGGCGAGCACCGAGCCCGTGGCCTGCATTGCAGGCGTTGGCCTCGGTGGCCCCGGTGCTCGATACCACCGGGCTGGCTTGGGGGCCGACAGGTGGGGTGGGGTACCAACTCGCCACCGAGACTGGCGTGTTGCACCTGGCCAGTGATCTGGACGTGGTCGTGCGCACGCCACACCCCCTGGCACGCACAAAAGCACGGGAACTGCTGGACATACTGGACTGCGCGCCATGCCGTATCGATGTGCAATTGGAAACACCGGCAGGTGCCGTGGCCCTGCGTGAGTGGGCCGGTGTTGCCCGCCGCGTACTACTCAAGTCGCCCCATGGCGCGCGCTTGGTGGCTGACCCCTGGGCTGCCTGGGGGTGTGCGGCATGAGCAGCTTGTTCGCGTTCCCCGGCCAGGGTGCCCAGCAGGTAGGCATGTTGCACCGCTTGCCCGAGGGGGCCGGCCCACTGTTGGAGGAGGCCAGCGATACGCTGGGCCATCAGGTGCTGGGCCTGGACAGCGAGCAGGCATTGCAGAGCACCCGGGCCGTGCAGCTGTGCCTGCTGCTGACCGGGGTGGCCTGGGCGCGCCGACTGCTGCAGCAAAGTCCCGCCCCCGACTATGTGGCAGGGCTGTCGATAGGGGCGTATCCCGCCGCGGTCACGGCCGGTGCGCTGGCGTTCGCCGATGCCGTGCGCCTGGTTGCCCTGCGCGGTGAGTTGATGCAGCGCGCCTATCCGCAGGGGTATGGCATGACCGCGCTGAGTGGCCTGGACCTGGCCAGTGTCGAGCGCTTGCTGGTGGAGGCGGGCGGTGAGGTCTACATCGCCAACCTCAACAGCGAAAACCAGATCGTCATTGCCGGCAGCGAGGCGGCCATGGCTGCGGTGGCCCAACGCGCGCGCAGCCTGGGCCAGGGCGTCGCGCGGCGCCTGGCGGTCAGCGTGCCGTCCCATTGCCCACTGCTCGACGCCCCGGCTGCGGAACTGGCCGAGGCCTTTGCTGCGGTCGAACTGCGAAGGCCCATCATCACCTACCTGAGCGGCAGCAGTGCACGGCCGATCCACGACCCGCAACGCTTGCGCGACGACCTGGCCGGCAACATGGCGCGGGTGGTGGACTGGCGTGCCACGTTGCGCAACGCCTATGAACGCGGGGTGCGCCTGCACTTGGAAATACCACCGGGCAGTGTGCTCAGCGGCCTGGCCCGCCAGGTGTTCGCCAATGGCCGCGTGGTAGCCATCGAGTCCACTCGGCTGGATAGCGTCGACGCCTTAATGCGTCAGGAGGTGGCCGGCAACCGATGACCGTGCTGTGCAACGCGAAGGACAACAACAAGCAACTTCGACAACACCTGAGGACAACAACAATGATTATTTATGGTGTGGCTCTGCTGGCAGTGTGCACGCTTGCCGGCGTTATCGTCGGCGACTTCCTGGGCGTGCTGCTGGGCGTCAAATCCAACGTGGGCGGGGTCGGTATTGCCATGATCCTGCTGATCTGTGCGCGGCTGTACATGCACCGCCACGGCGGCATGAGCAAGGAGTGCGAATTCGGCGTCGGCTTCTGGGGCGCGATGTACATTCCGGTGGTGGTGGCCATGGCGGCCCAGCAGAACGTGGTCACGGCCCTGCACGGCGGGCCGGTGGCGCTGCTGGCGGCTGTCGGCGCGGTACTGGTGTGTGGCGCGACCATCGCGCTGATCAGCCGCAGCCACCGCGGTGAACCCTTGCCCGCACTGGAGCCCACACCCGAAACACCTGGGCAGGTTGCCCCTGCAGGAGGGCGCTGATCATGTGGCCGATCGTTGACAATGCCTTGGAACACAACGGCCTGGTCACCGCGTTCGCGGTTGTCGGGGCGATCATGTGGTTGTCGGTACTGATGTCCAAATACCTGACGTTCGGCCGGGTGCACGGCTCGGCGATTGCCATCGTCATTGGGCTGGTGCTGGCCTGGGTTGGCGGTACCGTGACCGGCGGGCAAAAGGGCCTGGCGGACATGGCACTGTTCTCTGGCATCGGCCTGATGGGTGGGGCGATGCTGCGCGACTTCGCCATCGTCGCCACGGCCTTCGAAGTGCAGGCCACCGAGGCGCGCAAGGCCGGGATGATTGGCGCCGTTGCGTTGCTGCTGGGCACGGTGCTGCCGTTTATCGTAGGTGCGGCGGTGGCCTATGCCTTCGGCTATCGCGATGCCGTAAGCATGACCACCATTGGCGCGGGCGCGGTGACCTATATCGTCGGGCCGGTGACGGGGGCGGCGCTGGGTGCGAGCTCGGACGTGATGGCCTTGTCGATAGCCACCGGGTTGATCAAGGCCATCCTGGTGATGGTGTTCACCCCGGTGTCGGCCCGCCTGCTGGCCCTGGACAACCCGCGTTCGGCCATGGTGTTCGGTGGCTTGGCAGGGACGGTGTCGGGGGTGACCGCAGGCTTGGCGGCCACGGACCGGCGGCTGGTGCCGTACGGCGCGCTGACCGCGACCTTCCATACCGGCTTGGGCTGCTTGATGGGCCCTTCGATCCTGTATTTCTGCGTGCGCGGCTTGATCGGCTGACCCACCCTTCACGCCCTCTGTGTAGGAGCAGCCTTGCGCTGCGAAGAGGCCCTTACTAGCGGCGACTATCTACGGTGTTGTCACCGACCTCTTCCCAGCACAGGGCTGCCCCTACCCGCAGCCCCATCCCCCGAATCGGGGAAAAGCGCTGGGGAATCCTCCCCAATCTGTTTCGGTTAGCCCTGTAACTCACCAAAAAATATAACAATTCTCATCTGGCATATACCTTGCTCAACCTCCACGCAGAGACCCTGTGTTCCGGAGGTGCAGCATGTCGACCCCGCTCAAAGGCCCCGTCCTGTCATCCCTTGTCCTGGCCCTGCTCGGCTGGGAAGCGACCAGCGAGGCAGCTGTGCAGTGCCAGCGCACCCTGGTTGCCAATGTGGTCGCACTGGACCAGCCGCTGATGTTCAACCGCCTTGGCGCGCAAAACGCCAATGGCATGATGTTCGCCCTGCGCGAAGATGTCGTGGACGAGCACCAGGTCCCGCTTGGCAAAGGCGGAGCCGCAGTGCCTGGCAAAGTCACCTTGCGCCCGGACAAACGCCCACGGCCAATCGTCTTGCGGGTCGCTGCCGGTGACTGCCTGACCGTCAACCTGACCAACCTGCTGGCCTACCAGGCCAACCCAAACAAGCACGGTATCGACCACGAAGAAAACGAGGCCGAAGGTGAGGAAGAAGAAGGGCCGGAAACCGAATTCGAGAATGAAGGCGGTGAGCACTTCGTTGCGGATGAGCAAGTCAGCGACCGCCACGTAGGTTTCCAGGTCAACGGCATGCAAGCCGTCAACAGCATTGGCGACATCGCCGCCAACACCGGCCGCAATGGCAACTTCCTGGTGTCGCCGGGCAACACCCGCAGTTACACCCTGTACGCCGAACGCGAAGGGGCCTTCGCCGCAACCAGCCAAGGCGCGACCTTCGGCGGCCAGGGCGGAGCCGGCAACGTTGCCAACGGCTTGTTCGGCCAGGTGGTGGTGGTGCCCAAAGGCGGGCGCACCTTCCGTAACACCCTGACCGAAGAAGAAATGCGCCTGGCCACCACCGGCCGCACCCCCACAGGCCAACCTGTCATCGATTACCAGGCCCGTTACCCGCAGGCAGAGCCGTGGATCACCGAAGGCAAGGCCGGCAAGCCGATCATCGCGATGGTCGATGGCAACGAGATTCTCAACAGCGAGACCGATGCCATCGTCATGGGCCCCAACCCAGACGGCAGCTTCCCCCGCTCGACCTACCCACTGGAGAGCGTCAACAAGCGCAACCCGGCGCTGCCCAACCGGCTGGATGCGTTCCGTGATTTCGCCTCGCAGTTCGCCGACGAAGTGGCCGGCACCCAGGCCTTCCCCGGCTACTGGGCCGACCCGATCATGGGCCACGTGCTGGAGCCGACCCGCGATTCGTTCATGATCAACTACGGCTCGGGCGGCATGGGCGCCGAGGTGGTGGCCA
Source organism: Pseudomonas kermanshahensis (assembly GCF_014269205.2). Classification (NCBI taxonomy): domain Bacteria; kingdom Pseudomonadati; phylum Pseudomonadota; class Gammaproteobacteria; order Pseudomonadales; family Pseudomonadaceae; genus Pseudomonas; species Pseudomonas kermanshahensis. The sequence goes on from NZ_JABWRY020000001.1 coordinate 2,298,802, forward strand.
ACCGACTGGGCGTGGGCCCGATGCATGACTGCCTGTCGTGCGCCTACGAGGAGTTCTTCCTCAGTGCGCACACCGTGGGCGATATCGGCACGCTGGTGGACGTGCCAGCCAACGTCGGCCTGGAGAACATCCGCCCCGGCGAAACCCCACCGGCTAATGCCGTGGGCGTCAAGGCCAGCATGGCCCTGTACCCGTCGGAGCCGGCCAACGTCCACCACAGCTACATTGGCGACTTCACCAAGTTCCGTAATACGCACAATGGTCATGAGCAGCACATCTTCCACTTGCACGGCCACCAGTGGCTGTTCAACCCTAACGACGACAACTCCGATTACGTGGACGCCCAAGGCATCGGCCCGGGCATCGGGTACACCTACGAGATCGCCAACGGCGGCTCTGGCAACCGTAACCGCGTAGCCGGCGATGCCATCTATCACTGCCATTTCTACCCGCACTTCGCCCAAGGCATGTGGGCCATGTGGCGGGTGCACGACGTGTTCGAGGAAGGTACCCGGCTGGAGGTCAGTGGCCAGGATGCAAACGGCTTCCACAGCACGCCGTTTGCCCTGCGCAGTGGCAAGCCAGCCGTCGGCGCACGGGCATTGCCGGACGGTGAAATCATTGCCGGTACGCCGATCCCCGCCATCGTCCCGCTGCCGGGCAAAGCCATGGCGCCGATGCCGGGCAAAGTGGTCGTGGTGCCTAAGCTTGCAGAGCAGTGGGTGGCCGCAAACGAGCAGGACGATGATGAAGAGGAAGAAGAGGGCGACGATGACCATGGCCACGGGGCAGCTGCGCCCAAGGCTGTCGGCTCCTTGGCCCTGGTCGACCGTAGCGAAACCAACCGCAACGCCGACGGCACCTTGAAAAACCCAGGCTACCCGTTCTGGATCGGAGGCATGGAAAGCAGCGTCGGCCAGCGCCCACCGACCCCGCCGCTGGACATGCTCGACCCTGCGCTTGCCCAGCAACTGAAGAACAGCGGCAATGCCCTGTGGGCCAACCTGGACCCCAACCAGGTCGATGGCTGGGATGGTGGCCTGGGCCGGCACGCGCTGGATGGCATCTCGGCAGGTGGCGAAGCACTGACCACCACCACCAAGCTGGACTTCTCCAAGGTGGTGCATAAAGCCAAGCCGATCTACCTGCCGGAAGAGGGCACCGAAGTCGAACAGGCGGCCATGAAGTTTCACGCCAAGGCTGAGCACCCCAGCTATGCGCTGATGCCGGGCAGCCAGCCGGTGGCGCGCAACTTCCGCACCAATGGCGCCTTGCCGACGGCTGGGGCACCGTTCTTTGAACCGTGCATGGACGACCGCGGCAAGCGCCTTACCCAGACCTCGGGCATAGGCGAGTTCGCCAGCGGTGAAAGCCTGACCGGCATGAGCTTCCGGGGTGCGTCTGCCTTCACCGCCGACCGCCCACGCATCTATAAAGGCGCCAACATACAGTTTGATGCGGTCTACAACAAAGTCGGCTACCACTTCCCGCAGGCGCGCATCATTGCCCTCTGGGAAGACGCTTGGCCAGTGATCACCAAGCAGCGCCCACCCGAGCCGCTGGTGATGCGCATGAACACCTTCGATTGCACCATGTACCAGCACACCAACCTGATCCCGTCCATTTATGAGATGGACGACTACCAGGTGCGCACCCCAACCGACGTGATTGGCCAGCACATCCACCTGCCCAAGTGGGACCTCACCGCGGCCGATGGTTCTGCCAACGGCTGGAACTACGAGGACGGCATTCTTTCACCCGGCAGCGTGGTCGAGCGCGTGCATGCCATTCGCGCCTACAACGGTTGCACCGAAGGCGATAGCCGAGACGGCACCGCCGCCTGCCCAAGCGCCAAGCAGCACCCGTACTTCGGGCGCTTTGGCCGGGCCGACTGGCTGGGCGCGCGTACCGCCATGCAGCGTTGGTTCGCCGACCCTGTGGTCAACGTGCACAACGTCGACCGCGGCCTGGGCACCATCTTCACCCACGACCACCTTGGCCCATCGACCCACCAGCAACTGGGCCTGTACGCCACGGTACTGGCCGAACCTGCCGGCTCCACCTGGTACCACGCCGAAACCGGCGAGCAGCTGTACAACCCGGCTGCGCGCCAGGACGGTGGCCCAACCTCGTGGCAAGCAGTGATCAAGACCGGTGACCACGATGGCGACGGCAAAAACGACAGCTACCGTGAGTTCTTCCTCGAGTACAGCGACTTCCAGCATGCCTATGAAGCCGGCGTGTACGTGGGCGCAGGGCCGGACGGTATTCCCAATGGCCAGTCGTACCCGGCCACGGCCGACAGCTTCCGCTACGCCATCAACCCACCGGTCCGGCAGAAAGCCTCGTCGCTGCTCGAATCGGTGGTCGAGTCGCGCGGTGGCCTGAGCCCTGGCTGCCCAAGCCGGCCGTGCCCACAAGCCATTTCGGTGGATGACCCAGGCATGTTCGTCGTCAACTACCGTAACGAACCGCTGGCCCTGCGCGTGTTCGACCCCAACAAAGTGGCCCCGGACGGCAAACGCGGCATGCAGGCCGACGGCCTGGGCGGTGACCTGAGCTATGCCTTGCAGAGCCGCACCGACCGTGCCATCCCAGCGATGAACATGGCGCCTTCGGCGATCACTTCGGCGGTCGGCCCAACCGGTGGCACCACGGTGTTCCCGCCGCACATCAACACCGCCGGTAGCGAGCCCGGTGACCCGTTCACGCCGCTGCTGCGCACCTACTCGGGTGATAACGTGCGCTTGCGCATGCATGCCGGTGGCCATGAAGAGGAGCACAACGTCACGCTGCACGGCGTCAAGTGGCTGCAGAATGGCTCGGGCTTCGGCAGCAGCTCCAACTCGGGGTGGAAGGCATCGCAGATGATCGGCATCTCCGAGCAGCTGGGCTTCATGGCGCCGGTGTCGATGATTTCCAGCGCTGCGGCCACCAATGGCGACTACTTGTACTCGCTGGACGCGGCACTGGAAGGCTACTGGAACGGCATCTGGGGCATCATGCGCAACTACACCACCTTGCGCCCGGACCTGTTCCCGCTGTCGAACAACCCGCAGCCGGTGGCCATGCGCAACACCGTAAACTTTGATGGCATCTGCCCAAAAACCACCACCAACGCCAATGGCATTGGTACCCGCGCCACGGTCAAGCGCAGCTACGAGATCGTTGCCGCACTGGCCAACGACATTCTGGAGAACCGCCACGGGGTCAGCATCACCGACCCGGCCGGCGTCGGCCAGCATGTCGGTGGGCCGCTCAAGCCTGGCGGTGGCACGCTGGTGTTCAACAGCCGCAAGACCAGCATCCCGCAGGTGACCGTGGTGGATGAGGAGGACGGCACCACCTTCACCGTTGGCGGCCACAGCGCACCACTGCACGACCCGACCGCGGTGCTGTATGTGCGCAAGGCAGACCTGGACGCGACCACAGGCAAGCTCAAACCCGGCGTGCCGGTAGAGCCCCTGGTGCTGCGCGCCAATGCCGGCGACTGTATCAGTATCACCCTGGAAAACCGCCTGCCGCTGGTGATGCCCGACCTGCCAAGCACGGCCGTGATGCAGAACGTGGTCAAGCGTGACCGTAATGGCAGTGAAGGCTCCACGGCGTTCAACAACAACCTGATGCGGCCGTCCAGCCATGTTGGCCTGCACGCACAGCTGCTGGCCTACGACATCACCAAGTCCGATGGTGCCAACGTCGGCCTCAACCCGGTGCAGACCGTGCCGCCGCGTGCCGGCAACAGCGGTGCCTACCCAAGCAAGGTGTACCAGTACTACGCCGGGCACCTGGAGCGTGAAGGCAAGCCGGTGCTGCAACTGGGCCGCACGGTGGACAACATCAACACCACGGCGATCGAATTCGGCGGCCTGAACCTGACCCCGTCCGATTTCATCAAGCAGCCGCAAAAAGGCCTGGTGGGCGCCATGAGCATCCTGCCGCAAACCGCCACCTTCACCGAGGACACCGCAAGCCGTGCTCAGGCCACGGTAAAAGTCAGCGGGCAGCCGGACTACCGCGACTTCGTCACGGTGTGGCAGCGCTCGATGAACATGCGCTGGGCTGACGGCCGCCCCGTGGAAGGTATCGCTACTGAAGGCAATGGCGTGCCGGGCGATCCGAAGGACAACGGTAACATGGCCATGAACTACAAGACCGAACCGCTGTGGTTGCGCTTTGGCATGGCGCCGGACGCACCGTTCGGCCACGCCGACGGCAATGGCTTCGCCGATGTGCCAAACGCCCACATGGCCTACAGCAACGCCCTGGTCGGTGGCGACCCGCAGACGCCCGTGCTCTGGGCCAAGCCTGGCCAGCCGGCACGCAGCCATGTGCTGATGCCCAGCGGTGGCAGCCGCGGCATCACTTACCAGCTGGACGGGCACCTGTGGCCACTGCACGCCTACCAGGCCGAGAAGAACGACGCCGATGGTTACCCGATGAACCTGCCAGGCATCGGCTCGGTGCGCTTCGGCTTCAACCCGATGTCGATCTACATCGGGGCCCAGGAAAGCGTACTGCCAGCGGCGCACTTCAGCTTCATGTTGCCCAGCGCGGGTGGTGCCAACGCGGTGCCGGGGGACTACCTATTCCGCGACTATGCCGCCTACGGCAACCTCTCGGGGCTGTGGGGGATTTTGCGGGTCAGCAACGAAGCGCCGCCCGCAACGGCTGCGCCACAATAACGACACTGGAGTGCGAGCATGAACAAGAAGACTCGCCCTGCTTACTTGGGGGTACTGCTGGGAGTGGCACTGATCGGCCTGGGCGTGGCGTATGAGCAGCTCTGGTGCGACCCACGCGAGCTGCTGCAGGAGCCTGCCGACCCGCAGGTCCTGCACCGGCTCAGCCGGGACGGGGTGACCGTGGAGTTCGAGGCGCGGCCGCTGGCCGGGGGCGAGCTGCGCGAAGGCGCCTTCGCCAACGTGCGCTTCAAGGTCAGCGACCAGGCCAGCGGCCAGCCGCTGTCGGGCATGGCGCCGGGGGCCTGGATCGACCCGGCCCAGTCGGCACCGGTCGGCGACCGCGACCAAAGCTGTAAGGCCCGTGTCGCGCTGTTTCTGAAAAGCAGCATTGGCGCCCGGCCGTTGCTCGACCTCAACAGCTACTTCCTGTTGATGCTGAACAAGGACGCCAGCCTGACGGTCATCGACCCGACGGTTTCGGTGGGGGGCGTCACCAGCACCATGGCCCGTATCGAACTGCCAGGCAGGCCCATGGACTGGGCGGCCACCGGCGACGACAAGCAAGTGTTCGTGTCGATCCCGGAGCGCGGCAAGGTGTCGGTGATCGATACCGAGACCTTCACCCGCGTGGCCGACCTGGATGCCGGCGACCAACCGACGCGGGTGGCGCTGCAACCGGACCAGCATCGGCTGTGGGTCGGCAACAACAGCAGCGACCCGGCCAAGGGCGGGGTAACGGTGATCGACGTGCCCGGGCGCAGCACCCTCAAGTCCTTCGCCACTGGCTCCGGGCACCACGAGATCGCCTTCAGCAGCGACTCGCGCTACGCCTTTGTCAGCAACCGCGACAGCGGCACCTTGAGCATCATCGACATCCCTGAAATGCGTCTGGCCAAGACCCTGGAGGTGGGGCCGCACCCGCTGTCGGTGAGCTACTCGGCGCTGTCCCAGGCGGTCTATGTGGTCGACGGCCAAGAAGGCACGGTGCGGGTCATCGATGCCCGCAGCCATCAACTGCGCCACACCGTCACGGCGGAACAGGGCCTGGGCCCGATGCGTTTTAGCAGCGACGGGCGCTACGGCATCGTGCTCAACACCCTGGAGAACCAAGCCTTGGTGATCGATGCCAGTACCGACACGCTCATCCACCGCATCCCGGTGGCGGCCGAACCCTACCAACTGACCTTTACCAAGGGCTATGCCTACGTCCGCGGCCTGGCCTCGCCCAAGGTCAGCATGATCAACCTGAGCAGCCTTGGGGAAGGGCGTTCGCCGATCGTCCAGGGCTTCGACGCCGGCCCTGCCGCGCCGCGCCAAGCCGGTGATCTGCCGCTGGCACAAGGGTTATCGGTGTCGCGTGACGACAACTCGGTGTTCGTGGTCAACCCGGTAGACAACACCACCTACTTCTACGCCGAGGGCATGAACGCGCCGATGTCGGGCTACAACAACCGCGGCCACCAGGCCCGCGCCGCCATCGTCGTCGACCGCAGCCTGCGCGAGGTGGCCCCAGGGGTGTATGGCTCGACGGTGAAGCTGCCGGCGGCCGGCAAGTTCGACGTGGCCTTCCTGCTCAACCAGCCGCAAATCATCCACTGCTTCAGCACCGATGTGGGCGAGGCGCCGAATGCCCGCAAGCACAAGGGCGCGCATGCCGAGTTCCTTGGCCTAGAGCAGCCTTTGCCGCAGCACAGCGCCTTCACCGCACGGGTGCGCATCGTCGGCGACGACGGTGAACCGCGCCTGGGCCTGAACGACCTGAGCCTGCGCTACTTCCTGGCGCCGTCGTCGATGCCGCGCAACCTGCGCCTGGAAGAAGTGGGCGAGGGTGTCTACCAAGCGGCCTTGACCCTGCCCGAAGCCGGCGCCTGGTACCTGCATGTGCAGTCACCGTCGCTGGGCCGCAAGTTTGCCGAAGAGAATTACACCAGCCTGCGCGTCCTGCCGGCCTCGGCCTCCACGGCGTCCCAAGGGGACGCTTCCCAGATGCAAACCAGGAGTGTGCGATGAACGCCAAGCATGCTTTCACACGGCTGGGCCTGAGCCTGGCGCTGCCCCTGTTGTTGTCCAGCAACCTGGCCCTGGCCCATGCCGGGCATGACCACAGCGGCCATGCCGAGCAACCGCCCGCCGCGCGACAGGAGAAAGCCAGTGTGCGCTTTGCCGATGTCTCGCTGCTGGATCAGGACGGCATGCCCGTGCGCCTGGAGAAGGACCTGGTCGGCGATCACCTGGTGGTGATGGGCTTCATCTACACCAGTTGCACCACGGTGTGCCCAGTGGTGTCGTCGATCATGGGCAAGGTCCAGCAGCAGTTGGGTGGCCGTGTGGGTGAAGAAATCCATCTGGTGTCGATCAGCGTCGACCCCCAGCGAGACGATTCCAAGCGCTTGCAAGGCTACGCCAAGGCCTTCCAGACAGGACCGGGCTGGAGCTGGCTGACCGGTACGTCGTACGCCATCACCGAAACCCTCAAAGGCCTGGGCAGCTTCAGTGCCGACCTCAGCCAGCACCCGCCGCTGATTCTGGTGGGCGATGGCCGCAGCGGCCACTGGACCCGCTACTACGGCTTCACCGACCCGGCGGTACTGGTCGCGGAAATCAACCGCCTCAGCGCACGCCGGGTGCATGCCAAGAGCACGGCCATCGCCGAACACCATGCCGACCACACCGGTGACCATAACGAGGTGCAACCATGAGCCATCTGATCTCACGCCGCGCCGGCATGCGCGGTCTCGACTGGCTGGTACTGGGCGGTTGCCTGTGGATTCTTGCCTCGGTCGCATTGGCCCATGAAGGCCATGCCCAGCAGGCGCCCGAGCCACAGGCAGCGCCCCAGGCGATGACCAGCGGCGGCGGCACCCGCGATGCCCAGACCTGGTTCACTGACACCGTGCTCAAGGACCAGAATGGCCGCGACCTGCGCTTCTACAGCGATGTGCTCAAGGACAAGGTGGTGATGCTTAACGTCATCTTCACCCACTGCACCGACGCCTGCCCGTTGATCACCCGCAAGCTGCGAGAGGTACGCGAGGCCATGGGGCCGGCGTTGGCCGGGCAGGTGACGTTCGTCTCGATCAGCAGCGACCCGCTCAACGACACCCCGGCGGCGCTCAAGGCCTTTGCCGAGAAGCAGGGCGTGGACGGCCCCAACTGGCTGTTCCTGACTGGCGACAAGGCCAGTGTCGACCTGGTCCTGGGCCGCATCGGCCAGTTCCTGCCCAGCCCCGAACAGCATTCCACGCAGCTGATTGCCGGTGACGTGGCAGGCAAGCGCTGGAGCAAGATCCGCCCCGATGCGCCACCGATGGCGATCGCGCAGCGCATGCAGCTGCTGGCCCAGCCGCTGGCAGGGCGGTGACATCATGAACCTTGCGCTGGCCAATGCCCTTGTAGGAGCGGCCTTGCGTCGCGAAAGGGCTGCGCAGCGGCCCCAGATTTTGGTGTCGATGCAGAGACTGTTGGGGCTGCTGCGCAGCCCTTTCGCGACGCAAGGCCGCTCCTACAAAAGCCTGGTATGCGTGCTAGGGCTCACTCTGTGCGGCTCAACCTTTGCCCTCGACCTCACCGAACACGAACAGGCCGGCAAGCGTCTGTACCGCGAAGGCCAGTCGAGCAGCGACGCACAATTGCTGGCACGCGTCGGCTCCAGCGACATGAGCGTTCCTGCCAGCGTCTTACCCTGTGCAAGCTGCCACGGCACCGACGGTCGCGGCCGCGCCGAAGGCGGTGTACGCCCGCCGAGCCTCGACTGGCAACGCCTGGCCCTGGGCCAGGGCGAGCGGCAGGCCAATGGCCGCAGTTACCCGCCTTATACCGACGCCAGCCTGGCCAGGGCGATCCAGCAGGGGGTGGACCCTGCCGGCAATCGCCTGGACGCCGCCATGCCGCGTTTCGATTTGACCCTGGCCGACCAGCGCAACCTCACCGCCTACCTCAAACGCCTGGCCGATGAGCGCGATCCGGGCGTGAAGGAGGGCGTGCTGCGCCTGGGCACCTTGCTGCCGGGCTCCGGGCCGCTGGCCGAAGCAGGGCACGTGGTGCGCGCAGTACTGGAAGACGGCCTGGCGCAACTCAACCAGCAAGGCGGTGTGCACGGGCGGCGCCTGGAACTGGTGGTGCTCGACCCGGGCAGCGACGCCGACAGCGCCGAGCAGGCCCTTCGCCAATTGCTGGACAAGGAGCAGGTGTTCAGCCTGATTACCCCGCTGGCACCTATGCTCGATCAGCGACTGACCACCGTCCTGGCGCAGCAGAACGTGCCGCTGATCGGCAGCACCCCGCGCAGTGGCGGCAGTGCGCAGATCTTCGACCCGCTGCCGGGCTTGCCTGCGCAACTGCTGAGCCTGGCCGGCCACGCCCGTGACGCCTTGGGCCTCGCCCCAGATGGCTTGCGTGTGGTGTATGCCGGTGACGAGCAAGCGCCGCTGGCCGAGCAGGTGCGTGAACAGCTTGTGCAGCAAGGCTGGGCCCCCGGCGCCCTGCAGCCCTTCGATGGCCAGGCGGTGGACGGCCAGGGCATCGTCTTCGTTGGCCGCGCCCAGGCCTTTGCCGAGTTGGCTGCCGCGTTGCAGGCGGCAGGCCGCCAGCCATACCTGTTTGCAGCGTCCAGCCAGGTGGTCGGGGCCGTGGCGAACTTACCTGCGCAGTGGTCGCAGCGCGTCTACCTTGCCTACCCATTCGTGCCCGAAGACTGGACCGAGCAAGGCCTGGCGACCCTCGCCGGGCTGCAACAACGCCAGGGCCTGGACCCGCGTCAGGCGTCCTTGCAGGTCAACACCCTGTGCGCCCTGCGCTTGCTGACAGAGGCCCTTAAACAGATCGGCCGAGATGCCAGCCGCGAGCAACTGATCACGGCCCTGGAGGGCCTGCACGACGTCACTACCGGCCTCACGCCAGCCCTGGGCTTTGGCCCCGGTCGCCGGCAGGGCATGGCCAGTGCCCACGTGGTGGCGGTGGCCTTGCCCGGGCCGCGCTTCACCTCGGTCACCCCGTACCGGCCAGTGCCGGACACCCCTTGAGCGGAGGTTGCCATGCGTACCCTGTTGCTGTGCCTGTTGCTGCTGGTCGCCAAGGCGAGTTGGGCCGATGTGCCGGCCGCGCGGGTAAACGGTGTGGAGATCGATGTGATGCGCCTTGAGCGCTACTTCACGGAATACCTCGAAGCCCAGGGCCGCGCGGTGGCCAGCATCCGCAACCCGACCCTGTACAAGCGCCTGCGCGACCAGGCCTTGGACGAGCTGATCGACAAGGAGCTGCTGTGGCAGGAGGCCCAACGCCAGGGCATCGGCATCAGTGATGAACAGGTGTCTGCCCAGGTTGGTGAAGTGGAGGCGGCGTTTGGCAGCCCGACAGTGTTTGAACGGCGTCTGGCGCAGGCAGGCTTCGATAGGGCAGAGTACGCTGATTACACCCGCCGCGAGCTGGCTGCCCAGCGGGTGTATGCCCAGCTCAGCGCGGTCGACGCGCCCAGCCAGGCCGAGGTGGAGGCCTTCTACATGGCCAATCGACAAAGACTGCAAGGAGCGCAGAACCAAAGTGATAACCCTTCTGTCATACGTGAACAGGGTCTGGTCTTGGCCAGGACCTCGCTCATCGGGCAATTGCAGGCGCAAGCGCGGCAAGCTGTGCGCCAACGTTTGCGCGAATCCGCTAAAGTGGAAATCGCCGACTGAAGGCCCCGATGGCGTTTCCCCAAAGCTGGGGAATAACGACTTGGCAAAGTGCCATCAGGTTCCCCGGATGTGGGGAACCGGGCGAGCTCGCCTGCTCGCCGCGCCAGGGGTGATTTCGGGCACCCTTGCCAGATCAACGACTTACAGTGGTGCAGCATGACTATTCACGCCTGGCACGAAGCCTGCTCAAGCCTTATCAAGGCCGCACTTCGCAGACCGGGAAACCGGGCAGTTTTGGGGAGTCGACCTTGGTGAACAGAGTATTGGTAGTCGATGACGAACAGACTCTTGCGCAGAACCTGCAGGCGTATTTGCAGGCGCAAGGCCTGGAAGTTCATGTTGCCCACGACGGTGCCAGTGGTATCGAGCAGGCTGAACGCCTGGCACCGCAAGTGATTGTGCTGGATTACCGCTTGCCCGATATGGAGGGTTTTCAGGTACTGGAGGCCGTGCGCAAGAACAGGCAGTGCCACTTCGTGCTGATCACCGCCCACCCGACCGCCGAGGTCCGTGAGCGAGCCGCCGAACTTGGCGTGACCCATGTCCTGTTCAAACCGTTCCCGTTAGCGGAACTGGCGCGCGCGATCCTCGACCTGATGGGCATCGAGCGCCGGCGCAGGGCCACGGACAACCCGGCAGAAGGGTTCGTCGAACGACGCCAGACCAGGAACGAATCGTTCCCCCTGCAGTTGTACGATGGTAGCTGGGTACTGGCTGACCGCCGCCGTAATGGCGCCAAGCCCCCAGGTCCGGATGACGAACAACTGCTCACAGGGGAATAGCGGCGCCCGCTGCCCTGGCTGAGCCAGCCTGCGACGCGCCCCCTGAGCGGAGTCGCAGGCCATGCCCGAAGTACTCGAGATTGCCGGTTTTACACGCGAGCTGCTGGCCCAGGCCCGTTTGCAAGCCAGTGACGAACGCCTGCTCAATTGCCTGGAGCGCCTGGCCAACGACACCCCGGACACCTTCACCCGCCGCCTCGGCATCACCCTGCATTACCCCGTGCTGCACAGCCAGGCGCTGCTGGCCAGCACCCCTCGCTTCGACAAGGTCAGCCTGGCCCAGTGCCTGAAACGCGAGTTCGTGCTGATCGAGCAGGGCGGCGAACTGATGGGTGTGTTCGCCGACCCCTTCGACCCTGCGCGCCTGGCCTGGATCGACGATGTGCTGCAAGGCGCGCCGCTGTACCTGGCGCACGCCGCCGAGCTGGCGACGTTCCTGGCCCGCCATGAAGAAAGCTTCCACGCGGTCGATGCGCTTGACCACGACAGTGAAGCCAGCAGCGAAAGCGACCCGCTGCAACGCCTGTCGCTGACCAGCATCAGCGAAGACCAGAGCCGCGTGGTCAAGCTGGTCAACTCGACCCTCTACGACGCCCTCAAACTGCACGCCAGCGACATTCACCTGGGCATGACCGGCCAGGGCCTGACCATCAAGTACCGTATCGACGGTGTGCTCAACGGTGCCGGCAAGGCCAGCGGCAGCGCCTTCGCCGACCAGGTGATCTCGCGCATCAAGGTCATGGCCGAGCTCGACATCGGCGAGAAACGCGTGCCCCAGGACGGTCGTTTCAAGGTCGCCGTGGGTGAGCGGCAGATCGACTTCCGGGTCTCGATCATGCCCAGCATCTTTGGCGAAGACGCCGTGCTGCGGGTGCTCGACAAACAGGACCTGTCCGACAAGGTAAGCGGCGTGCAGTTGCAGGCCCTGGGCTTTGCCGACGAAACCCTGCGTGCCTTGCGCCGGCTGGCCGCCGAACCCTATGGCATGGTCCTGGTCACCGGCCCCACCGGCAGCGGCAAGACCACCACCCTGTACGCCATGATCAGCGAGATCAACCACGGCGTTGACAAGATCATCACCATCGAAGACCCGGTCGAATATCAACTGCCCGGCGTGTTGCAGATCCCGGTCAACGAGAAGAAGGGCCTGACCTTTGCCCGCGGCCTGCGCTCGATCCTGCGCCACGACCCGGACAAGATCCTGGTCGGCGAGATCCGCGACCCAGACACTGCACAGATCGCCGTGCAGTCGGCCCTGACCGGGCACCTGGTGTTCACCACCATCCACGCCAACAACGTCTTCGATGTGATCGGCCGCTTCAGCCAGATGCAGGTCGACCCCTACAGCTTCGTCTCGGCGCTCAACGCCATCCTGGCTCAGCGCCTGATTCGCCTGGCCTGCCCGCACTGCGCCAGCGCCTGCGAAGTGGACGATGAAACCCTGCTGGCCTCGGGCCTGACACGCGCCGCCGTGGCCGGCTGGACGTTCGTCCGCGCCCAGGGTTGTGGCCAGTGCCGCGGCAGCGGGTATCGCGGCCGCAGCGCCATCGCCGAGCTGCTGCACCTGGACGATGACCTGCGGCAGATGATCGTCGAACGCCGCCCCCTGTCGCAGATCAAGACACTCGCCTGCCAGCGCGGCCTGCGCTTGCTGCGGGCCTCGGCCCTGGACCTGGTCCGTGACGGCCGCACCACCCTTGAGGAGATCAACCGTGTCACATTCATTGCGTGATCGTGCTGCTCATAAATACTGTGCCGTGCTCGGCGCCGAGGGTGTTGGCCTGGGTTGCTGGAAAGGCAATCAGCACCAGTGGCTGGGCAGCCGCGAGTTCAGCTGCGACGCCGCCCAACCGGCCTGGGAAGCTGCTGTCGAAGCGCTGGGCGCACTGCTGGCCGAGCACGCCGTACACGGCGCCCAATTGCGGGTGTTGCTGTCGGCCCGCTACAGCCGCTTCTGCCTGGTACCGTGGAGCGATGCCATTGGCCATCCACGCGAGCTGGATGCTTATGCGCGGGCCTGCTTCGAAAACCTCTTCGGCCAGTCGCTGGGTGACTGGCGCATCGTCCTCTCGCCGGAGCCGGCAGGTGCCGCACGCATTGCCACGGCGTTGCCCGAGGCCTTGCTGCAACGGCTGCAGGCGCTGGGCCGGGAAAGCCGCCTGAGCCTGCGCTCGGTGCAGCCGTACCTGATGGCGGCCTACAACCGTTGTTCGGCGCAGCTGGCACAAGGCGACTTCCTGTTCGTCCTCGCCGAGCCGCGCCGCAGCGTGCTGTTGCTGGCTGCTGGCGGTGCCTGGCAGCAGGTGCTGGCGCAAGGCTGTGCCGATACCGACCAGGCCCTGCAAGCGTTGATCGAGCGTACCTGCGAGCTGTACGGCGAGCATCTGCCACGGGTCTACCTGCATGCGCCCGGCCGCGGCGACGTGCCGCAACTGGCAGCGGTGCAGCTGTGCCAGCCGGCCAGCGAAGCCGACCCCCTGTGCGCCATGTGGCGGGCGGTGGCCTGACATGCGCCGCCTCGACCTGGAATTCCAGCCCCGCCGCAATGGCGCCTTGGCTTGGTCGCTGCTGGCCCTGGGCTGTGCAGGGGTGGCCGCACTGGTGCTGCTGCAACACCACCTGCAGGGCGAGCAAGTCGACCTCGAAGGCCGCCTGCACAGCCTGGAGCTGCAACTGGGCCGGCGCCCAGCCACCGCGGCGCCGCAAAGCAGTGCAGCCAGCCGCGAGCAGGCCGAGCGCCTGGCGCAGATGCGCAATGTCTCGCAGCAGCTGCAACGGCCCTGGCAGCAACTGTTCGCCATGCTCGAAGCACTGCCGCAGGACGATGTGGCGCTGCTTGGCCTGACCCCGGACGCTCGCAAGGGCCAGGTCCGAATTGCCGCCGAGGCGCGCAACCTGGAGGCGATGCTGCAGTACCACCAGCGCCTGGAGGCCAGTGCCGAGCTCAGCGATGTTTCGTTGCTCAATCACGAGGTGATGGTGAGCCAGCCGGAGCACCCGGTGCGTTTCACCCTCACTGCCACCTGGGAGACCGGCCATGCGCGCCCCTGAACCGCTTAGCAGCCTGATCATTCAGGAGCACCTGCGCCGGATCGGCCCGGTGGGCCTGGCCGCCGTTGCCGTTGGCCTGCTGGTGGTCGGCGTGGCGGTGGCCGGTGTATTGCCGCAATGGCAAAGCGTGCGCGAACTGCGGGCCAGCGAGGCAGACGCCAGTGTGCAAGTGGGAAGGGTGCAACGCGGCGAGCTGAAAATCGCGGTCAAGCCCGAGCAGCAGGCCCTCGACACCCTGCGTCAACAACTGCCCGGTCAGCCGCAGGCCAGCGAACTGATCGAGCGCCTGTATCACCTGGCCAGTGCCGAGCGCATCAGCCTGGCACGCGGCGAGTACGCCCTGGGCATCGACCCGAAAACCCAGTTGGCGCGCTACCAGATCGTGCTGCCGGTCCGCGGCAGTTACCCGCAGATCCGCGGCTTCCTCAAGGGCCTGCTTGGCCAGCTGCCGACCTTGGTGCTGGAAGACCTTGAGCTGCAACGCAAACGCATCGGCGACAGCGAGCTCAACGCCCGCCTGCGCATGACCCTCTACCTGTCGAGGTCGTGATGAATACTCAACGTGGGTTGGTCTGGCTCGGGTTTCTTGGGCTTTCTGCCGCGCTGGCGTGGGCGCCTGGGCATTGGTTTGGCCAGCAAGTCGAGGACGCCCCAATCGCCGGCAAGCCGGCTCCCACAGGTTCGGGGGTGCCCATGGAACCGGTGGGAGCGGGCTTGCCCGCGAATAGGCCAGAACAGGCCTCCACCGACCTGTTCCCGAGCCAGCGCTGGACCAAACCCAAGGCCCTGGCCACCGTCACCGAACAACCGATCATCGCCACACCCGTGGTGGTTGCCGCACCCACGGCACCGGCGTTGCCCTTCCAGTTCGTCGGCCGCCTGGGCGATCGCGACGACCTGCAGGTGTTTCTGCAGAGCGGCGAAAAACTCTACGTCGTGCGCCAGGGCGACGTCATCGAAGACACCTACCGCCTCGACCGGGTCTCGGCCAACGAGCTGAGCCTGGTCTACCTGCCTTTGCATCAGTCGCAGACCTTGTCTGTCGGGAGCGCACCATGAAGTCATCGAAGCTGTGCAAGCCTGCTCCGTTCCTGCTGTTGGCGCTGTGCGTGGCCATCGCCGGCTGCGGCTCCAGTGCGGTACGCGAAGACAGCGCAGAACTGATGAAGGAGGGGCAGTACGAAGCCGGCATCGCGCGCCTGGAAGAGGCCCTGCGTGAAGACCCGCGCGACACCGAACTGAACATCGCCCTGGCCCATGGCCGCCAGGCGGCGGTCGAGGCACTGCTGAGCCAGGCCGACAGCGACCGTATCCGCCACGACTTTGCCGGTGCGCGCATGGGCTACGGCCGGGTGCTGAGCATCGAGCCCAACAACCGCCGTGCCCAGGAAGGCATCCGTCAACTGGAGCTGATCCGCACCCTCGACGAACGCGTCGCCCTCGGCCAGGCGGCCCTGCGCCAGGGCGACCTGTTCGGTGCCGAGCGCTACATGCGCGAAGTGCTGCGCCTGGACCCGCAGAACCAGAAGGGCATGACCCTGCGCAGCGACATCGAGAACGTCCAGGCACGCACCGCGCAGCCCTTCCCGCAGCTGCGCAGCAAGCTGGAGCGCCCGGTCACCCTAGAGTTTCGTGATGCCAACCTGAAGACCATCTTCGAAGTGCTGTCCCAGGTTGCCGGCATCAACTTCATCTTCGACAAAGACCTGCGCCCAGACATGAAGGCCACCATCTTCGTCCGCGACGTCCGCATCGAGGACGCCGTGGCCCTGCTGCTGGAGCAGAACCAGTTGCGCCAGAAGATCGTCAACGACAACACCCTGATGATCTACCCCGACTCGCCGCAAAAGGCCAAGGACTACCAGGAACTGGTCATGCGCACCTTCTACCTGACCAGCATCGACGCCAACACGGCGCTGAACATGGTCAAGACCATGCTCAAGACCCGCGACGTGTTTGTCGACGAGCGCCTCAACACCTTGACCATGCGCGATAGCCCCGACGCGGTGCGCATGGCCGAGAAACTGCTGCAGTCCCAGGACCAGTCCAACCCCGAAGTGGTGCTGGAAGTGGAGGTTATGGAGGTGGCCACCTCGCGCATCCTCGACCTCGGCCTGCAATGGCCCAACACCTTCGGCGTGCTGACCTCCGACGGCAAACCGGTCAGCGTGCTGGACCAGTTGCGCGGCATCGACTCCAGCCGCATCAGTATCTCGCCGGCCCCACAGGCCAAGATCAACGCCCAGGACAAGGACATCAACACCCTGGCAAGCCCGGTGATCCGCGTCAGCAACCGTGAGCAGGCACGCATCCACATCGGCCAGCGGGTGCCGATCATCAGCGCCACCTCGGTGCCGTCGACCCAGGGCCCAGTGATCACCGAAAGCGTCACCTACCTGGACGTGGGCCTGAAGCTTGAAGTGCAGCCTACCGTGCACCTGAACAACGAAGTGGCGATCAAGATTGCACTGGAGGTCAGCAACGCCACCCCACTGGAAGCCACGCGCCAGGGCACCATTCCGGTTCAGGTCGATACCCGCAACGCCCAGACCAGCCTGCGCCTGCACGACGGCGAAACCCAGGTACTGGCCGGGCTGGTGCGTAACGACCACAACGCCAGCGGCAACAAGATCCCCGGCCTGGGCGACATCCCCGGCCTGGGCCGGCTGTTCGGCAGCAACAAGGACGACATGAGCAAGTCCGAACTTGTGCTGGCGATTACCCCGCGCATCGTGCGCAACCTGCCGTACCAGAGCCCGTCGGACATGGAGTTTGCCACCGGCACCGAGTCGAGCCTGCAAGTCCGCCAGATGGCGCCGCTGCCGCCAACCGATGTACCGGGCAATACGCCGTCCGGTGACACGCCGGTAGTGGAAAGCCAGATGGCCGTGGTGCCTGCCAACGGGAGCCCACGCCCATGAAACGCCGCATGCAAGGCTTCAGCCTGATCGAGGTGGTGCTGACCCTGGCACTGCTCGGGCTGCTCGCCAGCATGGCCGCGCCGCTGACCGAAACCGTGGTGCGCCGGGGCAAGGAGCAGCAACTGCGCGAGGCGCTGTATCAGATCCGTGATGCAATCGATGCCTACAAGCGCGCCTTTGACGCCGGCTACATCGAAAAACGCCTGGATGCCAGCGGCTACCCGCCCAACCTGCAGGTGTTGGTCGACGGGGTGCGTGATGTGCGCAGTGCCAAGGGTGCCAAGTTCTACTTCCTGCGGCGCATCCCCCACGACCCGCTGCTGGCGGCCAAGGAGGACGATGAGGGGGCCTGGGGCCTGCGTGCCTACGACAGCAGCCCCGACAGCCCACGGGAAGGCGAAGACGTCTTCGACGTGTATTCCAAGGCCCGTGGCAAAGGCCTCAACAATATTCCCTACGGGCAATGGTGACGGCCATGAAACGCAGCCGAGGCTTCACCCTGATCGAACTGCTGGTGGTGATGGCGATTATCGCCACGCTGATGACCATCGCCATGCCGCGCTACTTCAACAGCCTGGAAAGCTCCCGCGAGGCCACCCTGCGCCAGAGCCTGGCGGTGCTGCGCGAGTCGTTGGACCACTTCTATGGCGACACCGGGCACTACCCCGATTCGCTGGAGCAACTGGTCGAGCTGCGCTACCTGCGCAACACCCCGGTGGACCCAATCACCGAACGCAGCGATGCCTGGCAACTGGTGCCACCGCCTGAAGGTGTGGCCGGTGGCGTGGCCGACATCAAAAGCGGCGCTACAGGGAGGGCGCGTGATGGCAGCCTCTATGCTGAATGGTAAAGCCTGTGCCGGCTTCACCTACCTGGGCGTGCTGCTGCTGATCGCGGTCAGCAGCGTGGCCCTGGCCGCCACCGGGACGGTCTGGTCGAGTGCCGCCCAGCGCGACCACGAGCGCCAGTTGCTGTGGGTCGGCAGCCAGTACGCCCAAGCCCTGCGCAGCTACTACCGGGCATCGCCGGGGCTGGCCCAGTACCCCCAGGACCTGGCCGACCTGTTGCAGGACAACCGCTTCCCCGAGGCCAAGCGGCACATCCGCAGGCTCTACCCGGACCCGATCACCAACAGCGACGACTGGGGCCTGCTGCGCTCGATCGACGGCCGCATCACCGGCGTGCACAGCCGCTCGGACGCCACCCCGTTCAAACGCAGTGGCTTTGCCGCCGAGTGGTCGGGTTTCGAAGGGCTGGAGCACTACAGCGACTGGCAGTTCGTCGCCGAGCAGGCGTTCGCCGACAGCCCCAACGGTGCCCAGCCCCATGCCGGCCCGGGAGACGCGCCATGAACCGCCTGGCTGCGCTGTGCCTGAGCCTGTTGCTGGCGAGCTCGCTGAGCAGCGCGGTGAAGGCGGCTGAAGAAGACGAGATGATGGGTTTTATCGTCGACAACACCATCTCGCACATCGGCCACGATTTTTACTACTACTTCGCCGACCGCCTGCGTGCCACCAGCCGCCTGGACTTCAACCTGGTGGTGCGCGAACGCCCGGATGCCCGCTGGGGCAGCCTGATCACCGTGGAGTTCGAGCGCGACGTGATGTACCGCCGCTTCCTGCCACCCAACACCACGGAACTCAAAGAAGAGGCCGTCGCGGCCGCCGACCTGGTCAAGCAGCAGATCATCCAACGCAAGTTGCAACGCCTGCTGCAGGACACCACCGATCTGGAGAGGGACGAGCTATGAAAACCCGCATTCCCCGTTGCATCGCCGCCTGCCTGCTGGCCAGCGCCTGTGCTGCCCAGGCCACCGAGCTGGTGTACACCCCGGTCAACCCGGCCTTCGGCGGCAACCCGCTCAACGGCACCTGGTTGCTGAACAACGCCCAGGCGCAGAACGATTACGACGACCCCGACCTCAAGGACCGCGCGTCTGCCTTCTCGGGCACCTCGGCCCTGGAGCGCTTCAGCAATCAGCTGGAGTCGCGGATGTTGTCGCAGCTGCTGGACAACATCAGCAATGGCAGCACCGGAAGCATGGCCACCGATGCCTTCCTGATCGACGTTATCGACGATTCAGGGGCGCTGAGCATCAAGGTCACCGACCGCGCCACAGGAGAAATTTCGATCATTGAGGTCAGCGGCCTGAACCCCTGAGAGGGAAAGGCATTTATGTTGGGGAGAGAACACCATGAAACGTCTGCTGAGCACGCTGCTGATCCTCACCGCCCTTGGCCTGCAAAGTGGTTGCAGCCTGCGCGAACCCATGTCCGCCGAACAGGACTCGGAAACCCCGACCCTGACCCCGCGCGCCTCGACCTATTACGACCTGATCAACATGCCACGCCCTAAAGGCCGGCTGATGGCGGTGGTGTATGGCTTCCGCGACCAGACCGGGCAGTACAAACCCACCCCGGCCAGTTCGTTCTCGACCAGCGTCACCCAAGGCGCGGCGAGCATGCTGATGGACGCCCTGAGCGCCAGTGGCTGGTTCGTGGTGCTGGAGCGTGAAGGCCTGCAGAACCTGTTGACCGAACGCAAGATCATCCGCGCCTCGCAGAAGAAGCCGGATGTGGCAGAGAACATCATGGGCGAACTGCCGCCGTTGCAGGCCGCCAACCTGATGCTCGAAGGCGGCATCATCGCCTATGACACCAACGTGCGCAGTGGCGGGGAAGGGGCGCGTTACTTAGGCATAGACATCTCCCGCGAATACCGCGTCGACCAGGTGACCGTGAACCTGCGCGCAGTCGATGTGCGCACCGGGCAGGTGCTGGCCAACGTCATGACCAGCAAGACCATCTACTCGGTTGGGCGCAGTGCTGGGGTGTTCAAGTTCATCGAGTTCAAGAAGTTGCTGGAGGCGGAGGTGGGGTATACCACCAATGAGCCGGCGCAGCTGTGCGTGCTGTCGGCGATCGAGGCGGCGGTGGGGCATTTGCTGGCGCAGGGGATCGAGCGGCGGTTGTGGCAGGTGGCGGGGGATGGTGGGGATGGCAAGGCCACGGTGGACAAGTACCTGAGTCAGAATCAGCAGCCGTGATCGACCCTGAGGGCCTCTTCGCGGGTAAACCCGCTCCCACAGGTGCTGCGTCGCTCTTGAAATCAGGCTATCCCTGTGGGATATCAGCTAGCCCTTTGGGCTGCGCTCTCGCACACAGAGCTAGTATCGCAAGCGATTTGCTGACCCTGTGGGGCTTGCCGGCGATGCAGGCGACGCGGTTCATGGCACCGGCTTTGCCGGTGATCGCTGGCAAGCCACACAGGTCCCAGCTTGAATCAGAGGTCATTGCAGGTGGAGGGGTTAGGGAGGGGACCAGTGTTGGCAATTATTTGTGTCAGTCCCAGTTTCGGTAAACATTAGGCAAAGGCGTTTTGCGGCCTAAGCCCTCTCGCGAATTTGAATTTTGTCACCTGACATTTTTGCCAGTAGTCGGAGGATTTGGCCTGACGTAACGTGCCAGGGAGTAGTAATTCAATTATCTAAAGCACTCAGGCTTATTCGAGAAGGGGCCATGCGCAACTATTATTACAGCGTAAGCAACTGACGCTGCAACTCGCTGAAGCGCAGGCGAGTAGCAGGCTGCGCGCTGAGACTGAGTGTTGAGCGAATGAGATAGAAAGGAGATGCCGATGGGTGCGTTATTGCTGGCGGTGGATGGGAAAAACTCTGTACTGAAAGGAACAGTGACGCACTCCTACAGCACGTATGGGTTCGAAGATCTGACATCGAAAGCGTCGTTGATTGGTTTCAATGGTGAGCACCGTGATGGTGCTTCTGGGTGCGATTTACTAGGGCGTGGCAGGCGGGCTTATAGCCCCGTATTGATGCGTTTTTTCTCGCCTGACATCTTGAGTCCGTTCGCTGAAGGTGGTTTGAATGCTTATATGTACTGCGGCGCAGACCCCGTCAACTACTGGGATCCGAGTGCGATGATGAGGGGAGTGACTACTGCGCGAGAAAAAGGGCACGTCAACGGGCGTAGTCAAAACGGGGGAAAGCGTTCGCCCCTACAAAACAAGGCGATTGATCGCGGTAATAAAAAATCTTCAGGTTCATCGAAGGTGCGTGAAAAAGCGGATGCATCGTTTAGCGTAGGGCCAGAATTTTGGGAAGCGCTGAGGAAATCAGAGGAGGCGACGGCATACCAAATTGCGGAATATATGGTAGATACTTACATGGCTGGACCTGCAGCCTATGGAGAAGGCTTCCCCCGCTTTTACTTGGTGAGCGCTATTCAGTATAAGATTGAAAGTCCAATCCATAGTATGTATGGCTGGTCGGGTGTGGAGAAGCTTGTTGAGTCTGGACATTATCTTAATAATAAATCGGCTAAAGAATCGATTGAACAATACCTCAAACGTATGGCCAGATATCAAAAAAAAATATTAGATTCAACTGCCCAGTCTGTAAACACAGTGCGAGCCCCCTGAAACCCCATCGCGGCTCGGTCCAGCACGTAATCCAAGTTGAACAAACGCAGCCTGCTCTACAAAGCGAAGACCTTCCTCCACGAGGACGCCCAACCAAACCCTCCCGACAGCAGCCTGATGACGCCAGGCCATTTCTCCCGCACACTGCGCAAAATTCCCAAGCCAGTTCCCCTCTACCGTGCGGGGCGCAGCCGGAGTAGAAAATGGCGCGACAACTAATAACAAACGCCCAAGACCCGCTACACGAATCCCGCCAGGCCCGGCTCAAGCTGGCCAGCGAAGGCGAGCTGCCACTGGGCATGCTGCGCGACGAGATCGACGCGTCCTGGCGCCGCAGCCTGGGCCATGGCCTGGACTGCCTGCAAGGCGAGCAGGTTGGCCTGGGGCTGGAGCAAGGCCATGACCTGCGCATGCTGTTGGAGCGCAACCGCTTGCTGGTCGATGCCGTCACCCCCGAGCTGGATTACCTGGTCTCGCGCCAGGGCAAGGCGGGCATCATCATCCTCGGTGATGCCCAGGCCAACGTGCTGGCCATCGAAGGCCAAACCCACGTGCTCAGCCGCGAAGGCCTGCGTGACCTGCACCCAGGCAGTTGCTGGAGCGAATCCCTGCGTGGCACCAATGCCATCGGCACGGCCGTGGTAGAAGGGCGGCCGACCTTGATCAACTGCGGTGAACACTACCTCGATCGCCTCAGCCCGTTCTCTTGCACCTCGGTGCCGCTGCGTGACCCGCGGGGCGAGGTGATCGGTGTGCTCGACATCACCCGCGAAGGCGTGATGGCGCAACCGCAGGACAGCCTGTCGACGCTGATGCTGGCAGCCGGCAACATCGAAGGCCGGCTGTTCGGCCTGTGCCACCCCGAGCAACTGGTGCTGGCCTTCCATAGCCGCCCGCAGTACCTCAACAGTGCCTGGCACGGTCTATTGGCACTGAGCCTGGACGGCGAAGTGCTGGCGGCCAACGACAGTGCCTGCCAATTGTTGCAGGTGCCGCGCCAGGACCTCATTGGCCGGCGTAGCAGCGACCTGCTCGGCGAGCGCTCGCCGGCCTTCATCGCCCGGCTTTGGCCGGGCGGTGTCAGCAGTGTGCAGACGGCCAAGGGCGAGTTCTTCTTCCGCGCGTTGCAACTGCCACGTCACGGGCAGTTGAACAGCAGCGTGGCGGTGAGCAAGCCGGCGCTGGCCAACACGTCACCGGCGCTCGATGCACTGGCCGGTGGCGACCCACGCCTGGCGCGCAATCTGCGTATGGCCCGCCAGGGCCTGGGCAATGGCTTGCCGGTACTGCTGCTGGGTGAGACCGGCACCGGCAAGGAAGTCGTCGCCCGGGCCCTGCACCAGGACAGCCCGCGGGCCGACAAGCCGTTTGTGGCGGTCAATTGCGCGGCCATTCCCGAAGGGCTGATC
The DNA here is from genome assembly GCF_014269205.2 of Pseudomonas kermanshahensis. Classification (NCBI taxonomy): domain Bacteria; kingdom Pseudomonadati; phylum Pseudomonadota; class Gammaproteobacteria; order Pseudomonadales; family Pseudomonadaceae; genus Pseudomonas; species Pseudomonas kermanshahensis. The sequence continues at coordinate 2,321,762 of NZ_JABWRY020000001.1, forward strand.
GAATCCGAACTGTTTGGCTACCGCGAAGGGGCGTTCACCGGCTCACGCCGTGGCGGCATGGTCGGGCGGCTGATGCAGGCCCATGGCGGCACGCTGTTCCTCGACGAGATCGGCGACATGCCGCTGGCCCTGCAGGCCAGGCTGTTGCGGGTACTGCAAGAGCGCCGCGTGGCGCCGCTGGGCGCGGGTGATGAGCAGGACATCGACGTGGCGCTGATCTGCGCCACCCACCGCGACCTCAAACGCCTGGTGCTTGAACAGCATTTTCGCGAAGACCTCTATTACCGGGTCAATGGCGTCTCGCTGCGCCTGCCGGCCCTGCGCGAGCGTGACGACTTGGCCGGGATCATCCAAGGGCTACTGGACAAGTCCGGCGCCAAGGGCGTGAGCCTGGACCCGGCATTCAGCGCCTTGCTCGAAGGCTTCGACTGGCCAGGCAACATCCGCCAGCTGGAGATGGTCGTGCGCACCGCGTTGGCCATGCGTGAGGACGGTGAGCAGGTGCTGACCCTCGATCACCTCACCGATTGCCTACTCGATGAACTGGCCAGCGGCACGACGCCGTCCGGCAGCCTCAAGGACAATGAACTGGAGCTGATTCGCAGCGCCCTGGGCCGCCACCAGGGCAACGTCTCGGCAGCCGCCGAGGCCCTGGGTATCAGCCGGGCGACGCTGTACCGCAAGCTCAAGCAGTTGCGTAGCTGACATGGGGGGGTTGTTCGCAAGGCTGGTGGAGACCAGCGACCCTGTCCTCATGCGTCAGGCGTTGGCCTGGCTGTATGGTTTTGTCCGCCCCCATCGACGCGCCATCGGTGTGCTGCTGGGCTTGTCCTTGGGCGCGTCGCTGCTGGCCCTGGCGCAACCCTGGCTGGTCAAGACACTGATCGACGAAGGCCTGTTGGCCAAGGACTACCAGACCCTCTGGCACATGGCGGCGATCATGATCACTGCGGGCCTGCTGGGCACCGTGCTGGCCGGGGTCAACCGCTACCTGCATACGCGATTGTCCGGGCGCATTCTGTTCGCGCTGCGTGATGACCTTTACCGCCACCTGCAACAGTTGTCGCCCACTTTTTACGGGCGGCGGCGCATCGGCGATATCCTTTCGCGGCTGGATGGCGACGTCGCCGAAATCCAGCGCTTTGCCGTGGACTCGCTGTTTTCAGCGGTGTCTGCCGTGATCGGCTTGATAGGTGCGGTGGCCTTGATGCTGATGTTGTCTTGGCAGCTGTCGCTGTTGCTGGCGCTGCTGATCCCGCTCGAGGTGCTGTGGTTGCGCTGGATGCGGCGCAAGGTCGAGCGCGAGGTGCGCAGCTTGCGTGAGCGCTCGGCCGATGTCTCGTCGTTTCTGGTCGAGACGCTGCCGGCCATGAAGTTCATTCAGGCGGCTGGCCAGCAGGCTCGGGAAGCCGGGCGCCTGGACCAGTTGGGCCAGGGCTACATGAGCCAGTTGCTCAAGGTGCAGGTGACCGAGTTCTTTACCCAGGCGATACCCGGCACGCTGACCTCCTGGTGCCGCGCCTGCGCTTTTTTGGTCGGCGGCTGGTGGGTGATCCAAGGTACCTGGCAACTGGGCGCGCTGATCGCGTTTTCCACCTACATGGGCATGGCGGTCGGGCCGGTGCAAAGCCTGTTGGGCTTGTATGTGGCGGTGCAGCGCATGGCCGTGAGCTTGGGCCGGGTAATGGAGCTTAAGCAAGAAGCCGTTGCCGTGCGCCAGGTGGACACGCCACAGCCGATACCAGACGGGCCAGGTGAATTGCGCCTGGAGGCCTTGCACTTCGCCCATGACGGGCGCCAAGGCGCGGTGCTGAGCGACGTGAATATCTGCGTACCGGGTGGCCTGAAGGTCGCCATCAGCGGCGCCTCTGGCGTCGGCAAGTCGACCTTGATCGATCTGCTGCAACGGTTCTACGACCCGGACGCTGGGCGCATCCTGTTGGATGGCACCGACCTGCGCGAACTCGACCTGGCGGCGCTGCGTCGGCGCATTGCCGTGGTCAGCCAGGACATCGTGCTGTTCCGTGGCACCCTGGCGCAGAACCTTGCCTACGGGGTGCCCGAAGCCAGCCGTGCGGAACTTGAACGGGTGGTGCGCCTGGCGCGCCTGGACAGCCTGGTCGAAAGCCTGCCGTTGGGGCTGGACGGGCTGTTGGGCGAGCGTGGCCAGCAGCTGTCTGGCGGTCAGAAGCAACGTATCGCCATTGCCCGCGCGGTGTTGCAGGCCCCTGCGATCCTGGTGCTGGACGAGGCCACGTCGGCGGTAGACGAAGCGACCGAGCGCGAAGTGATCGCGGCCATCGACCAGCTGTTTGCCGGGCGCACGCGCATTCTGATCAGCCACCGAGCCTCGACCCTCGCCGATGCTGACTTGCATTTGCACCTGCATGATGGGCAACTGAAGGTGTTGCTCCAGGAGGCCATCAAGCATGGGCAATGAGTTGCGTGTCGGGGTCATCGACAGCGGTTGCTCGTCTGCTCAAGCACTGGATTTGCTGGGCGCACGACGCTTCTGGCTTGAGGAAGGCCAGCTGCGAGAAGGCGAAGCGTTGCCCGACCAACTAGGCCACGGCAGTGCCGTAGTCGCTGGCCTGCTGCGTGAATCTGGCCCGGTGCCGCTGTTGCTGGCCCAGGTGTTTTCTGCGCAGGCGAGCACCAGTGCGTTGCAGGTGGCCGCCGCATTGTTATGGCTGGTGGAAGAGGGGGCGACGCTGATCAACCTCAGCCTAGGCCTGCTGCAGGACCGGCCCATAATGCACCAGGCCTGCGCCGAGGCCCAGGCGGCTGGCGTGCTGCTGTGCGCCTCCAGCCCGGCGCAGGGTGGGGCGGTGTACCCGGCCAGTTACCCGGGCGTGATTCGCATGACCGGCGATGCCCGTTGCGCACCGGGGCAGTGGTCCTGGCTGGGCACTGCACAGGCGGACTTCGGTGGCCATGTCGGCGCCGGTGGCCGGGCAGGGGCAAGCCTGGGTTGCGCTGCGCTGAGCGGGCGCGTTGCAGCGTTACTGCGTGAGCGGCCCGGCATGGGGCGGCAGCAGGTGTTCGACTGGCTGCGCGCCCATGCCGCATTCAGCGGTCCTGAGCGGCGAGGTGCCGAGGATGAGTGAGCCGCACATCGTGGTGCTGGGTGCCGGGCCTGCGGGGGCCGCCACGGCAATCGGCCTGCGCCGCCTGGGCTACCCAGTCACGGTGGTGTCCGACTGGCGCCGCTTTGCTGCCGTGGAAGGCGTTTCGCAGCGGGTGCTGGAAGGTCTTCGCCACGCGGGCCTAGGTGGGGCCCTGAGCGAGGCGGCGATGCCAGCGACACGTCAGGTGCGCTGGAATGGCGAGCACCTGCAGATGAACCAGGAGTTTCTGCTCGACCGGCAACGCTTCGACCGTGCCTTGCGTGCTGACCTTGCACGGGCAGGGGTGACGCTGATCGAAGGGCGCATCCGTGAGGTGGCGCGTGCCGAGGGTCATCAAGTGCGCCTGGACGACGGGCAGATGCTGCAGGCTGAATTTCTGGTTGAGGCCCGTGGGCGCCAGGCACCGTTGGCAGCTGACCGCATGCGCGGACCTGAGACGATCAGTTTGCTCAATGTCTGGCATGACGCCCCAGGCGCACCGGCTTCGGCGGTGGAAAGCCTGGATGACGGCTGGGCCTGGATGGCCAGGTTGGCCGATGGGCGCTGTTATTGGCAGATTACCCTCGATGCCCAAGGGGTGCCGACCAAGGCCGCCCTGCCTGAGTACTGCGCCACACGGCGCCGTGACTCGGCGTCAGTGGCCGAACTGTTCGGAGCGCAGGCGATGGAACCTGCACAGGTACATGCCCGTAGCAGTACCGCGATACTGGCCGGCGAATGCGTGGGGGATGACTGGATACGGGTGGGGGATGCTGCAATGGCGGTTGACCCACTATCGGGGAATGGGATTTTCCAGTCGCTGTCCTCGGCGCTGCAGGCGCCTGTGGTGATCAATACCCTGTTGCGACGGCCCGAGCGGGCAGCGCTGGCGCGCCAATTTCATCAACAGCGGGTTGAGCAGTTGTTCATGCGCTTTGCCCGTATCGGGCGGGATTTTTATGCTCAGGAGCAGGCACGCGCCGGGCTGCCGTTCTGGGCGCGTCGGCGGAGTTGGCCCGATGCCCAGCCGTTGCATTTGGCGGCCGATTGGCAGTCAGTGCAGGTAGCGCGCAGGCCGGTGTTACGTGATGGTTTTGTGGATGAGGCCGAAGTGGTAGTGACGGCGGATCAGCCGTTGGGGGTTTGGCACTTGCAGGGGGTGGAGTTGGCACCGGTGGTGCGCGCGGTGCTGGCTGGGCAGGCGTTGGATGAGGTCATGAGCAGCCACTCAGAGGCGCATCAGATGATGCTGCGGCGGTGGCTGGCGGAGCAGGGCAGGCCCTGAGATCCAGGGGCCGCACAGCGGCCCCAAGATCCCCAGTCAGAAGAACGTCCCGACCACCAACTGCATATAGGTCCCGGTATCGCGGCTACCCATCTGCGTCCCACCATTCGCCGCACTGCGCTCCGGCTTGTAGAACCCCACCAGCGGGCTGATCAGCAGGTGGTCGTTGACCATCCATTCCACATACAGGTCCAGCTCGCGCCCACCCAGGTTGCCTTGGTCGGTGTCGAGTGTGTCGAAGTCGAAGTACAGCGCCCCCACCGTCAGGTTGTCACGCGGCTTGCCTTTGAGTGCCACGTGGTGCACCTGGCTGTTCTTGTTGAAGGGCCCGGCATAGTTGGCGGCCACCTCGCCCTGAAACCAGGTGCCGTAGCCGCGGCTCAGGCCATAGAACAGCGGGTCGAAGTCTTCTGAGAAACGGCTGTAGCGGTAGGTGGCGGTGGGCGTCCAGGGCAGTTCGGAAAACGTCCAGTTGCCCTCCAGGTACCAAGCGTTCTCGCGCCCGCCCGTGCGGTCTTGGGTGACGTATTCGCCGGCCAGTTCCAGGTCCTTGACCCCCAGGTTACCGCGCCCGCGCAGGCTGACTGTGTCCATGCCGTCGCGGTGCTCCAGGCCCATGATCTGCGCGTAGCGCTGATCGACGTCGAGGCCGCGGATCCAACTGAGCCCGATTGTGCCGGCGTCGGCGACATGCTCGATGTTGGTCACTGCCATCGACGTGTCGGCCTGGTAATGGTTGTCGGATTTGAGCCACATCAGGTCGCCACGCCAGCCTTGCTTGCCGCCCAGGCGCAGCACGGCGGTGCGGTCGAAGGCTTTGCGTGCGGCCAGGTAATAGGCGCCGCCGCGGTCGAAGTTGGCGCCCAGGTCGACCTTGCCCAGGTTGACCGGGTCGCCCTGGATCAGGAAACCATCGCCCAGGGTCACCACCTGACGGCCACCGGAGAGGTCGATGCCATCTTCGCCCAGGGCCGGGAACAGGTTGGCTGAGCGCCAGCCCAGGTACAGGTCTTCGAAGGCGGTGCGGCGTTCGTCGCCGAGCGTCAGGCCTGCAGCGTCGCCATCACCCCAGGTGGCAGAGCTGAGCAGGTTGACGGCGCCATACAGTGCGCCGCTGTCGGCCAGGGCCTGGCTGCCGCTTAGGCCGTATTTGACGTAGCCCTCGCGCCAGTTGCTGCTGCCGGGTTGGCGGTTGCCGGCCTGGTTGTAGCTTTCGTCGCTGTGGAAGACGCCGAACAGGGCTTCGAGGTCGGCGTTGAGGGTGGTGCCGTTTTGGTTGTAGAGCTCGTGGGCTTGGGTGAGGGTTGTGCTGAACAAAAGTGCCAACGTGCAGGCGAGCGTGTGCTTCATGGTGTGCTCCATGTTTTTGTTGTTGTGTTTGGGCCGGCCTGTGCCGGCCTTTTCGCAGCACAAGGCTGCTCCTACAGGGACCGCGTGCTTTTGTAGGCGCAGCCTTGTGCTGCGAAGAGGCCGGTAAAGGAAAAGATCAGAGCTTGATCAACACTGACTTCAGCTCGGTGTAATGCTCAATGGCCGCCGCGCCCATTTCGCGGCCGACGCCTGACATCTTGTAACCACCAAACGGCAGCGCCGGGTCGAGTGCGCTGTGGCAGTTGACCCACACCGAGCCCGACTTGATCCGCGGGATCATCCGGTGCACCGCCCCCAGGTCGTTCGACCAGATACTCGCCCCCAGCCCGTAGGGGTTGTCGTTGGCCATGCCAATCACTTCGTCGAGGTCATCAAAGGGCATCGCCACCAGCACCGGCCCGAAGATTTCTTCCTGCACCAGGCGATGACGCTGGTCGACATCGACGATCACCGTTGGCTTGACGAAGTAACCCGGCCCGAAACCTTCGCCGCCGCAGGCAATGGTCGCGCCCAGCTCGCGACCGAGTTCGATGTAGCCGGTGACCCGGTCCTGCTGCTTGGCCGAGATCAACGGGCCCATCTGTACCGAAGGGTCCAGCCCGCTGCCCAGCTTCATGCCATTGGCGATACCGGCGATGTCGGCGATCACGTTGTCGAAGTGCTTGCGGTGCACATACAGCCGGGAGCCTGCGCAGCACACTTGGCCCTGGTTGAAGAAGATAGCCGTAGCGGCGCCGGCAGCGGCTTCCTGCAGGTTGGCATCGGGCATGACGATGGTCGGCGACTTGCCGCCCAGTTCCAGGGTGACGCGGGTCATGTTGTCCATGGCCGCTTTGCCGATCAGCTTGCCGACCTCGGTAGAGCCGGTGAAGGTTAGCTTGTCGACGCCGGGGTGGCGGCTCAGGGCTGCACCGGCATTCAGGCCGGTGCCGGTGATCACGTTGAACACGCCTGCCGGGTAGCCGGCTTCCTCGATCAGCTCGGCCAATTTCAGTGCGGTCAGAGGGGTTTCGTCGGCCGGTTTGAGCACCACGGTGCAGCCCGTGGCCAAGGCTGGTCCCAGCTTCCAGCAGGCCAGCAGCAGCGGGAAGTTCCAGGCGACGATGGCACCCACCACGCCTACCGCCTCGCGGCGGACAAAGCCGTGGAACTGGTCGTTGGGCATCAAAGGCATCGAGGCTTCGACGGTGCTACCCTCGATCTTGGTGGCCCAGCCGGCCATGTAGCGCAGGAAGTCGATGGCCAGTTGCACGTCCATGACCTTGGCCACTGCGGCGCTCTTGCCGTTGTTCAGGCACTCAAGCTCCGCCAACTGTTGCGCGTCACGCTCCATCAGGTCGGCGAGGCGCCACAGCATGTTCTGCCGCTCACGCGGGCGCAGGCGGCTCCAGGGCGAGTCGTCGAAGGCCTGGCGCGCGGCCCGCACGGCGCGGTCGACATCGTCGGCGTCGGCGGCGGGTACTTCGCCCAGCACCTCGCCGGTGGCCGGGTTGCGGAACGACAGGGTGCGACCGCTGGCGGCGTCCTGCCAGTCGGCGCCGATGCGCATTTTCAGTTTGCGTTCGAGGAAGGCGCGGGTGGCGGGCAGGATGGGCAGTTCGGAAAGCATGGGGCGGTGCCTCTTGTCATTGGGTGTGTCGGGCACAGGCGCAATGGGCGTGCCAACCTGAGCAGATGGCGTTAAAGCCCTGTAGTTATTGGGTTTTGCCTGGATGCAAGGTTGTGATTGCGGGCGTGCGCTGTTGCACATTGAGACGGTGTGAGACGGTTGTGGAACAGTGGCTATACAGGCCTCTTCGCGGGGCAAGCCCGCTCCCACAGGGATAGAGCCGAACTCAGCCGCTGCGCCGTTTAAGTGGGAGCGGGCTTGCCCCGCGAATGGCCTGCAGAGCAGGCCCTGTCTCAGGATGAAACACCCTGTCGCGAAATGGCACGCTTCGGCTCTACACCGGCGTGCCTGCGCAACCACGCGAAACCTACTAAGAGTCTGATATACAACAACTTTCCAGTATGTGGCACAGTTTCTGTATCACGACTGTCACATGCACACCTGCTGTACCAAAGCGTGCGAGAACGATAAGAACAACAACCGTGGAGGTCTGACCTTGAAGACGACTCGACTCCGCCGGCATGCGGGCAAACTGGCGCTGGTCGCCGCCGCGCTGCTGAGCACCCAGGCCATGGCGGCCGAGCAGGGCCCTAACCTGTTGCAAACCAAGTGCATGGGGTGCCATATCCCCGAAGGCAACGACACCTACAGCCGTATCAGCCATCAGCGCAAAACGCCGGAAGGCTGGCTGATGAGCATCGCCCGCATGCAGGTCATGCACGGCCTGCAGATCAGCGACGATGACCGGCGCACCCTGGTCAAGTACCTGGCCGACAAGCAGGGGCTGGCGCCCAGCGAGACCGATGGCGTGCGCTACGCCATGGAGCGGCGGCTGAACACCGTCGAACACTTCGACCAACAGCTCAGCGAAACCTGTGGCCGTTGCCACTCCGGTGCCCGCGTTGCCCTGCAGCGTCGCCCGGCCCAGGAATGGGAACACCTGGTCAACTTCCACCTCGGCCAATGGCCGTCTCTCGAATACCAGGCCCAGGCGCGTGACCGCGACTGGCTTGAAATCGCCCTCAAGCAAATGGTGCCGGACCTGGCCAAGCGCTACCCGCTCGACAGCCCGGCCTGGGCCGAATGGCAACAGGCCCGGCCCAAGGCCGATGCCTTGCCAGGGCAGTGGGCGTTCAGCGGTCACATGCTGGCCAAAGGCGATGTCCGTGGGGTGATGACGGTCAGTGCAGGGGAGGCTGACACCTTCAAGGTCGAGGTCAAAGGCAGCTACGCCGACGGCACGCCGTTCAATGGCAGCGGCTCGGCGATCCTCTACAACGGCTATGAATGGCGCGGCAACGTGAAGGTGGGTGACAGCAACCTACGCCAGGTATTCGCGGCACTGGATGGCGAGATGAAAGGCCGCATGTTCGAGGCCGATCACGACGAGCGCGGCCTGGACTTCAGCGCGGTGAAAGACGGCAAGGCACGCCTGCTGGCAGTGCAACCGGCCTTCATCAAGGTGGGCAGCGAAAGCGAGATCACCCTGGTCGGCAGCGGCCTGACGGGCAAGCCGGAACTGGGCGCAGGTGTTGAAGTGACAGAAGTGCTGGAGGCCACCCCGACCCTGGTGCGGGTCAAGGCGCGCGCGGCGGCAGACGCCAAGCCAGGCCAGCGAGACGTTGCAGTGGGCGCACTCAAGGGCGTCAACCTGGCGGTTTACGACAAGGTCGACGAGGTCAAGGTGGTGCCGGCGTTCTCCATTGCCCGCATCGGTGAAAACGGCGCGTCCGTGCCGAAGGTGCAGGGGCGCTTCGAAGCCGAAGCCTGGGGCAAAGACGCCAGCGGCCAGCCGCTGCGCATCGGTTACCTGCCCGCCCAATGGAAGGTCGAGCCGTTCAACGAGCGTGCCGTCGAGGACGAGGACGTCAAGTTCGCCGGGCAGATGCAGGCCGACGGCGTCTTCGTACCCGGCGGTGCGGGGCCTAACCCGGCACGCAAGATGATGACCAACAACGCTGGCAACCTGAAAGTCATCGCCACCCTGGCTGACGGCGGCCAGACCGGCGAGGGCCACATGATCGTCACCGTCCAACGCTGGAACAACCCGCCCTTGCCATAAGGCAGGTGTGAACGCGTTTTCCAACGGATCGATTATCGGAGGTCGCCATGGGCGCACTATTGAACCTGGTCGAACGCAACCTGCACGAAGTGCAGGTGGATGCCGACCGCATGCTGTTCCACATACCCAGCAGCTCGCTGTTCGCCACCGACGCGGTGACCGGCGGCATCATCGACACCCTGCGCCAGCAAGGCTGCTCCGCCGAGGAGCTGATGCAGCGCCTCGGTCAGCAGTTTGCCGGTGCCGACATCCAGGACACCCTGCGCGAGCTGATCGCCCTGGAAGTGGTCAGCGACGGCTCACCACTGACGCCGGAAATCGCCCTCAAGCAGGTCGAGCGCACGGCGTTGAACACGGTGGTGCTCAACGTCAACACCGGCTGCAACCTCAGCTGCACCTATTGCTACAAGGAAGACCTGGACAAACCCTCTGCCGGCAAGAAGATGAGCACCGCTACCGCCGAGGCCTCGGTGGAGATGCTGCTCAAGGAGTCCCCTGACGAGCAACGCTACAGCGTGGTGTTCTTCGGCGGCGAGCCGTTGTCCAACCGGGCTTTGATCGAACACATGGTCGCTTACTGCGAGCGGCGTTTCGCCGAGGCCGGCAAGCAGGTGGAGTTCATCATGACCACCAACGCCACCTTGCTTACCGAAGAAATCATCGACTGGCTCAACGCCCACCGTTTCGGGCTGTCGATCAGCATCGACGGGCCGAAGACCGTGCACGACCGCAACCGCATCACCGTGGGCGGGCAGGGCACCTATGACGTGGTGCGGCGCAAGGCCGAGATGCTGCTGTCACGCTATACCAGTCGCCCGGTGGGGGCGCGGGTCACCCTGACCCGTGGCATCACCGATGTCGAGACCATCTGGAATCACCTGTTCAACGAGATGGGCTTTGCCGAAGTCGGCTTCGCCCCGGTGACCTCGGGCGACCTGTCGGCATTCAACCTCACCAGCGACGAACTGGTGCAGGTGTTCGCCAACATGAAGGCCCTGGGCCGTCGCTACCTGGAAGCCGCGCTGGAGCACCGCAACATCGGCTTTTCCAACCTGCACCAACTGATCACCGACATCCACGAGGGCCACAAGAAGGCCCTGCCGTGCGGCGCCGGGCTGAAAATGCTGGCGGTAGACCATGAAGGTGAATTGAACCTGTGCCACCGCTTCACCGGCTCCAGCCTGCCGACGTTCGGCAACGTGCACCAAGGTGTGAAGCAGGCCCAGCTCAATGACTTCCTGTCGCAACGCCTGGACCGCAGCAACACCGGCTGCGAGAGCTGCCGTATTCGCAACCTGTGCTCCGGTGGCTGCTACCACGAGAGCTATGCCCGCTACGGCGATCCGCAGCACCCGACCTACCACTACTGCGAGCTGATGCGCGACTGGGTCGACTTCGGCATCGAGGTCTACAGCCGCATCATGGCCGCCAACCCGGCCTTCATCGACCGCTACATCACCCCGCGGAAGGCGCACTGACATGAAGCACTTGAAGCCCCTGAACAACAAGGCGCGCATCCTCGAGCAGGCCGCTGCCGAAGACCGTGTCGAAGAAGTCATGGCGATGAGCGCGGTGGCAGGCTGTACCGCCACCACCGACCCGGGTTGGGAAGTGGACGCCTTTGGTGGCGTGAGCTCGCTGTGCCAGCCCATGGAAGCCGACCTTTACGGCTGTTCCGACCCTTGCTGGTGGCCAGCGCAGGTGCCGGACATGATGAGCACCTACCAGGACTGGAACGCCCAGGCGACCAACTCCCAGGACGACTGGCGCAACCTCGGCACCGTGTTCCCGAAAGACAAGTGACCGGCCCAACAAGAATGACAAGGGGAAACCGCATGAAACCTGGACTCTGCGCGCAGCTCGCGCTCACCGTCGCCGCCACGGCCAGCGCCTGGGCGGTACAGGCTGACGACACCGGGCCGGCCTTGAAGGCTGGCCATGAATACCTGATCGTGACCAACTACCCGAACAACCTGCATGTGGTGGATGTGGCCAGCGATGCGCTGTACAAGAGCTGCCGCATGCCCGATGCGTTCGGCCCCGGCACCGCGATGATGGCGCCGGACAACCGTACCGCCTACATCCTCAACAACCACTACGCTGACATCTACGGCATTGACCTGGACACCTGCAAGACCACCTTCCACGCCAACTTGTCCAGCGTGCCAGGGGAGGTCGGCAAGTCGATGTATTCGTTTGCCATCAGCCCTGATGGCAAAGAGGTGTATGCCACCGTCAACCCGACCCAGCGCCTGAACGATCACTATGTAGTCAAGCCGCCGCGTCTGGAGGTGTTCCGCACGGCCGATGGCCTTGATGCGAAGCCTGCGCGTACCTTCCCTATGCCGCGCCAGGTGTACCTGATGCGGGCCGCCGACGACGGCAGCTTGTTCGTGGCGGGCCCGGACATCTACAAGATGGACGTGCAAACCGGCAAGTATGAGGTGGCATTGCCGCTGCGCACCTGGAACCGGCCCGGCTACAGCGCCCCGGATGTGCTGTATTTCTGGCCGCATCAGAGCCCTCGGCACGAGTTCTCGATGCTCTACACCATTGCCAAGTTCAAGGACGAAAAGCAGGACCCAAATACCGCCGAACTGCTCTACGGTTACCTGAGTGTCGACCTGAAAACCGGCAAGACCCACACCCAGGAGTTCGCCGACCTGACCGAGCTGTACTTCACCGGGTTGCGCTCGCCGAAGGACCCGAACCAGATCTACGGCGTGCTCAACCGCCTGGCGCGGTATGACATCAAGGAACGCAAGCTGATCAAGGCGGCTAACCTTGAACACACCTACTACTGCGTGACCTTCGACAAGAAGGGCGACAAGCTGTACCTGGGCGGCACCTTCAATGACCTGGCGGTGTTCGACCCCGAAACGCTGCAGAAGGTGAGGAACATCAAGCTGCCGGGTGGGGACATGTCGACCACTACGCCGCAGGTGTTCATCCGTTAGTTTTGAGTTGGCTTCTTCGCGGGACAAGCCCGCTCCCACAGAGAATTGTGCAAGAGACCTGTGGGAGCGGGCTTGTCCCGCGAATGGGCCAGTATGACCAGTACAAGAACAACAAGAGAACGCCCATGCCCCAGCCAAGCTATTCCCAGGGCAACCAGGACAAACCCCTGCTTACCCACTGCATCGGCGACGCCTTCGACACCACCGTGGCCCGCTTCCCCGACCGCGAAGCCCTGGTGGTCCGCCACCAGGCCTTGCGCTACACCTGGCGGCAACTGGCCGAGGCGGTCGACCAGCACGCGCGCGCCCTCATGGCATTGGGGGTGCAAGCCGGCGACCGCCTGGGCATCTGGGCGCCCAACTGTGCCGAGTGGTGCATCACCCAGTTCGCCAGCGCCAAAGTCGGTGCGATCCTGGTCAACATCAACCCAGCCTACCGCGCAAGCGAGCTGGACTACGCCCTGGGCCAGGCGGGTTGCCGCTGGGTGATCTGCGCCGATGCCTTCAAGACCTCCGACTACCATGCCATGCTGCTGGGCCTGATCCCGGGCCTTGCCGAGGGCCACCCGGGCGCGCTGGCCTGTGAGCGGTTCCCCGAGTTGCGCGGGGTCGTGAGCCTGGCCGCTTCACCGCCGCCGGGCTTTCTCGCCTGGCATGCCCTGCAGGCCCGCGCCGACGCCATCAGTGCCGAAGCGTTGGCCACCCGCCAGGCGCAACTGCACTGTGACGACCCGATCAACATCCAGTACACCTCCGGCACCACCGGCTTTCCCAAGGGTGCCACGCTGAGCCACAGTAACATCCTCAACAATGGCTACATGGTGGGCGAAAGCCTGGGCCTGACCGAGCACGATCGGCTGGTGGTGCCGGTGCCGCTGTACCACTGTTTCGGCATGGTCATGGCCAACCTGGGCTGCATGACCCACGGCAGCACCTTGATTTACCCCAACGACGCCTTCGACCCACTCGCCACGTTGCGCGCAGTGGCCGAGGAAAAGGCCACCGCGCTGTACGGCGTGCCCACCATGTTCATCGCCGAACTGGACCACCCGCAACGCAGTGCCTTCGACCTGTCGAGCCTGCGCACCGGGATCATGGCCGGCGCGACCTGCCCGATCGAAGTGATGCGACGGGTCATCGACGAGATGCACATGGCCGAGGTACAGATCGCGTACGGCATGACTGAAACCAGCCCGGTGTCCTTGCAAACCGGTGCCAATGACGACCTGGAACGCCGCGTGACCAGCGTCGGCCGTACCCAGCCACGGTTGGAGAACAAAGTCATCGATGCCGATGGCCGCACAGCCCCACGCGGCGAGATCGGTGAACTGTGCACCCGCGGTTACAGCGTAATGCTGGGTTACTGGAACAACCCCAAGGCCACGGCCGAGAGCATCGATGCCGAGGGTTGGATGCACACCGGTGACTTGGCGGTAATGGACGAGCAGGGCTACGTGCGCATCGTCGGGCGCAGCAAGGACATGATCATTCGGGGCGGCGAGAACATCTACCCACGTGAGCTGGAAGAGTTCTTCTTCACCCATCCAGCGGTGGCCGATGTGCAGGTGATTGGTGTGCCCTGCAGCAAGTATGGCGAGGAGATCGTCGCCTGGGTGCGCTTGCACCCGGGGCATGCAGCCACTGAAGACGAGCTGCGTGACTGGGCGCGGGCGCGGATTGCGCACTTCAAGGTGCCGCGCTATTTCCGCTTCGTCGATGAGTTCCCGATGACGGTGACCGGCAAGGTGCAGAAGTTTCGCATGCGCGAGATCAGCATCGCGGAACTGTCGGCGGGGTAATGGCATGGGCACCGGCGAGGCCGGTGCCCAGCACCGCTACAACGCCTTGGCCAGGAAGCTGGCGGTACGGCTTTCAACGCACCCGGCGACGGCCTGCGGTGTGCCACTGGCCACAACCTTGCCCCCCGCATCCCCAGCCCCCGGCCCGATATCGATCACCCAGTCGCTTTGCGCGACCACGCGCATGTCATGCTCGACCACCACCACGCTGTGCCCGGCATCCACCAGACGGTTGAGTTGTACCAGCAACCGGTCGATATCCTGGGGATGCAGGCCGTTGGTGGGTTCATCCAGTACATACAACGTCGCCCCGCGCGCCGTGCGCTGCAACTCGGTGGCCAGCTTGATGCGTTGCGCTTCGCCGCCAGACAGCTCCGTAGCCGGTTGGCCCAGGCGCAGGTAACCCAGGCCGATATCCTGCAGCACTTGCAGGCTGCGCCGTACTGACGGCTGTTCGGCGAACACCGCCATGGCGTGTTCGACCGTCAGTTGCAGCACCTGGGCGATGTTCATCCCTTGCCAGGTCACCGCCAGTGTCTCGGGGTTGTAGCGGGCACCGTGGCAGGTCGGGCAGGGCGCGTAGACACTGGGCATGAACAACAGCTCGACGCTGACAAACCCTTCGCCCTCGCAGGTTGCACAGCGGCCCTTGGCGACGTTGAAGGAGAAACGCCCGGCATCGAAGCCTTGCGCCTTGGCGTGCTCGGTGGCAGCAAACAGTTTGCGCACGGCGTCGAACAGGCCGGTGTAGGTGGCCAGGTTGGAGCGGGGGGTACGGCCGATGGGTTTCTGATCGACCTGCACCAGGCGCTTGATGCTGCCCAGCCCGGCCTTTACCCGGCCGCTGCTGGTTGGTTCGGGGTCGTCCTCCAGGCTCTGTTCTTCGCGCTCGGCAGGCTGTTCGGCATGGCCCAGGTGCGCGCCGACCAGCTCCAGCAGCGCCTGGCTGACCAGGCTGGATTTGCCCGAACCGGAAATACCCGTCACGGCGGTGAAGCACCCCAACGGGAACTGAGCGCTGAGGTTGTCGAGGTTGTTACGGGTGATGCCCTCCAGCGCTAGCCAGTCCTGTGCCTGGCGCGGTGTGCGAACGGCCTGGGCGTGCTCGCCGAACAGGTAGGCACGTGTGCACGATTGCTCGACCCGGGCGAGCCCCTCGGGCGGGCCGCTGTAAAGGATGGTGCCGCCGTGTTCACCGGCGGCAGGGCCAACATCCACCAGCCAGTCGGCGCGGCGCATGGTGTCGAGGTCGTGCTCCACCACATAGACCGAGTTGCCGGCCAGTTTCAGGCGCTGCAAGGCTTCGAACAAGGCCTCGCTGTCGGCAGGATGCAAGCCGGCCGAAGGCTCGTCGAGCACATAGATCACGCCGAACAGTTGCGAGTTGAGCTGGGTGGCCAGGCGCAGCCGCTGCAGCTCACCTGAGGACAGGCTCGGGGTGCTGCGCTCCAGGGCCAGGTAGCCCAGCCCGAGGTCGAGCAGGGTGTCGATGCGCGCCAGCAACTCATGGGCGATACGCTGGGCGGCCAGGCGTTTTTCCAAGGTCAGGTCGCCCTGGTGCTGGTCCAGGTAGGCCGGCGCTGCCACCGTGCGGAACACCTCGGCCAGCGCCTGCAACGAGAGGTGCGACAGCTCGGCGATGTCCAGGCCTGCGAAGGTCACGCTCAGCGCTTCGCGCTTGAGGCGTTTGCCCGCGCACAGCGGGCAGGGGCTTGGGCGCATGAACTGAGACACGCGCTTGCGCATCTGCGCGCTTTGCGAGTGCATGAAGGTGTGCAGTACGTAGCGCCGGGCGCCGCTGAACGTGCCCTGGTAGCTGGGCTCCTGCTTGCGCTTGAGGGCGGCGCGGGTTTGCGCCGGGGTCAGGCCGGCGTACACCGGGGCGGTGGGGGTTTCTTCGGTGAACAGGATCCAGTCGCGCTGCGCTTGTGGCAAGTCACGCCAGGGAATATCGACGTCATAGCCCAGGGTTACCAGGATGTCGCGCAGGTTCTGGCCCTGCCAGGCCATGGGCCAGGCCGCCACTGCGCGCTCGCGGATGGTCAGTGAAGGGTCTGGGACCAGGGTTGCCTCGGTCACTTCATAGACGCGGCCCAGGCCGTGGCATTCGGGGCAGGCGCCCTGGGGGGTGTTGGGCGAGAAGTCTTCGGCATACAGCATCGCGTGCCCGGCCGGGTAATGGCCGGCGCGCGAGTAAAGCATGCGGATCGAGCTGGACAGTGTGGTGACGCTGCCCACTGAGGACCGCGCGCTGGGCGTGCCGCGTTGCTGTTGCAGCGCCACCGCCGGCGGCAGGCCTTCGATGGCGTCCACATCGGGCACGCCAACCTGGTCGATCAGGCGCCGGGCATAGGGCGCGACGGACTCGAAGTAGCGGCGTTGGGCTTCGGCATACAGGGTGGAGAAGGCCAGCGAAGACTTGCCAGAGCCCGATACACCGGTGAACACCACCAGCGCGTCGCGGGGGATATCGACATCGATGTTCTTGAGGTTGTGCTCGCGGGCGCCACGGACGCGGACGAAGCCGTTTGGGGTGGTTTGGCTTGGAGGCATGACGCAGTCCTAGGCTGTGGCTGAACGGTGCGCCAACGGTACCAGTAACAGCAAAGACAGTGACGGGAAAATGATTCCCTTCAGTAGTTCTGAGAGTTATGTACGCCAATTCATATGAATAGCCTGGCCCTCTAAACACAGGTTGAGCAGGCTCGAAACATGCAAACAACGGCACTATTACCCAATGATAAGCAACCCTCGCTCCAGATGTTCAGGGCCCCCCCATTGCGGGCTTATGCGCCCTATGGTTATCACGTGGGCAGGGGCGGCCCACGCTTAGCGTTTGTTGGAGAACCGAATGCGCTACTGCCAAATGGTTATCTGATTGGCAACGGCAAGCGTGCCTACGGTACAGGGCTGATGCGCTTTTACAGCCCGGATGCTTTTAGCCCTTTCGGCCGAGGTGGGCTCAATGCCTATGCGTACTGCTTGGGGGATCCTGTCAACAATGTTGACCGTGACGGCCATTCCGCTACGCGCATAGTCGGCCAGGGGACAGGCTTGGTATGGGGAACTGTGGGCATGTTGTCTGCGTTGAATAAAGCCTCGAAAACTATCGTCAGAAGATCGGTTGCCAAGGCCCAAGGGAGGCCTGTGCCACCGGAATACGATGCATCGAGCCGCACTAACAATGCGTTGATATTCAATGGAGGGTTGGTGAGTACGTTGACAAAAGTCCCTGGCGTTGCGATGGCCTATGCATTTCCAATGGGTTCGCTAGCGAGTGAGGCATCCACGCTAGTCGGCATAGGGGCTGCATCCGTGGCGGGTGTGGGCAAGTTGAGACAGTTGTACACCGACTTAACGTCGACGATTCAAGAGGCCACGGCGAACAGGCTCCCACTGCCTGAGCTGTTCTGGGAGTCACTGAAAGAAGCTGCTGGCTGGAATCGTATGCGTGGTCAAGAGTCGGCGATCCTAAGCCCCAGGCCAGAGGAGGTCCTGTTGGTCCAAATCAAAACTGTGAGGGGCGGCGGTTAGGTACGTCGGCCGCGCGCCATACCACAGGAATAATTGGCCCGAAACAGATGGAGCAGCCTTGTGCTGCGAAGCGCCGCGCGGGCGGCGCTCCATCTCCTAGGCGTTGAAGATCTCAAACCGTTCACCTGGCGGCCCGCATGCAATCCCCCATGCCCAGTTCCACCCTGCGGAACCACATTCGATTGTGCTCCCCCCATCACTCGCGTTTATCTGTCAGCCAACACGACCTGCCTTCCCCGTCGTGATCTCACCGCGAACAACAAGAACGGGAACATACCCGCGCAAGGAGATTCCGCATGTCCCGACATCAACACATCCTGGCTTGGCTCAACGACGTGGCCAGCGACCTGCACGCCATCCGTCACGACATCCATGCACACCCGGAACTGGGTTTTGAAGAAAGCCGCACCTCGGCGCTGGTCGCTCGGCTGCTGCAAGCGTGGGGCTACGAGGTTCACACCGGTGTCGGCAAGACCGGGGTGGTGGGGGTGCTGCGCAACGGCAGCAGCCCACGCAAGCTGGGGCTTCGCGCCGACATGGACGCGCTGCCGATCCATGAGGCCACCGGAGCGGCCTACAGCAGCCGGCACCAAGGCTGCATGCACGCCTGCGGCCATGATGGCCACACCACCATGCTGCTGGGCGCTGCACGTTACCTGGCGGCGACCCGGCAGTTCGACGGCACGCTGACGCTGATCTTCCAGCCGGCCGAAGAGGGCCAGGGCGGCGCCGAGGCGATGCTCGCCGACGGATTGCTGGAGCGCTTCCCCTGTGATGCACTGTTCGGCATGCACAACATGCCGGGGCTGCCGGCAGGGCACCTGGGCTTTCGCGATGGGCCGATGATGGCCTCGCAGGATTTGCTCAGCGTAACCCTCGAAGGCGTCGGCGGGCATGGCTCGATGCCGCACCTGACCGTCGACCCGCTGGTGGCAGCGGCCAGTGTGGTGATGGCGTTGCAGACGGTGGTGGCGCGCAATATCGATGCCCAGGAAGCCGCAGTGGTCACTGTGGGGGCACTGCAGGCGGGCGAGGCGGCCAACGTGATTCCGCAGCAGGCGGTGCTGCGCCTGAGCCTGCGGGCGCTGAATGCCGAGGTGCGGGCGCAGACCCTGGCGCGAGTACGCGCGATCATCGTTAGCCAAGCCGAGAGTTTTGGCTGCACCGCCAGCATCGAACACCGGCCGGCGTACCCGGTACTGGTCAACCATGCCGCAGAGAACGCCTTCGCCCAAGAAGTGGGCGTGGAGCTGCTCGGTGCCGACGCGGTGGACGGCAACACCCGCAAATTGATGGGCAGCGAGGATTTCGCCTGGATGCTGCAACGTTGCCCGGGCGCCTACCTGTTCATCGGCAATGGCGTGTCGCGGCCGATGGTGCACAACCCAGCCTATGACTTCAACGACGACATTCTGCTGACCGGCGCCGCCTATTGGGGCGCGCTTGCCGAGCGCTGGCTCGAGCCCGCCTGACCTTTATTTGACGACTGCCGCTGGAACCTGGGCGCGGCTGTGCCTGGGTCATCACCCAACAGATGAATGGAGTGTTCCCTATGCAGACTTCGAGCACAGGCGTGTCGCGTACCCGGCAGGTGGTCGCTGCCGTCATCGGCAATGCGCTGGAGTGGTATGACTTTATCGTGTACGGCTTTCTGGCGAGCATCATCGCCCGGCAGTTCTTCCCCTCCGACGACGAATACGCCTCGCTGCTGATGGCCCTGGCCACCTTCGGCGTGGGCTTTTTCATGCGCCCGGTGGGCGGCGTGCTGCTGGGCATGTACGCCGACCGCAAAGGCCGCAAGGCGGCCATGCAGCTGATCATCCGCCTGATGACCGTGTCCATCGCCATGATCGCCTTTGCGCCCAACTACCTCGCCATCGGCATGGGCGCGCCGTTGCTGATCGTGGTGGCGCGCATGCTCCAGGGCTTCGCTACAGGGGGCGAATACGCCAGCGCAACAGCGTTTCTGGTGGAAAGCGCACCCGCCCATCGCAAAGGCCTGTATGGCTCCTGGCAACTGGTGGGGCAGTGCCTGGCGGTGTTCTCGGGGGCGGCGATGGTGGCGTTGGTGACGCACCTGTGCACGCCTGAGGCGCTGGACAGCTGGGGCTGGCGAATCCCGTTCGTGCTTGGCCTGCTGATTGGCCCGGTGGGGCTGTGGATTCGCAAGCACATGGAAGAACCCGAAGAGTTCCTAGAGGCGCGTAAACAGGCCAAGGGCCAGGCGCCGGGGCTGTGGCAGGTACTGCGGGAACACCGCCGCAGCCTGCTGGTGTCGATGGGCCTGGCGTGTGGCGCCACGGTATCGTTCTACGTGGTGCTGGTGAACATGCCGACCTTCGCCCACAAGAACCTCGGGTTGCCGCTGGACCAGGTGCTGTTGGTGCAGATGCTCGCGGTGGGGTTGATGACCGTGGTCATCCCGCTGGCGGGGGCCTTGTCTGACCGGCTGGGCCGGCGACCGGTACTAATGGCCTTCACCCTGGCCTTCTTCGTGATGGTTTATCCGTTGTACGTGTGGGTGGCGGCGGCGCCGTCGATCGAGCGCCTGCTGGTGATGCAGCTGCTGCTGTGCACCGCCATCGGCGGGTTTTTTGGCCCGGCGCCGACTGCCCTGGCCGAGCAGTTCCCGGTCGAGGTGCGTTCGACCGGGGTATCGGTGGCCTACAACGTGGCGGTGATGGTGTTCGGCGGCTTTGCGCCGCTGATCGTCACCTGGCTGAGCAAAGCCCTTAACACGCCGGTGGCGCCGTCGTTCTATGTACTGTTTGCTTGCCTGCTGACGCTGTTGGGCACCTACTGCCTGAAAGAAGCGCCGCGTGCGGGTAAAGCTGTCGCGTTCAACCTTGGAGTGAAACCGTGAAGCCGCTAGCCATCGACCCAATCGTAGCGCTGGATGCCGAGGTGTTGTCCCGCGCAATTCATGCCCGCCAAGTATCGTGCCGTGAGGTGATGCTGGCGTACCTCGCCCATATCGAGCGTTTCAACCCGCAGGTCAATGCGCTGGTGTCGCTGCGTGCGGCCGAGGTGCTGCTGGCCGAAGCCGATGAGCGCGACGGTGAACTGGCGCGGGGGCAGTCAAGGGGCTGGATGCAGGGCATGCCCCAGGCAATCAAAGACCTTGCTGCCACGGCCGGGCTGCGCACCACCCTGGGTTCGCCGCTGTTCGCTGAGCAGGTGCCCGAACACGATGCGGTCAGCGTGGCACGGGTCAGGGCCAGTGGGGCGATCATCGTCGGCAAGAGCAACGTGCCGGAGTTCGGCCTGGGCTCGCAAAGCTACAACACCCTGTTTGGCACCACCCTCAATGCCTACGACCCAAGCCGGGTGGCCGGCGGCAGCAGTGGCGGGGCCGCGGCGGCCTTGGCCCTGCGTTTGCTGCCGGTGGCCGATGGCAGCGACATGATGGGCTCGCTGCGCAACCCGGCGGCGTTCAACAACGTGTTCGGCCTGCGCCCGTCCCAGGGGCGGGTGCCGCATGGTCCGGCGCCGGAGGTGTTCCTGCAGCAACTGGCCACCGAAGGGCCGATGGGGCGCAGCGTGGTCGATGTCGCGCGGCTGTTGACGACCCAGGCAGGCTTCGATGCAAGGGTGCCGTTGTCGCTGAGTGGCGGCAAGGTTGATTTCGCTGAAGGGTTGCAGCGCGACTTTAAGGGCGCGCGGCTGGGCTGGCTGGGCGATTATGACGGCTATCTGCCGATGGAAGACGGAGTGCTGAGCCTGTGCGAGTCGGCCCTGACGGATTTTGCCGAGCTGGGTTGCCAGATCGAGGCCTGCCAGCCGGCCTTTGACTTGGCGCGCCTCTGGCAATGCTGGCTGACCCACCGCCACTTCCTGGTGCACGGCACCCTCGGTGCTGCCTATGCCGACCCGGGCAAGCGTGCCCTGCTCAAGCCTGAGGCGCAGTGGGAAGTCGAGGGCGGCCTGCACCTGAATGCTGCGCAGGTGTACCAGGCTTCGATAGACCGCAGTGCGTGGTACCAGGCCCTCGGCAGGTTGTTCGAACGTTACGATTTCCTGCTGTTGCCTTCGGCCCAAGTGTTCCCTTTCGATGCACAGCAGGCGTGGCCGAAGGCGGTCGCAGGGCGAACGATGGACACGTATCACCGCTGGATGGAGGTGGTAATCGGGCCGACCCTGGCAGGGCTGCCGAGCATCAGTGTACCGGTGGGTTTCAGTACCACGGGGTTGCCGATGGGCCTGCAAATCATTGGCCCAGCCCAGGCGGACCACGCGGTGTTGCAACTGGCCCATGCCCATGAGCAACTGAGCCGCTGGGTCGAACGGCGGCCGCCGCCGTGCTTGCAACTTGCGTAAAGGCCCTGGGTAGGCGCGGTTCTTGCTGTGCATGATGACCAACCCGCCAAGTGACAGGGAGGTCAGACACATGGGCAACATGACAGACAGTGGCGGCGTACGCTCGGTGGAGCGGGCGCTGGCCATCGTCGACTTGCTGGGCGAACACCAGGCATTGGGGCTTGAAGAACTGCATTACCTGACGGCGCTGCCCAAGGCCACGGTCTCGCGCATGCTCGCCACCTTGCAGGAGCAGGGGTGGGTCTACCGGGGCTTGAGCGACCGGCGCTATCGCCTGTGTGCCCGGCGCCTGTTCGGCGACCGCCAGTTGCGCTTCAAGCGGCGCCTGGTGGAGCAGGCGGCGCCTTGGCTGCTTGAGCTGAGCGAACGCACCGGGCTGGTGGCAGACCTGTCGTGCTTCGATGGCGAGCGGCTGGAGGTGATGGAAAGCGCCATCCCTCAGGTGTTGCGCAAGCGCTACCCGAACAACTGCCAGATCGTCGGCCACCATGCCAGCCTGTTTCATTCGGCGATGGGGCGCGCGTGCCTGGGGGAGCTGGACGGTAACGAAGTGCAGCGCTTGGCCAGCCACCAACGGTTGGGTGATGACAGCCTGTTGCGCGATATCGAGGAGGATGCGCACAAGGGCTTTGGCCAGCGTACCGAGGGGCATTGGGAATACCCGGTGCGGTTGCCGTTTCTGATCCGGGCGATCGCCTTGCCGGTGCGGGTCGAGGGGCAACTGGCGGGCAGCATCGCCCTGCACTGGCCGGTGGACCAGGCGCCGGTGGAGCGGGTGTTGAGCCTGCACCTGGACCGATTGGCGGCGACAGTGGGCCAGGTGCAGCATGCGCTAGAGGCTTGAAGAAACCTGTACTGGCCTCTTTGCGGGCAACGCGGCCTCGCGAAACTCACTCGGGCTCACCCCCGAGTGCTTGCGAAAAAACCGGCTGAAATACCCCACATCGACAAACCCCAGGTCATGGGCAATCTCTTTCACGCTGAGGCTGGAATGCCCCAGCGCCCGTTTGGCCTCCAGCACCAACCGGGCGTTGATGACATTCATCGGGGTCATGCCCAGGTGTTCCTGGCACAGCCGCCCCAGCGTGGCCAACGTCAGCCCGAGTTCAGCGGCATAAGCCCCCAACGACCAATGCTCGCGAAAGTGCATGTCCACCAGCTCGCGGAACCCGGTCAGTTGCTGGCTGCGCCTGGACGGTGGGCGACGCCCGTTACCACTGGCCTGTGGTTCGTGGCGCAGCACCTGGATCAGCAGCGTCAGCAACAGTGACATGCTGCTGGCCACATGCTCGCGAGCGCGGTTGTGGTATTCCTCGTGCAGGGCGCGGCACAACGGCAGCAGGGGGTCTTCGTCGGCTTCCCAGCGGGGCAGGGCGATCACCTGGGGTTTGCGGACCGTTGCCAGCAGGTTCGGCGCCAGTACCTGGGTGATGCTTTCCAGCGGGTGCTGCGCCGCCGTGATCACCTGGCCCTCGACCGCACCGGCCCACTGGAAGCCATGCACCACCTGCGCCGGCACGTACACCACGCAGGGCGCCTGGGCCTGCACGCGGTCACTGTCGAACAGCACTTCACCGCCGCCGCTTTGCAGGTACAGCAACTGCAGCAGGCCTTCGTGACGGTGCGCGGCGATCTCCCAGTTGTGGGCACCGGAGCGTTTGGAGATCGACTCCACATGCAGCGACTCGTGCCACACCGGCTGTGCAGTCTCACCGTACAGGGCGTAATTGGGGATCTTGTTCATGGTGTTGTAATTGTTTTGATCGGTACCCGGCTACTGTGCCACAGCCGCTGAACAGGTTCAGGGGCGGAGCAGCAAATTGTCGGGAATGTGGGGTTGGTTGCAGGTTTTGTCCATTCTGCCCGGGTGCCTGTCAGCCCTAGGCTGTTCGCCAGATGAAGCGACACTCTGGAGAGCAGCATGCATAACAACAAGATTAGCGCTCACTGGCTGGGCCTGGATTCAGCCGTTTGTGTAGTGACCGGCGCGGCCGGCGGCATTGGCGCGGCACTGGCTGCCGCGTTGGTCGAACAGCAAGCCCATGTGGTGTTGCTGGACCGCGACCTGGGCAAGTGCCGTGAGCTGGCGGCCACCTTGGGCGAGCACAGTGTCGGCGAGGTCAGCGCGCTGGGGTGCGACATCGCCGACCCCGACAGCGTAAGCCACGCCGCGGCACAGGTGCAGGCGCTGCACGGCCGCTGCGATGTACTGATCAACAACGCCAGTGTGCTGCGCCCGGGTTCGCTCGACGTGCTGACCCTGGAGCAATGGAACCAGGTGTTGGCGGTCAACCTCAGCGGCTACCTGCTGTGTTCGCAGGCCTTCGGCAGCTTGATGCTTGCCCGAGGCCAGGGGCGCATCGTGCATGTAGCGTCGATCGCGGCCCATTACCCTCAACCCAACAGTGGTGCCTACAGCGCGGCCAAGGCCGGGGTCAGCATGTTGTCCCGGCAGATTGCCGTAGAGTGGGGGCCGCGCGGGGTACGCAGCAACGCGGTGTGCCCGGGGTTGATCCGCACGCCGCTGTCGGCGGCGTTTTACGCGGACCCGCACATCGAACGCCAGCGCAGCGCCATGACCGCCAACCAGCGCATCGGCGAGCCGCAGGACATCGCCGAGGCGGTGCTGTTTCTTGCCAGCCCGCGTGCCGACTACATCAACGGCGCCGAGCTGACGGTCGATGGCGGGCTGGAGAGCATGCCCATGGCGTTGATCCCGCGCCCCGGTTTCGAGGGCGTACGCGCATGAACACACGCACCTGCGATGTACTGGTGGTGGGGGCGGGAGCCGGCGGCCTGGCGACGGCGATCACTGCGAAAAAACACGGCCTGGATGTGGTCGTCATCGAAAAGGACGACTGCTTCGGCGGCACCACGGCGTTCTCCGGTGGGGTGCTGTGGGTGCCGGGCAACCGGCATGGGATGAACGACAGCGATGAGGCGGCGCTGACCTACCTGCGCAACGAAACCGGCGACTGTTTCGACGAAGTGGCGGTCAAGGCGTTTCTGCGTCACGGGCCAGACATGGTCGAGTTCTTCGAGCGCGAGACCGCCGTCAAATTCGTCCCCACGCTGTACCCCGACTATCACCCACACGTGGAAGGTGGCGTCGATGTCGGGCGCTCGATACTGGCAGCGCCCTACGACATTCGCGGCCTTGGGCCCGACATGGCACGCCTGCGGCCACCGCTCAAGACCATCACCTTCATCGGCATGATGTTCAATTCGTCGAATGCCGACCTCAAGCACTTCTTCAATGCCACCCGCTCGCTGACCTCGTTCGTGTATGTGGCCAAGCGCTTGCTGACCCACCTCAAGGAGTTGGCGCTGTACCGGCGCGGCACTCAGGTGACCAGCGGCAATGCCCTGGCGGCGCGGCTGGTGAAGTCGGCGCTGGACCTGGGCATTCCGATTTTGACCGGGACCCCGGCCAGGCACCTGTTGCGTGAAGGCAATCGGGTCACTGGCGTGTTGGCGAAACAAGGCGACAGCGAACTGCGCATCGAGGCGCGGCGCGGCGTGGTGCTGGCCTGTGGTGGGTTTTCCCATGACGTGCAACGGTTGAAGCAGGCCTACCCGCATGTGCGTCGGGGTGGCGAGCACTTTTCGCCGGTGCCAGCAGGCAACACGGGTGATGGTGCGCGTATGGCTGAAACGATGGGCGCCAAGGTCGATATCCGCCTGCAAGCGGCGGCGGCGTGGATGCCGGTGTCCAAGGTGCCGATGGGGGCAGGGCGATTTGTCGCGTTCCCCCATTTGCTCGACCGTTACAAGCCCGGTGTGATCGGCGTGCTGCGCTCAGGCAAGCGCTTTACCAACGAATCGAATTCCTACCACGACGTGGGTGCCGCCTTGATCGAGGCGTGTGCAGAGCAACCGGAAACCGCCATGTGGCTGGTCTGTGACCGGCGCACCCTGGCCAAGTACGGCCTGGGTTTCGCCAAGCCCTCGCCGATGCCGCTGGGGCCGCTGTTGCGTAACGGCTACTTGCTCAAGGGCAGCAGCCTCACCGAGCTGGCGCGCAAGGCCGGGATCGATGCCGCCGGGCTGGAGCAGACCGTACGTGAGTACAACCTGGGCGCCGTTCAGGGTGAGGACCGCCAGTTTGGGCGAGGTACCACGCGTTTCAATCGCTACCTGGCCGACCCGCAGCACACGCCCAACCCGTGCGTGGCGCCAGTGGCCGAGGGGCCTTACTTTGCCGTGAAGGTGATCATGGGTGACCTGGGCACCTTCGACGGCATCCGCACCAGCGTGGTCGGCGAAGTGCTGGGCGCCGATCAGCAGGCCATCGACGGCCTGTACGCCGTCGGCAACGACCGCGCCAGCATCATGGGCGGCAATTACCCCGGTGCGGGCATCACCCTGGGGCCAATCATGACCTTTGGCTACATCACCGGGCGCCACCTGGCGGGCGTCGAACAAGGGCTGGCGACAGCGGGCAAAGCGCGGGAGGTTGCATGATGGACAAGCCTGTCGTCGATCACAGGGTCTACACCATCCGCCCACGTGGCATGGCGGCCTTTCTCGAAGCCTTCGACCAGCTGGCCATGCCGATTCTGCTGCGCCATCTCGGTGCGCCGCTGGCGTTCTACACCAGCAGCATTGGCCCGCTCAACCAGGTGGTGCACTTGTGGGGCTATGACAGCCTCGATGATTTCGAAAAACGCAGCGCCGCGCGGGACGCTGACCCGGACTTCGCAGCCTACCTGCAGGCCACCCGCGATCTGGTCGTGGCCCAAGAGACGCGGATCATCCGGCCTGTGCGGCTGCCCAGCCTCGTTCACCGGTAATGCTGTCTGGGTCGCATGGCGGCCCACTGCCGATGCACCTTCATAAAAACAACAACAGGTGATACCCCATGAACAACGCCATTGATGTGCGCCAACTGATCGACCAGCAACCCATCGGCCGCTACCAGAAATGGGTGGTCTTCTTGGGCTTTCTGATCATCGCCCTGGATGGGCTGGACGTCGCCCTCATCGGTTTCATCGCACCGCAATTGAAAAGCGATTGGGGCCTGGGCGCGCAAAGCCTGGGCCCCGTGTTGAGCGCGGCCCTTATCGGCCTGGCGCTCGGTGCACTGATCGCCGGCCCCTTGGCCGACCGCTATGGGCGCAAGGCGGTCTTGCTGGGCAGTGTCCTGCTGTTTGGTATCTGGACCTTGGCCTCGGCATTCTCGCCCGACCTCGAGACCCTTGTTGCCCTGCGTTTTCTGACCGGCCTGGGCCTGGGCGCCGCCATGCCCAATGCCAGCACCCTGGTCAGTGAATACGCGCCGGCGCGCAGCCGCTCGCTGCTGATCACTCTGGCCTTCTGTGGTTTCTCACTGGGTGCGGCGGCAGGCGGTTTTGTCAGTGCCTGGATGATCCCCAACTTGGGCTGGCGCAGCGTGCTGGTGCTGGGCGGCGTGCTGCCGCTGCTGACAGTGCCGTTGCTGTGCTGGAGGTTGCCCGAGTCGGTCACCTTCCTGGTCAGCAAGGGTGCTGACAAGCGTCGCATCCACGCCATCGTCAGCCGCCTGGCACCGGAGCGTGTCAACGCCGACAGCACCTTCATCGTACCGGCCAGCGCGCCCAGCAGTGGTGGGGCGATTGCGACCATTCTCTCGCCGCGCTACCGCTTTGGCACGTTGATGCTTTGGGCTGGCTACGTGCTGGCGCTGTTTCTGGTTTACCTGTTCAGCGGCTGGTTGCCCACCTTGGTAAAGGAGGGGGGCGGCTTCTCGGTGGCCGAAGCGGCCATCGTCACCGCCTGTTTCCAGATCGGCGGGCCGCTGGGGGCGATCTCGGTGGGCTGGGCCATGGACCGCTGCAACCCGCAACGGGTACTGATGCTGACCTTCTTGTTCAGCGGTGCGGTGATCTTCGCCATTGGCCAGGTGGCCGGGGATTTTGCCTGGCTGTGCGCGATTGCCTGGGCCGTGGGCTTTGGCCTCAATGGCGCGAGTGTGGGCATGAATGCCTTGGCAGCGGCGTTCTACCCCACCGAAGCGCGGGCGACCGGTGCCAGTTGGATGAGTGGCATCGGCCGCTTCGGGGCGATTCTCAGTGCGTTTGCCGGCGCCCAGATGCTGGCCATGGGCTGGAGCTTTGCACAGGTGTTCGCGTCGTTGCTGATCCCGGCGGTATTGGCTGCGCTGGCAGTGTTGTTGCAGGGGCGTCATGCCGGTTCAGGCCGGCGCGCCGCCCGGCAAGCGGTGTAAAGGTCGCTGGAACATGAACACCTGCAGGCTTTCGCTCAGTTTTCGCGGCTGTACATCCTGCATTCAGCCAGCAACGCCAGCAGGTTCGGTTCCCGTTCCCGCGCCTTCAAAAACACCACGCCAATGTGCTGTTGCAGGCGATAGCGTGGTTGCAGGGCAATCAACTTCACCCGGTTCTCGTAGACCGCAGCGATTCGCCCTGGCAGCAGGGCAAAGCCAACGCCGGAGCTGACCATGCTCAGCAGGGTGAAGATATCGTTCACCTGCATGGCCACCTTCGGCTCGAACCCTGCCTGCTCGAATACCCGCGCACCATCACGGTGGGTGGCAAAGCCTTGGGTCAGGGTGATGAAGGTGGAGTCGGCGAGGTCGGCCAGGTCCACCTCGGCGTGCTCGGCAAAGGGCGAGTCGGTGGGGACGGCAAGGAAGATGTCGTCGGAGAACAGCGGCAATTGCTCGCAGGCGGGGTCGCAGACGCTTTCGTCCAGCGACACCAGGATGGCCTCCAGTTCGTGGTTCTTCAGGCGTTGCAGCAGGTCGACGTTCGAGCCCAGGGTCAGGTCGATGTTGAGCGCGCTGCGGCGCAGTTTCAGGCCCATGACCAGCTTTGGCACGGTCTTTACCGTTAGCGAGTACAGGGCGCCCAAGCGGAAACGTTCGGCATAGAACCCCGCAGCCTCACGGGTCTGGCGGACCATCTGCTCGGCGTCCTGGATCAGCTGGCGGGCTTTTTTCTCCAGCACGTAGGCGCTTTCCAGCGGGATCAGTTGCCGGCCTTCGTGCTTGAACAGGGGGCAACGCAAGGCGCTTTCCAGCGAGTGGATGGCGCGGTGCACGCTAACGGCACTGGTGGACAGCTCGGCGGCGGCGCGGCCGAGGTTGCCACTGCGCATGAAGGCGAGGAAGGTTTCCAGCTTTTTGAGGGTCAGTTCTTCGTCGATGAGCATGGGCGGCCTGAGAGGTTGGGCAGCGGTTGAAGGTTAGAGCATCGAGGTGTAGGGGTTGAGTGTTGTGGCGCCTGTGAGATCGAGCGCCGCCCGCGCGGCGCTCGATCTCACAGGCGCCATTGAACTCAAAGCATGCACCATGCACACCTCACCCCATCGATTCAATCAACGCCCACAACCGCGCATCATCAAAGTCCTCGATCACCAGCCCAGCCCCGGCGTCCATCAGGCGTTCGGCAGTCTGAGTAGTCGCAACGCCAACCGTAAAGATCCCCGCACCACTGGCAGCCTTGACCCCGGGCAACGAGTCCTCGAAGGCCAGCGCTTGCCCGGCCTCGGCCCCGAGCCGCTGTAGCCCGGTGAGGTAGGGCAGCGGGTCCGGCTTGGCTCGCTCAAGCTCCTCGGCCACCAACACATGCTCGAAGCGGGCCTCCAGCCCCATGGCCTGCAACATGTGCTCGGCATTGAGCCGGGGGGCGTTGGTCACCACGCACATCCCCAGGCCACAGGCTTGGCCGTGCTCCAGCAAGCGCAACAGGCCGGGCATGGGCGCAAGCGACGGCGCCAGCGAGCGGAACAACGCCTCTTTGCGATCCGCCAGGGCCAGGCATTGCTGCGGGCTGGCATCGGCAAACAACTCGGCGAACAGTTCGCCGTTGGCCCG
Organism: Pseudomonas kermanshahensis; assembly: GCF_014269205.2. Taxonomy (NCBI): domain Bacteria; kingdom Pseudomonadati; phylum Pseudomonadota; class Gammaproteobacteria; order Pseudomonadales; family Pseudomonadaceae; genus Pseudomonas; species Pseudomonas kermanshahensis. The sequence goes on from NZ_JABWRY020000001.1 coordinate 2,351,619, forward strand.
GCCACTGACCTGTGCATCGAACTGGGCCTGGCTCAGTTCACGGCCGTCATGCTCGCGCAGCAACTGGCGGAAAGCCTGCAGGTGCAGGGTATCGGTGTCGGTGAGGGTTCCGTCGAGGTCGAACAGCAGGGCAGTCAGCATCAGGTATCCAGGTATGAAAAAACACAAGCCCGACGATCATAACCAATGCGGACGACGAAGGGGGCTGTTCAGTGTGTGGCGAAAAGAGTACAAATGTACTCCATGGACAATCTGACCCCCAAACGCCGCGCCATTCTCGAATTTATTCGTGAGCGCATTGCTGACCACGGCCAGCCACCGAGCCTTGCCGACATCGCCACGCGCTTCGGCTTCGCCTCGCGCAGCGTCGCGCGTAAACACATCACCGCCCTGTGCCAGGCCGGCCATATCGACGTCACGCCGAACCAGGCGCGAGGTATTCGCCTGGCTCAACCGCTGCGCCGCCCGGAAATCCTGGAAGTGCCGGTGCTGGGCCAGGTCGCGGCAGGTGCCCCGATCGGCCCGGACCTCGACATTCACGAGCAGTTGCTGCTCGACCCCAGCCTGTTCCGGCGCACGCCCGATTACCTGTTGAAAGTGCGCGGCGACTCGATGGTCGATGACGGCATCTTCGACGGTGACCTGGTCGGCATTCGGCAACAGGGCGAGGCCCGTGACGGGCAGGTCGTGGTCGCCCGCCTGGACGGCGAGGTGACCATCAAGCGCTTGCAGCGTCAGCCTGGCGGTTACCGGCTGTTGCCGCGCAACCCGGCCTATGCGCCGATCGATGTGGGCCCTGAGCAGGAGTTCTTCATTGAAGGCGTGTTCTGCGGCCTGCTGAGGCGCGACTGATGGGCGCGGTGGTCGATCTCGACAGGCTGCTCGATCAGCGTCAGGTCTGGCGCGGGCGGCAGGTTCAGGCCCGGCCACTGGGGTTGCAGCCGACCGGGCATGCCGCGCTCGACCAACGCCTGCCCGAGGGCGGCTGGCCGGCCGCGGCGCTCAGCGAACTGCTGCTGGCCAGCCCGGGGTGCGGTGAGCTGCAACTGCTGTGGCCCTCACTGGCGCGCCTGACTACAGAAGGTGGCCGCGTGGTGCTGGTCGCGCCGCCGTTCATTCCCTATGCCCCGGCCTGGCAGGCAGCGGGGGTGGATCTACGCTGGCTGGCCCAGGTTAGCGCCACGCCTGCCGACGCACTGTGGGCGGCTGAGCAATGCCTGCGTTCAGGCAGTTGCGCCGCCGTGTTGTGCTGGCCGGAGCGCGCCGATGACCGGGCACTGCGGCGCCTGCAGGTGGCCGCCGAGACCGGCCAGGCGCTGGCGTTCGCCTGTCGCCCACAGCAGGCGGCACACAACCCGTCGCCGGCCGCTCTGCGTATTGCCATCGACACTCGGCCGGCACAGTGGCGTGTGCTCAAGAGCCGGGGCGGCATGCCGCCAGCGCTGCCCATCGCGCTGCCCGGCTGAGGCTGATGCATCATGCTCTGGGCCTGCATTCTGCTGCCACAGCTGGCGCTGGACACTGTTCTGCGCGAGCGTGACGACCCTGAAACGCCCCTGGTAGTGATTGGCGGCCCGACACAGCGCCGTGTGCTACAGGCGGTCAACCCCGCTGCCGCAGCGCTCGGCCTGCGTGCCGGGCAAACCCTGACCACGGCGCGTGCCTTGGCCGATGGCTTCACCTGCGTAGAGGCCGATGACAAACGCATCGAGCAGTTGCAACAGCTGCTGGCAGCCTGGGCCTATCGCTTCAGCGCCCAGGTAAGCCTGCATTACCCAAGGGCTTTGTTGTTGGAGGTCGGCTCCAGCCTGCAGCTGTTTGGCCCCTGGCCGTTGTTCGAGGCACGCCTGCGCCAGGAGCTCAGCGCGTTGGGCTTGCGGCAGCGCATCGTGCTGGCCAGCAACCCGGTGGCGGCCCGCATGCTCGCCAACGGCCACGATGGCCTGGCGGTAACCTGTGCCGACGCCACCCGCGCCGTGCTGGCACAGATGCCCATCGACCGTGTCGGCTTGCCGCTAGAGGCCGCCGAGGCCTTTGCCCGCATGGGGTTGCGCCAGTTGGGCCAGGTGCTGGCCTTGCCGCGCGACGCCCTGGCCAAGCGCTTTTCTGCGCAGGTCCAGTTGCACTTGGACCAACTGCTCGGCCTGCGTACCCTGGGGCTGGGCTTCTACCAGCCGCCGGACCGCTTCGAGTCGCGCCTGGAGCTGAACTTCGACGTGGAGTCGCACCAGGCGTTGTTGTTCCCGCTGCGCAGAATGCTCAACGACCTCGGCGCGTTCCTGGCTGGGCGCGATTGTGGCGTGCAGCGTTTTTGCCTGCACCTGGAGCATGCCCAAGGGCCGGACACGTTGCTCAAGGTTGGCCTGCTGGCGGCCGAACGTGACCCTGCCATGCTCTTCGAACTGGCAAAAGGGCGCCTGGAGCCCCTGCAAATCCCCGCCCCGGTACGCAACCTGCGCTTGGTCGCCGATGACCTGCCACCTTTCGTGCCCCAGCACCAGGCGCTGTTCGATCCCCGCGCCCAGCAGGCGCAGCCCTGGGAGCAGTTGCGTGAACGCTTGCGCGCACGGTTGGGCGACGAGGCCGTCAAGGGGCTGAGCGCCGAGGCCGATCACCGCCCCGAATGTGCCTGGCAAGCGGCAGAGCAGGGCGCCCAAGGCAGCCTGCCGGTGTTGCCGGGTAGCCGCCCCGGCTGGCTGTTGCCGGCGCCCGTGGCGCTGGAGGCGGCCGGCCACCGTGTGCTGGGGCATGCCGAGCGCATCGAGTCGGGCTGGTGGGACGGGGGCGACGTGCGCCGTGACTACTACCGCATCGAAACCCGCGACGGCCTGCGCGGCTGGGCCTACCGCGACCTCAGCCAGCCAGGCCCTTTGTGGTTGCAAGGCTGGTTTGCATGAGCCGGTTCGGGTATGCCGAATTGCACTGCCTGTCGAACTTCAGCTTCCAGCGGGGGGCGTCGAGTGCCGATGAGTTGTTCAAGCGTGCGCGCGAGCAGGGCTATGACGCCCTGGCGATCACCGATGAGTGCACCTTGGCCGGTATCGTCCGCGCCTGGCAGGCCGCCAAGGCGCACCAGCTGCGGCTGATTATCGGCAGCGAAGTCCGCCTGCAGGATGGCCCGAAACTGGTGCTGCTGGCGGAAAACCTCACCGGTTACCAGAGCCTGTGCGCGCTGATTACCCGTGCGCGACGGCGGGCGGAAAAGGGCGCCTATCAACTGTTCAGCGAGGACCTGCGCGAGCATCACCAAGGCTTGCTGGCGCTGTGGGTTGCCGAGGATGCCGACGACCCTGAACCCGGTGAGGGTTTGCGCACGCTGTTCGCCGAGCGGCTGTGGCTGGCCGTGCACCTGCACCGTGGCAGTGATGACGAGGTGCGGCTTGGCAAACTGCGCCAGTTGGCGAGCAAGGTCGGTATCCGCGCAGTGGCCTGCGGTGACGTGCACATGCATGCACGCGGTCGCCGTGCCCTGCAAGATTGCATGACCGCCATCCGCCATCATTGCCAGGTGGCCGAAGCGGGTCGCTACCTGTACGCCAATGGCGAGCGTCACCTGCGCAGCCCTGAGCAGTTACAGGAACTGTACCCGGCCGACCTGCTGGCCGAGACCCTGGTCATCGCCGAGCGCTGCCGTTTCGACTTGAGCGAACTGAAGTACCAGTACCCGCGTGAATTGGTGCCAGACAGCCACACCCCGGCCAGCTGGCTGCGCGAGCTGTGCGAGCGCGGCTTGCCGATGCGCTGGCCGGGTGGGCCGAGCGACAAGGTGCGCGAGGTGCTGGCAAAGGAGCTGGCGCTGATCGAGGAACTGGCCTACGAAAGCTATTTTTTGACCGTGCACGATATCGTCGCCTTCGCCCGCAGCCAGCATATCCTCTGCCAGGGCCGGGGCTCGGCCGCCAACTCGGTGGTGTGTTTCGTGCTGGGGATTACCGAACTCGACCCCATGGAGCACCGTTTACTGTTCGAGCGCTTTCTGTCCCGCGAACGCAATGAGCCGCCCGACATCGACGTGGACTTCGAGCACGACCGCCGCGAAGAGGTGATCCAGTATGTGTTCCGGCGCTATGGCCGGCACCGGGCCGCACTCACCGCCGTGGTCAACACCTACCATGCTGCCGGTGCGGTGCGTGATGTGGCGCGGGTGCTGGGGCTGCCGGCGGACCAGGTGGATGCGCTGGCCAAGTGCTGTGGCCGCTGGAGTGATCGCATCCCCGATGCGCAACGCCTGGCCGAGGCCGGTTTCGAGGCCAGCAGCCCGTCGCTGCGGCGGGTGCTGGTTCTGGCCGGTGAGCTGATCGGTTTTCCCCGGCACCTGTCGCAACACCCTGGCGGTTTTGTCATCTCGCAGCAGCCGCTGGATCAACTGGTGCCAGTGGAAAACGCCGCCATGCAAGAGCGCACCGTGATCCAGTGGGACAAGGACGACCTGGACATGGTCGGTTTGCTCAAGGTCGATGTGCTGGCGCTGGGCATGCTCAGTGCCTTGCGCCGCTGCTTCGACCTGCTGCAGCGCCACCGGGGCCGGCAATTGACGCTGGCAAGCATCCCGGGGGAGGACCCAGCCACCTACGCGATGATCAGCCGAGCCGAAACCATGGGCGTGTTCCAGATCGAATCTCGGGCGCAGATGGCCATGTTGCCGCGGCTCAAGCCCGTCACGTTCTACGATCTGGTCATCGAGGTGGCCATCGTGCGCCCCGGGCCGATTCAGGGTGACATGGTCCACCCGTATTTGCGCCGGCGCCTGAAGCAGGAGCCCGTGACATACCCCTCGCCTAAATTGCAGGAAGTGTTCGAGCGCACCCTGGGTGTGCCGTTGTTTCAGGAACAGGTGATGGAGCTGGCGATGGTGGCTGCCGATTACAGCCCGGGCGAGGCCGACCAGCTACGCCGCAGCATGGCGGCCTGGAAGCGCCACGGCGGGCTGGAGCCGCACCGCGAACGGCTGATTCAAGGCATGTTGCGCAATGGTTACGAACGGTCGTTTGCCGAGCGCATCTTCGAGCAGATCAAGGGGTTTGGCAGCTATGGCTTCCCCGAGTCCCACGCGGCCAGTTTCGCCTTGCTGTGTTACGCGAGCAGCTGGCTCAAATGCCATGAGCCGGCCATTTTCACCTGCGCGCTGGTCAACAGCTGGCCGATGGGCTTTTACAGCCCTGACCAACTGCTGCAGGACGCCCGGCGCCAGGGCGTCGAGGTGCGGCCGGTGGATGTGTTTCACAGCGAATGGGATTGCACGCTTGAACCGGTGGGTGAACACGCGCTGGCCATACGCTTGGGGCTGCGGCAGGTCCGTGGTTTTGCCGAAGCTGACGCCCGGCGTCTGGAGCAGGCGAGGGCGCAACGGCCTTGGCGCGATGTTGAAGACTTGTGCCTGCGTGCAGGGCTCGACCACCGCGCCCGTGCCCGTCTGGCTGATGCCGGGGCCCTGAGGGCTTTGGCGCGTGACCGTCATCAGGCGCGTTGGCAGGTGGCGGCGGTGCAGCCACAGTTGCCCTTGTTCGCAGAGGTCGAAGCGTTACCTGAGGTCGTGGTTGCGTTGCCTGCACCGACTGTCGGCGAGGACCTGGTTGCCGACTACCAGACCCTGGGCACCACGCTTGGGCCCCACCCGTTGCGGCTGCTGCGCCCTCGTTTGCGAGCGTTGGGTTGCCGCAGTTCGCACGAGCTGTCAGCTGTCGAGCATGGCGACAACATTGCCGTGGCCGGGCTGGTGGTGGGCAGGCAACGCCCGCAGACGGCCAGCGGGGTGACGTTCGTGACGCTGGAGGATGAGTACGGCATGGTCAACGTGGTGGTCTGGCGTGACTTGGCCGAGCGGCAGAGGCGGGCGTTGGTGGGGGCGCAATTGCTCAAGGTGAGCGGGCGGCTGGAGCAGGAGAACGGGGTGCGTCACCTGATTGCGCGGCGGCTGGAGGATATCAGCACCTTGCTGCAGGGGCTGGATGTGCGCAGCCGCGATTTTCATTAGCCTGCCAGCGTTGCCTGTTGCGTTGACCGTTGTAGGAGCAGCCTTGCGCTGCGAAGAGGCCGGTGACAACTTCAGCAGATCTTCTCTGGTATCGCCGGCCTCTTCGCAGCGCAAGGCTGCTCCTACAAGGGTTAGGCAAGGGCTTCAGACCATCGCCAAGCGTTGCTTGCGGGTCGGTACTGGGAATGCTCGGTCAATCGCCCGCAGGTCTTCGCTGCTCAGGGTCAGCAAGCCGGCCGCCGCATTCAGTCGCACATGCTCTGGGTTTACCGCCTTGGGAATGGCAATCACCCCCTCATCACGGGTCACCCAGGCCAGGCTGACCTGGGCCGGTGTCGCACCGTGGCGCTCGGCGATCTCGGCCAGCACAGGGTGCTGCAACAACTGCCCGGCCTGGGCCAATGGGCAATACGCCATGGTCGGCAAGGCGCGTTTCTGGCTCCACGGCAGCAGGTCGAATTCGATGCCGCGTTGCACCGGGTTGTACAGCACTTGGTTAGTGGCGCAATCGGGGTTGTGCAGTTCGCGCAAGTCATCGACATCGAAATTGGACACCCCCCAACGCTTGATCTTGCCTTGTTCGCGCAACCGCTCGAACGCTTCGACGGTTTCCTCCAGCGGATGCTGGCCACGCCAGTGCAGCAGGTACAGGTCGATGCAGTCAGTGCCTAGGCGTTTTAGGCTACGCTCGCAGGCGGCAGGCACGCCGCGCTGGCTGGCATTGTGCGGGTAGACCTTGCTGACCAGAAACACCTGGTCGCGGCGCCCGGCGATGGCGTGGCCAACTACTTGCTCTGCGCCGCCCTCGGCATACATTTCAGCCGTATCGATCAGGCTCAGGCCCAGCTCGATACCTTGTTGCAGGGCTGCCACTTCAGCGGCCCGGCGGCCAGGGTCTTCACCCATGTACCACGTGCCCTGGCCAATGGCCGGCACCTTCGAACCTGCCAGTTTCACGTATCGCATGTCACCTCCGGGATCTGGGTATGGGAAAGCAGTACCTCGAGCAGCGCCTGCGCTGCGGTGGACAGTTTGTGCTCACTGAGCGCGATGACACCCATGCGCCGCTCCACGGCGGGCTCGACCAGCGGCACGCAGCGGGCACCGAGCTCCTGCATCTGGTTGATACACAGCGCCGGCACCGCGCTGACGCCCAGGCCGCTGGCAACCATGCGGCCAACGGTCGACAGTTGATGGCTCTCGAATGCCACCGCCAACTTGCCATGGCTGGCCGCGACGTTCTGTTCCATCAACAGACGAACCGCCGACGGGCGCTGCAACGCGATGAAGTCTTCGGCCAGCAGTTGCGCCCAACTGACCTGGGGCAGCCCGGCCAGTGGCGAGTCGGCGGGCACCACGGCGACGAAGCGGTCCATGTACAGGGGGTAGAAGTCCAGGCCATCGGTGTTGTCCGGTTCGAAGCCGATGCCCAGTTCGACGCGACGGTGGCGCACCAGTTCCTGTACTTGCTCGTTGATCACGTCATGCACGGTGACGTTGACTTTCGGGTAGCGCTGGCGAAACACCTTGAGGGTGTGCGGCAGCAGGTTACCGGCGAAGGCCGGTATGGCCGCCACCGAAACACGCCCCAGTTGCAGGGTGAAACGCTGGCGCAGCATTTCTTCGGTGTCGTCCCAGTCGGCCAGCAGGCGCCGGGCCAGCGGCAGCAGTACCTCACCTTCGGCAGTCAGGCTGACACTGCGGGTGGTGCGGCTGAGCAGGGCGCCGCCGAGGTTTTCCTCAAGCGCCTTGATGGTCAGGCTCAACGCCGGTTGCGATACATGCAGGTGTTCACCGGCCTGGGCGAAGCTCTGGTACTTGGCCACGGCGACGAAGGCGCGGAGTTGCTTGACGTTCATGACGGCCCTGATCGTTGTTTTGAAAAAGTTATCAATCGATGATGAAAACAAAATTAACAAATCAGTCGACTAAGGTGAAGATGGGGGCACACGCTCACCGACAGCCTCGTCGGTTCAACAACTACAAAAGGCGGATCAACATGGCCGGACTGGACAAGCGCGTAGCAACGTATGAAGAGGCCCTCGACGGCCTGACCGACAACATGACGGTATTGGCCGGTGGTTTTGGCCTGTGTGGCATCCCGGAAAACCTCATCAACGAGATCAAGCGCCGTGGCGTCAAGGGCCTGACCGTGGTGTCGAACAACTGCGGTGTCGACGGTTTCGGCCTCGGCGTATTGCTGCAAGACCGGCAGATTCGCAAGATGATCGCCTCCTATGTCGGCGAAAACGCCGAATTCGAACGCCAACTGCTCAGTGGTGAGCTGGAAGTCGAACTGACCCCACAAGGTACCCTCGCCGAAAAAATGCGCGCCGGTGGTGCTGGCATCCCGGCGTTCTACACCGCCACGGGCTACGGCACCCCGGTCGCCGATGGCAAAGAGGTGCGTGAATTCAAGGGCCGCCACTACATTCTCGAAGAGTCCATCACAGGCGACTTTGCCATCGTCAAGGGCTGGAAGGCCGACCACTACGGCAACGTGGTGTACCGCAACACCGCGCAAAACTTCAACCCGCTGGCGGCCACGGCCGGCAAGATCACCGTGGTCGAAGTGGAAGAGATCGTCGAGCCGGGCGTGCTGCTGCCCAGTGAGATTCACACCCCGGGTATTTTCGTTGACCGCGTGATTGTTGGCACCTTCGAAAAGCGTATCGAAAAGCGCACCGTCAAGGCCTGAGCGCCATCCTTCAGAACAACAAAGAGATCCTGACCATGGCACTGACCCGCGAACAGATGGCGCAACGCGTCGCCCGTGAACTGAAGGACGGCTACTACGTCAACCTCGGCATCGGCATCCCGACCTTGGTGGCCAACTACGTACCCGCTGACATGGATGTGATGTTGCAGTCGGAAAACGGCTTGCTCGGCATGGGCGAATTCCCCACCGAGAGCACGATCGATGCCGACATGATCAACGCCGGCAAGCAAACCGTCACCGCTCGCCGTGGCGCGTCGATCTTCGATTCGGCGCAATCGTTCGCCATGATCCGCGGTGGCCACGTCGACCTCACCGTGCTCGGCGCCTTCGAAGTGGATGTGCAAGGCAACATCGCGTCGTGGATGATCCCCGGCAAGTTGGTCAAGGGCATGGGCGGTGCCATGGACCTGGTGGCCGGTGCCGACAATATCATCGTGACCATGACCCACGCGTCCAAGGACGGTGAGTCCAAGCTGCTGCCGCGCTGCAGCCTACCGCTGACCGGTGCCGGTTGCATCCGCAAGGTGCTGACCGACCTGGCCTACCTGGAAATCGACAATGGCGCCTTTATCCTGCGCGAGACTGCGCCGGGGGTGAGCGTTGAAGAAATCATCGAGAAGACCGCCGGCAAGCTGATCGTGCCGGATGATGTGAAAGAAATGACCTTCTAACCCGCAAGCGGGTCATTCAACCTGTAGGGGCAGCACAAGGCTGCGCCTACAGGTTTTTTGCGTTGCTGTAGAAATGTCCGATAAAACCAATAAAAGGAAGTTGATCGTGGCCGCTGAAATCCAAGACAGCCGCTCCGCCCGCTTTGCCCTGCGCTGCTCCAACTGGGCCGAACGCTGGTTCCCTGATTCCTGGGTATTCGCTGCCCTGGCCGTCGTACTGGTGTGCGTGGGGGCCCTTGCCATGGGCGCCAAACCGACCGACACCGCCAAGGCCTTTGGTGATGGCTTCTGGAGCCTGATCCCGTTCACCATGCAGATGGCATTCGTGGTCATCGGCGGCTACGTGGTGGCCAGCTCACCGCCTGCCGCGCGGCTGATCGACCGTTTGGCACGCATTCCCAAGAACGGCCGCTCGGCCGTGTGCTGGGTGGCGCTGATCTCGATGCTGGCCTCGTTGCTCAACTGGGGCCTGTCGCTGGTGTTCGGTGGCTTGCTGGTGCGCGCCCTGGCTCGGCGCAGCGACCTGAACATGGATTACCGTGCAGCCGGTGCTGCGGCTTACCTGGGCCTTGGCGCGGTATGGGCATTGGGCCTGTCGTCTTCGGCGGCGCAATTGCAGGCCAACCCGGCCAGTTTGCCACCGTCGATTCTGTCGATCACCGGGGTGATTCCGTTCACCGAGACCATCTTCCTCTGGCAGTCCGGCGTCCTGCTGGCGGCGTTGGTGATCGTGTCGCTGGTGGTGGCTTATGCCACCGCACCAGGCCCTAGCAGTGCCCGTACCGCGCAACAATGCGGTGTCGACCCAAGCTTTACCGCGCCGCCACCGGCCCAGCGCAGCCGGCCCGGTGAGTGGCTGGAGTACAGCCCCATCCTGACCTTGCTGCTGGTAGCCCTGGCCGGTGGCTGGCTGTATCAGGAGTTCGCCACCAAGCCCGCCATCACGGCCATCTCCGGGCTGAACACCTATAACTTCCTGTTCATCATGCTGGGTGCCCTGTTGCACTGGCGCCCGCGCAGCTTCCTCGATGCGGTGGCCCGCGCGGTGCCGACCACCACCGGGGTGCTGATCCAGTTCCCGCTGTATGGCTCGATTGCGGCGGTCCTCACCCAGGTCAAAGGGGTGGACGAACAGACGCTGGCCCATCACATCTCCACCTTCTTCGTGCAGATCGCCTCCCACGACACCTACGCGGTGCTGATGGGGGTGTACTCGGCTGTGCTCGGCTTCTTCATCCCTTCGGGCGGTGGCAAGTGGATCATCGAGGCGCCCTACGTGATGCTGGTGGCCAATGACTTGCAATACCACCTGGGCTGGGCGGTGCAGATCTACAACGCCGCCGAGGCGCTGCCAAACCTGATCAACCCGTTTTACATGCTGCCGTTGTTGGGGGTACTGGGCCTCAAGGCGCGCGACCTGATCGGCTTCTCGTTCGTGCAGTTGCTGGTGCATGCGCCCCTGGTGCTGGTGCTGCTGTGGGCACTGGGCACGACCTTGCAGTACGTGCCGCCCGTGATGCCGTGAGAATTTGCCCGGTCAAGGCCAGCATTTCGCGCGCACTCCACGTATCATCGGTGTGCGCGAGCCTTGCATCTGCCTTCGCCTGGGAAACTGCTTCACATGTCGATCCGATTGAAACTGCTGAGAAAGAAACTGGGTATCACCCTGGAAGTGCTGGCCGACAAGACCGGCATGACCAAAAGCTACCTGTCCAAAGTCGAGCGCGGCTTGAACACGCCGTCGATCGCTGCCGCGCTGAAACTGGCGCGGGCGCTGAACGTCAATGTCGAAGAGCTGTTCGCTGAAGAACACGCCGCGCAGAGCCGTTACAGCCTGGTGCGCCACGCTGAACGCCAGGCGCTGGTGGGCGACGGCGAAGGGCCAGGCTATGCGGCGCTGACCAGCCAGGTAGGGCAGCGCAGCCTGCTGCCGTTTCTGATTCAGCCGCCCACCGAGTTCAGTGACCCGACGTTCAAGGAACACCAGGGCGAGGAGTTTCTGTTCGTCCATGCCGGGCAGGTTGAGGTCGATTTCATGAACGAACGGGTGCTGCTGGAGCAGGGCGACGCCTTGCATTTCAACGCCCAGACACCTCACCGCTTGCGTTCAGTCGGGCCGCGCCCGGCGCAGTTGCTGGTGGTGGTACACGACAACGGCGAATGAGGGCAGGGCGATGATCGAGGTGTCGCGGTTCTGGCGCGATCCAGCATTGCCCTTCGTCGAGGCTCGGCGGGTCGGGGACGGGCGCCAGGTGTGTTATGCCGCCCATTCCCATGAGAGCTTTTCCATCGGCGCCATCACCGGTGGGCGCAGCACCTACCTGAGCGCTGACAGCCGGATCGAAGTCAGCGCGGGCACCACGGTGCTGATGAACCCAGGGGTGGTGCACACCTGCAACCCCATCGAGGGCGAGGCCTGGTCCTACCTGATGCTGTTCGTTGACGTAGCGTGGTTGCAGAGGCTCGGCTTCCAGTTGCCGGCGCAGGTTGCCAGTACCTCGCCGGCCCTCTACAGCGCCTTGCTGCAGGTGTTTGCCGACCTGTTCGACGAAAACCTGGGTGATCGCGAAGCCCGGCTTGCGGCGTTCTTCCAGAGGCTGTCGAGCGCGCTGGGTGGCGAGCCTGGGGCACCCAAGCCGGATCATCCTCGGCTGGAAGCCGCCGCGGCCTTCATCCGCGCACACCGTACCGACCCGCTAGACCTTGAAGACATCTGCCAAGCCTGCGGCTTGTCCCGCGCCTACCTGATCCGCGCGTTTCGCCAGCGTTTTGGGCTAACGCCCCACGACTACCTGCTTGACCAGCGTGTGCAGTGCGCGCGCGCGCAACTGCGCCAGGGCAGTTCGATTGCCGACGCGGCCCTGGCAGCAGGCTTCGCCGACCAGGCGCACCTGCAGCGTGCCTTCAAGCGGCATTTGGCTGCGACGCCGGGGCATTATCGCAGCAGGTAAACCGCGCTGCCCACCAGCAATAAGGCCAGCCCTCGGTTCAACAAGCGCATACGCCGTGGGTTGCCCAGGCATTGGCGAATCACACTGCCAGCCCATGCCCAACTGGCCACCGAGACGAAACAGATCGGCCCATAGATCCAGGTGAACAACCACAACAGTTGTTGGTCGCCCCCTGTGTAGGCGCCGACACCTGCCACCGCCGCCAACCACGCCTTGGGGTTGAGCCACTGCATGGCCGCGCCCTGCCAGGCAGACGGGGCGGGCTGTGCATGATCGCTGCCCAAGCGGCCATCGTCGCGGGCCAGCTTCCACGCCATGTACAGCAAAAACGCGATACCTCCCCCGTGCAGCAGCACCCCCAGCAGTGGCCAGCGCAACAGCAGTTCATGCAGGCCCAGCCCGACCAGTACCAGCAACAGGCAGAAACCCAGCGTGGCCCCGGCCACGTGCGCCAGGCTTGCGCGCAAACCATGCCGGGCACCGCTGCCCAGGGCGACGATGTTGACTGGGCCAGGGGAAATCGAGGCGGCCAGCGCAAAGGCGGCCATGGACAAAGACAGGCTCATGGGTGTAATCCAGGTGGTGGAAGTTGACGCTATTCTTCAGGCGCAGGGCGTCAGCTGTATTGAATGAAAGTCCCCTGTTACAGGTTTTGTAATAGTTTCTCACTGTCAGAAAAACAGGCTGTGATTGTAGGATCTCTTACCCAATTTCTATTCAGGTACCTATGAGCACCTTCGCGGAACCCCCCTGTCCTTGGCCTTCTCGGCCACCTTTTACCTGTCCTTGTGACGCTTCCCTCGTGAGTACCCGCTAATGGAATGGCTAGCCGACCCCACGGCCTGGCTAGGCCTGTTGACGCTTATCGTCCTCGAGCTGGTGCTGGGTATCGACAACCTTGTGTTCATCGCCATCCTGGCCGATAAACTGCCGCCGCATCAGCGTGACCGTGCGCGGATCATCGGTTTGAGCCTGGCGCTGATCATGCGCCTGGGCCTGTTGGCAAGTATCTCGTGGATGGTGACGCTGACCGCGCCGCTGTTCGAGGTATTCGGCAAGAGCTTCTCGGGCCGTGACCTGATCATGCTGTTCGGCGGTGTGTTCCTGCTGTTCAAGGCCACCATGGAGCTGCACGAACGGCTTGAAGGGCATGTCACCCAGGCCAGCGGTGCGGTCCGTCACGCGGCGTTCTGGCCGATCGTCGCGCAGATCGTGGTGCTTGATGCGGTGTTCTCGCTGGACGCTGTGATCACGGCCGTGGGCATGGTCGAGCAGCTGTCGATCATGATGATCGCGGTGATCTTCTCGATCGGCATCATGATTGTCGCCAGCAAGCCGCTGACCCGCTTCGTCAACGCCCACCCGACTGTGATCATGCTGTGCCTGGGCTTCCTGATGATGATCGGTTTCAGCCTGACCGCCGAAGGCCTGGGCTTCCATATCCCGAAAGGCTACCTGTATGCGGCCATCGGCTTCTCGATCCTTATCGAGGTGTTCAACCAGCTGGCCCGTGCGCGCCGCAAGCGCAGCCTGCAGCAGCACAAGCCGCTGCGTGAGCGCACGGCCCATGCGGTATTGCGCCTGCTGGGCGGCCGTCGGGTCGAGGCTGACGAGGTAGGGGAAGAAATCGCCGACCTGGTCGAGGGCGGTGGTGAAGAGGTGCTGTTCGACCGCCGTGAGCGGGTGATGATCAGCGGTGTGCTGAACCTTGCCGAGCGGCCGATCCGCACGGTGATGACCGCGCGCACCGAGGTCGATGTGATTGACTTGGCGCTGCCGGCCGCAGCCATTACCGAAGCCTTGGCCAATTCGCCGTACTCGCGCCTGCCGCTGATCCGCGACGGCCGCATCGATGAACCACTGGGCTTCGTGCACAAGAAGGAGCTGCTCAAGGAATTGCTGTCAGGCAGCCAGCCAGACCTGGAGCGCATGGCCCGGGCGCCGTTGAACCTGCTGGAAAGCTTCAGCATCCTCAACGCCCTTGAGCAGATGCGCGGTCAATCGACCCATATTGCCTTCGTGGTCAACGAATTCGGTGACTTCACCGGCCTGTTGACCATGACCGATATCCTCGAGTCGATCGCCGGTGAGCTGCCGGATGCGAGTGAGGTAGAAGGGCCGGGTATCGTCGAAGAGGGAGATGGCTTTGTCGTCAGCGGTGCCCTTAACCTCAGCCAGGTGCAGGCGCGTACCGGTTTCAGCGCGCGTGCTACCGAGGACTACCAGACCCTCGCGGGCCTGGTGATGAGCTTGCTGGACCGCCTGCCTATGGTGGGGGATCGCCTGGCCTGGAATGGCTGGACGCTGACCGTGGAGGCGGTTGAGGAGCGGCGCGTGCGCCAGGTGCGGCTTATACCGAGCGGCGACGCTGACGCAGCAGGTGCTTGAAGCCTTCGAGCACCAGCACCAGCACTGCGGCCCAGATCGGCAGGTAGGTCAGCCACTGATCCGGGCCAATGCTCTCACCCAGCAGCAGGGCCACGCCCACCAGCAATACCGGCTCGACGTAGCTGAGCAGGCCAAACAGGCTGAACGGCAACAGGCGGCTGGCCAACACGTAGGCGATCAGGGCCGATGCGCTGATCGCCCCCAGTACCGGGATCAAGGCGTAAAGGCCGGGGTGCATCTGCAGGTCCGCAGGTGACAACGGCCCCTGGATCACGAAGTACAGGGCCCACGGCAACAGCAGGCACATGTCGCACCACAAACCGCCCAGGTGGTCGGTGCGGCAGCGTCGGCGCAGCACGAAGTAGATCGGGTAACCGATCATCACCACCAAGGTTTCCCAGGCGAAGCTGCCATGTTGGTACAGCTCGTGCCCGACACCCAGCGCAGCGCAGCACACGGCGATTTTCTGCAAGTGCGACAGGCGCTCGCCGTAGACCAGGCGCCCGGTCAAGACCATGGTCAGTGGCAGCAGGAAGTAGCCCATCGAGACCTCCAGGCTACGCCCGTGCAACGGCGCCCAGAGGAACAGCCACAGTTGCACCCCCATCAGCCAGGACGTACCGACCATCCCCAGCAGCAGCACCGGGGTGCGCCGTACCCGCCCCAGCAGCTCACCGACACGTTGCCAGTCCTTCGAAACCAGCATGAACAGCGTCAGGCAAGGCAGCGTCAGCAGCGTACGCCAGCCAAAGATTTCCTCACCATCGAGCGGCGTGAGCAGGGAGGTATAGAAGTACATCACGGCGAACAAGCACGACGCCATGACTGATGAAAGGATGCCTTTTGACACGAATGCCTCGAATGGGAGAGTTGGGCGGCTGGATCAGCCGCGCATGATCTCAGGGGGCGCGTCCTGCGGCAACCGCGAGACGCCTTGGCGAGCGGCCAGCGCTTCGAGGAACGCCTCAGCCGGCATGGGCTTGGCGAACAGGTAGCCTTGCTGGAAGTCGACGTTATGCCGGGCCAGGTAGTCGCGCTGGGTCTCGGTTTCGACGCCTTCGGCGACGATGCCCAGGCCCAGTTTGCCCGACAGCTCGATAATGGTGTCGAGGATGTGCAACGACAATGCGTCACCCCCAACCATGGCAACGAAGCTTTGGTCGATCTTCAGGTAATCGACCTTGAACTGGCGCAGGTAGTTGAGGCTCGACTGGCCAGTGCCGAAATCGTCCAACGCAATCATCACGCCCATTTCATGCAGCTTCTCGAACAGGTCAAGGGTCACCGGCGTGGCTTCGATCAGCTTGCGCTCGGTCAGTTCCAGGGTCAGCGCCACACGGCCTGGCGGAAAGTGCTGAAGAAAGGTCCGGCAATCGTCGAGCAGGCTCAGGTCGCGGCAATGGTCAGCGGTGATGTTGATGCCAATGTGGAAGCCATCCTCCAGCAGCGCGGCATACGGCGCCAGGCTCTGTGCGGTATGCAGCATCAGCGCGCGGGTCATGGCGACGATCTGGCCGCTGTGCTCGGCGTAGGGGATGAACAGATCGGGGCGCACCAGGCCTTCGCGGGGGTGGTTCCAGCGCATCAGCACTTCGGCACCGGCCCACTGGTAATCCCCCTTGCGTACCACCGGCTGAAAGTACGGCAGAAACTCGTCGGCCTCCAGGGCGCGCTGCAGTTCGACGCGCGGCGAAGTGGCGCGGCGGACTTGCCAGTGGCACACCGCCCCGGCTACCGCGCCGAGTATCAGCAGCAGGCTAAGCAGGGCGGGGTAATGGCTGAGTAGCAGTTGGCCTTGCTTGTCGGCGCCATAGCCGCCGTACACGCTGAACGGGTAGCGGGTTGAGCTCAACGTCA
The DNA here is from genome assembly GCF_014269205.2 of Pseudomonas kermanshahensis. Taxonomy (NCBI): domain Bacteria; kingdom Pseudomonadati; phylum Pseudomonadota; class Gammaproteobacteria; order Pseudomonadales; family Pseudomonadaceae; genus Pseudomonas; species Pseudomonas kermanshahensis. The sequence goes on from NZ_JABWRY020000001.1 coordinate 2,368,179, forward strand.
CCGCGGCAGTCGCTGCCGTGGGCGGTGAGCCTTCGTGGACAGCACCGTCCTTGCCCATCCAATCCTTACCGACGCGGATCTGCAGCGTTTCGTCCGGGCCGATCAGGCGCAGTGCCGTGAGCAAGTGGTCGCCATCGACGGTAGTGATCGCGCCACGATCGCCGTCGCTGGCCCGATACACCAGCAGGGCATGGCCCGGCGTTACCGAGTTGCCATCCATCAACCACAGCGTGCCGTTGGCGTAGTCGCCAGCGTCGACGGCCTCATCGAACTCACCGAACAGCGAGGAGCAATAGAGCGTGTTGTGCTGGAACAGGTTGGTGGAGCGCACAAAGGCATTACGCGTGACCTGGCCGCGCAGGGCCAGTTGCACCTGCGCGCACGGGTCGCCTGCCAACGGCAGCAGCGCTTGTGCCGTACTGGACGCCGTGTCGAGAATACGCTCGACATGGTCGATCACCTGAGCGGCAGTGGCATGGCTGTTGGCATGCAGTTCACGGTCAATCTGCCAATTCATCACCCCCAGGCCGCAGGCTACCGGGAGCACGCCGATCGCCCAAGGCAGCAGGGTGCGCCAACTCCAGCCGGCGCGGCTTTTACGGGTGAGGGGCATACTGGCCTAATCTGTTGAAGAGAACGTGCAGAGGATAGCCGTTTGTCGGGGGCACGGGCGAACTAAAGCGCGACAAACCAATTTACGCACTGTAGAATCCAGTTACGAATACAACAATAAGGTTCTCCACATTCGGGAGAATCAAGCCCGCCGAGAATGGGTCCATATGACAAACCATGGGTTCAAACTGATCATTGGTGGCTTCCTCGCTCGCAGCGTGCGTGGCATCCCGTGCTCACCGCCTGTTCTGTTCTACATCCCCGGAAATCACTAATTTTTCGCTGTAGATGAGGACAAGAACATGGCTGATATTTTCGAAAATCCAATGGGCCTGATGGGCTTCGAGTTCATCGAGCTGGCATCGCCGACCCCTGGCGTGCTCGAGCCGGTTTTCCAGATACTCGGTTTCACCAAGGTCGCCACCCACCGCTCCAAAGACGTGCACCTGTACCGTCAGGGCGGCATCAACCTTATTCTGAACAACGAACCCAAGAGCATCGCCTCGTATTTTGCCGCCGAACACGGCCCGTCGGTCTGTGGCATGGCGTTCCGCGTTCGCAATGCTCACGAAGCCTATGCCCGCGCCCTGGAACTGGGCGCTCAGCCGGTCGAAATCGAAACCGGCCCGATGGAGCTGCGCCTGCCCGCGATCAAGGGTATCGGTGGCGCGCCGCTGTACCTGATCGACCGCTTTGAAGAAGGCAGCTCGATCTACGACATCGATTTCAATTTCATCGAAGGCGTAGACCGCAACCCGGTGGGCGCGGGCCTGAAGATCATCGATCACCTGACCCATAACGTTTACCGTGGGCGGATGGCCTACTGGGCCGGGTTCTACGAGAAGCTGTTCAACTTCCGCGAGATCCGCTACTTCGATATCAAGGGTGAGTACACCGGCCTGACCTCGCGTGCCATGACCGCACCCGATGGCATGATCCGCATCCCGCTCAACGAAGAATCGTCCAAGGGCGCCGGGCAGATCGAAGAGTTCCTGATGCAGTTCAACGGCGAAGGCATTCAGCACGTGGCCTTCCTGACCGACGACCTGCTCAAGACCTGGGATGCCCTGAAGGGCATCGGCATGCGCTTCATGACCCCGCCGCCGCAGACCTACTACGAGATGCTCGAAGAGCGCCTGCCAGGCCACGGTGAACCTGTCGACCAACTGCAAGCGCGCGGCATCCTGCTCGATGGCGCTGCAGAGCAGGGCGACAAGCGTTTGCTGCTTCAGATCTTCTCGGAGACCTTGCTTGGGCCGGTATTCTTCGAGTTCATCCAGCGCAAGGGTGATGATGGCTTTGGCGAAGGTAACTTCAAGGCCCTGTTCGAATCCATCGAACGGGACCAGGTTCGCCGCGGTGTATTGAGTACCGATTGATAGGTGCTGGTACCGCCGTCATGCCGCTTCGGCGGCGGTACCACGCTTGTTGCGACGCGCCCTGAACAAACCCCAGTAGACGATCGAGCCGGTCACGATGCCTACCAGTACCAGCGAGGGCAGGACCTGCAACATCGATTGGCGGATTTCTTGCGCCGTATAGCCTCTGGCATAACCGCCCCTCACCGCATACCCATACCTCTCGGAGAGCGCCCTTTGGGCATACTCGGACTGCGAAGGCCGATGCGGTTCGCGGCTGTCTCCATGGCTCCAGATGTACTGGTCGCCGAACTCCAGAAGCAGTGTCAGGCCATCCTGAAAAGCCCGCAGTTCGTTGCGCAGTTCAGTGGCATAGCCTGTCACGATCACGCTCGGGTTGTTGCCCGGTTCCTGAAAGTGGGTCACCAGCGTAGCGGGTAATGCTGGCGAATCGAGCGCGAGTTCAACCTGTTGCCCGGATTGAGCGAAGGCCGAAAGATGGTCGAGGGAGTCCGAGTGGGTGCTGCAGTACGCTTCCTGGTCGCGCACCAAGGTCAACGAGCGTAGCAAGGGGTCACGGGCTACCTGCTCCTGCAGGGTGCTGTGGACTTCGGCGCACGCCTTGCCTGCAACAGGCTGGGCGAGGATAACGGTGCTTTGCATGCGGTCCAGCACTTTATCGATGGTGAATACCGCTTCCTGCACGGAGATCTGTGCATTTTCTTCGAGCTTTTTCTCCAGCTGAAACACCATGACCAGCAACCCGGACACCACCGGCACCAGCCCAATGGCCATGATGAGCAGCAATTCCAGCAAACTGCGCCCGGCATGCATGATTTTCGACATAGGCTATTGTTCTCCAGTCTGAGGTTGCCCGTGGTGGGCAGGTAGTCTGGGAGCCTATGTAATCAATTGCGTGTCGGATGTAGTCCGCGTGCGGCCTGCGCTTCGAGAAATGAAGTAATCAGGCGTAAGCCGTCACTTTGCTTCGAGTCTTGCGAGTACCTTTTCAGCCAACGTTGCAGTGGAATCTGGGTTTTGCCCAGTAATCAGCCGATCGTCGCTCACCACGTAAGGTTTCCACGGGTCATCGTGCTTGCTGTAAATACCGCCCCTGGCAACCAGTTCGTTTTCGGTGAGAAAAGGCACAACCTTGTCCAGTTCCACCAGTTGTTCCTCGATGTTGGAAAAACCGGTGACCTGACGGTCTTTCAGCAGCAGGCTGTTGTCACTGAGCTTGATGTTCAAAAGGCCGACAACGCCGTGGCAAACGGCCGCCACAACGCCTTTATTCTCGTAGATCTTGCGCGCAAGTTCTTGCAGCGGCTGGTCATTGGCAAAGTCGTACATGACCCCGTGCCCACCGGTGTAATAGATGACGCTATAGTCGTCAGCCTTGACCAGCCCCGGGCTGAGTGTGGCACCCAGACGTGTCATGAAGTCCTTGTCGTCGTACCACTTCCAGTCCAGGTCAGGTGCCATTTGCAGGCTGTGCGGGTCGATCGGCACATAGCCGCCGCTGGGGCTGACATAATCGACGTCGTAGCCGGCCTTCTCGACTTTTTCGACAAAATGCACGGCCTCGCCCAACCACAGCCCGGTTGCCCGTTTGAGGGTCGGGTACTTGGCCGTATTGGTCAGCACTACCAGCATCTTCTTCTTGCTCATGACCACACTCCCATCGGCAACCTAAAGGGACCGCTATTCCATGGCTCAGTGGAAAACCTAATCAGCATAGCTGCCACCTGCCGGTACGCCATAAATGCAGCGCATGCTGTGCTAACGTGAACAACGTCGCCACCCATCAGCCATTGGAGTCATGAGATTGGTCGCAAACGGTACTCCGCGCGAGGCTGAGCCGCAGGTCATGCTGCTGGCGCCCAACCCAGCATCAGCTGATCCCATGGGCGAACGCATTGCCCAATTCGATTGGGGCCGTACTTCGCTGGGGCCGCTGCCACGCTGGCCGGCCTCGCTGCGCATTGCCGTCGACATGATGCAAGTGTCGCCATTCCCGTGTGCGGTGGTGTGGGGGGCGGACCTGAGCGTGGTCCATAACGACGCCTATCGGATGCTCCGGGGCGATGGCCAGGACGCATTGGGGCAGGCGTTCGACGTGCTCTGGAACGATGCCTGGCAGGGCATGGGGCCCTGGGTGTTCAAGGCCCTCGAAGGCCGTTCGAGTTTCGTCGAAGACCCGCCGCTACGCATCGAGCGCGGCAACGTCAACGACCCCTTGTGGTGTGCCCTCGGCTACTCGCCGATTCGGGATGAGCAGGGTGGCGTTGCGGGTTTTCTACACACGGTCATCGAAACCAAGGCCAGTGTCGAGGCGCACCATCATTGGCGCGAGCAGGCGACGGCCTTTGAAAAACAGCTTGAGCGCTACATGGCCGATCGGGATCAAATCTGGCGATTGTCCCGTGATGCCATGATGATCGTTACTCGCGAGCTGACGCTGCACGCGGCCAACCCCGCTTGGCACCGCATCCTGGGCTGGAGTGAGGCGTTGGTACAGAACATGTCGATACTGGAGCTGATCCACCCAGCGGACCGCGCTGAAGTGCAGGTGGCGGTCTCCAGCTTTGTGCAGGGTCAGGAGGCTGAGCAGATCGATATCCGCCTGCGCCACCAGGACGGCCACTACCGCTGGTTTAGCTGGTCCGCTACATTCGATGGCAACTTACTGACCGCCGTCGGCCGCGACATCACCGCAGACCGCGAAGAAGCCACACGCCAGTCCGAGGCCTTGTTGCGCAACAGTGAGCGTTTGGAGGTGGTTGGCCAACTGGCAGGCGGCATGGCCCATGAAATGAACAACTTGCTGTCAGGCATCGGTGGCAGCCTCGAGTTGTTGCAACGCCGCTTGCTACAAGGGCGCCTGGAGCGCATTGAGACCTATGTGGAACTGGCGCGAGACTCTGTGCAACGGGCCATGAACCTCACCCACCGGCTGTTGGCGTTTTCCAGCAACCAGCCGCTGGATGCCAGGCCACTTAATGTCAACCGACAGCTGTCTCTGATCGAGCCCTTGCTGCAGCAGGCGCTGGGCGCGGAAATGAGCCTGCAGTGGGAGCTGGACGTCACCCCCTGGGCTGTCAGCGTCGATGTCACCCAGTTTGAAAATGCCTTGATCAACCTGTGCGCGAATGCCCGTGAAGCGTGCCTTGAGCGCGGCAGTGTCTGGATCAGAACGGTCAACGAACGCTTGGCGACGCATTTCCCGGATGAGAACGGGCTGCCACCTGGCGACTATGTGGCCTTGCATGTCGAGGATGACGGCCACGGGATGTCGGCCGCTGAGGTCGCCAAGGCCTTTGAACCCTTCTTCACGACCAAACCACTGGGACGGGGATCGGGGCTTGGCCTGCCGATGGTCTATGGCTTTGTCGGGCAGTCGGGTGGCTATGTGTGGATCGAGTCGACCCAAGGCCAAGGGACAAAAGTCTCCATGCTGTTTCCGCGTAGCCTGGCGCCGGTTCCGGAAGAGCCACTGGTATGCCTGCCAAGCGTTAATCGCGCGCAAGGCCAGCGCGTGTTGTTGATCGATGACGAACTCAACCTGCGTGCACTGATGCGCGAGTTTCTCATCGAACGCGGGTTTGCCATCTGTGACGTTCAAGATGCCAATTCAGCGCTGGATCGCTTCCGCCATGACGGGCCTTTTGATCTGGTAATCACGGATATCGGTTTGCCGGGCGGGTTTAGCGGGCGGCAAGTCGCCAAGGCAATCCGCATGATCGTGCCGTCGCAGAAGATTTTGTTCATCACCGGCTACACCGACCAGCCGATCGAAGCCCAACTGCTCGATCAGCCGGGCACCGCATTGATGCTCAAGCCGTTCGCGCTGGAGCACTTAGCGAACCAGGCTTTGCACATGCTAGACGGTTGAACCGGTTCAGGGCTTGCCAAGAATCTGCGTCACCTGCGCCTGCAACTGCTTGAGCTCAAATGGCTTGCAGATAAGGTGCATGCCAGCGCCGAGGAAGCCCTCGCGCGCCATGGCTGTTTCCGCGTACCCGGTAATGAACAGCACCGGCAGGCGTGGCCGCAAGGTACGTGCGATCTCCGCCAGTTGCCGCCCATTCATGCCCGGCAGGCCAACATCGCTGACCAACAGGTCGATCCGTTGCGACGACCGCAGGATCTGCAGGGCTTCATTGGCGTTGGCGGCGGTTTGGCAAGGGAAGCCGTCTTCACTCAGTGCCTGACACAGTAACTGGCGCACATGCGGGTCGTCTTCGACCACCAGCACAGTGTGGCCCGTGCTGTCAGGCGCAGGTGCGAGGGCTGGGCGTTTGGGCATCGCCTCGCCGACGTGCCGCGGCAAGTACAGGTCGACCTGGGTGCCATGGCCGATCTTGCTCAGCAGGGTGACATGCCCATGCGACTGCTTGCTGAAGCCATACACCATGGAAAGGCCAAGGCCGATGCCCTGGCCGACGGGTTTGGTGCTGAAAAACGGCTCGAAAGCATGTTCCAACGTGCTCTGCGACATACCCTGGCCGTTGTCGATGATGCGCAGGCGCAGGTAATCACCGCTGTTCAAGGCGCCGTCGGCGAACTGCTCGGCCTCGATCTGCTGGTTGCTGGCCTCGATACGCAGCAGGCCGCCGGTCGGCATGGCTTCGCAGGCATTGAGCAGCAGGTTGTCGAGGGCTTCGCGCAGTTGCCCATCATCGGCCTCCACGGCCCACAGGTCGTTGGGCACGTGCAGTTGTAGGGTCACCGAGTGGGTCAGGCCAGCGTTCAGGCGCTTCGCCTCCAGCAGTGCATGCAGGTCGACCCGCTGGCTGTGCAGCGATTGCCGGCTGGAAAAGGCCAGCAGCCGATGGGTCAATTTTCCTGCGCGTGACACGGCCTCCTGGCCCATGCGCAAAATGCCTTCCAGGCTGTCGCTTCGGCCTTTGTTCAAGCGTCGCTCGATCAGTTCGAAGCTGCCGCCGATACTCGTCAGCAGGTTGTTGAAATCATGGGCAATGCCACCGGCCAACTGGCCGACAGCTTCCATCTTGCGAATTTGTGTGCGGGCAAACTCGTTGCTGTGCTGTTCCTGGCTGCGGGCGTCCATCCGCTGTTGCAGTGCTGAAAGCTGATCACGTGCCCGGTATTGATGGCGGCGGTTGCGCTGCGCGATACGCGCCAGCTGCAGCACTTGCCCGTGATCAAGCGGGCAGAGCAACTGCATCAGGTTACCGTCAGGCGGGTGAGAAGGCCGGGTGGCAGTGGCGGCCAAGTCCATGATCAACAAGATGGGCAGGTCGGACCAGCTGGGCTGTTGGTCGATAAACCCCTGCAACGGTACGCTCGGGCCATTGCTGAAATGTTGTTCGGCGATGATGACCAAGGCTGCGCCTTCGATCAGGCAGGCGTGCAGGTTGGCGATGTCGAGGGTGCACAGGCTCTCGATGCCAGCGGACGCCAGTAGACGCGCGGTATCCGCGGCAAGTTGCGGGGGTGCCAGGATCAAGGCACGTTCGTCCAGCGCCAACGAACTGGCCAAAGCGACGCTCCTGTGACAATGGGCAGGGCCAAGGCTTGGCCTGCCGCCAGTGGTTCGATACTCACTGGACCACGGGCTGCCGCTTAGGGTTCAACGAATCAGGGGCGGGGCCTACAGGCCCTGTTGCAGCACCGGATCGTCAGGGTTCTGGCGCTCTAGCTCGGCCAGCAGCACCTGGACGTTTTGCAGTTGGCCGGTCTCTTTCCAGTACTGAATCAGCAACAGCCGGGCCCGGCGATTGGCCGGTTGCCGATTGAGCACGGTTTCCAGCTGCTTTTGCGCAGCGTCGACCTGGTCGAGCTCATGCAAGGTCATTGCCAGCGAGTAGCGATAGTCGGCGTTGTCCGTGTCCAACTCCACCGCACGCGATAAGGCCAGCAGGGCGTACTCGCGTTGCTCGTGGCGATTGAGCCAGAGCCCGAGTTCATATTGCAGAAAGGCCGAGTCGGGGCTCAGCAGCAAGGCCTTGGCCAGCACCTGGCGGGAGGCGTCGTGATGGCCCTGGCGCTCCAGCAGGCGTACCTGGGTTGCCAGCGCGTCCAGATTGCCCGGTGCAACCTGCAGGGCGCGTTGCAAGGCTGTAGCAGCCTGGGTGTAGTCGTTTTCGTGCAGGTACAGGCGCGCCAGGTGCACCTGCGCGTCGGCGTCTTCTGGCTGCTGCTCCAGCGCCTGCTGATACTGCTCAAGGGCGGCCTGCAACGGGCCGAAGTACAGGCCTATGGCGTCCGGGTCGAGGCCGAGCAAGGCGTCCACGGCAGCGAAACGTACACTTTGATCCGCATCATCGAGCAACGGGCCCAGCACCAGGCTGCGTTGCGCGGCGGGAAGCAGGCGGCGGATACCGGCGATGGCGGCTCGGCGTACCAGCGGGTCAGCATGCTCCAGGTCCAGGCGCGCGAGTTTCAGCGCCTGGGGGGAGGGGTAGTTGGGCAGCTCGGCATACAGGGCCGCACGGCGGATTGGGGCCAGGTCGTTACGTTGCAACTGCTGGTACAGCACCCGCGCTGCCCCCGGCAAGCCTTCATGGGCCTGGCGCAAGGCCTTGGCGTAGCTGTGCGCGGGCAGCGTAGGCGGGGCCGGCTGGTCGTCTCGCGGTAAGTAGCTGATCATGGCCGACACCAGAATCAGCAGCAGCAAGGCGATCAGGTAGCGGTTGCGTCTGGGCATCGGACGGTCCGTGGCGGCAGGAAGGGCAGAGCTTGGGGCAGCTAGGGGGCAAATGCAACCGCTGAAGGCTTGGCGGTGCCACGGCCGTCACAGCCCGTACAAGGCATCAAAAAAAGCCCCGCAGGCCGAGGCCAGCGGGGCAAACGGTTGGGGGAGGAACCAACCAAAGGAGTCGATAAAGCGGGTGAAATCAGCGCGTGCTGGCCACCGTTTCAGGTTGCCAGCCACCGCCCAAGGCTTTGTAGATCGAGACGATACCGCGGTACAGCTCGACCTCACCCTGGGCTTGGGCATCTTCAGCGCTGAGCCGTTCACGTTCAGCGTCGAGCAACACCAGGTAGTCCACCGTGCCTTCGCGATAACGGATCGACGCCAGCTCCGCAGCCTTGCGGCTGGCGTCACTCTGGCGCATCAGCGACAGCAGCCGCTGCTGCGTCTTGTCGTAATCGCTGAAGGCATTGGCCGACTCTTCCAGGGCCAGCAGCACCTGCTGCTCATAGTTGGCCAGGGCGCCTTCGGCGTCTGCCTTGGCACCGCGCAGGCGGGCCCGTACGCTGCCCAGGTCGAAGGCCGCCCAGGTGATGCTCGGGCCAAGGCCCCAGGCATTGGCTGCCGAAGACCCGATCTGCGAGCCGCGTGCGGCGGTAAAGCCGAGGAAGCCACTAAGGCTGACCCGCGGGAACAGGTCAGCGGTGGCGACACCGACGTTGGCCGTGGCGGCCGCCAGCTGGCGTTCGGCACTGCGGATATCCGGGCGGCGACGCAGCAACTCGCCAGGGTCGCCCACCGGCAGCGCTTTGGCGATCGCCGGCAGGGCCTTGGGCGACAGGTCGACGCTCAGTGCATCCGGGCGTTGGCCAAGCAGGGTGGCGATGCGATGGCGGGCGCGCGCCTGTTCGGCCTGCAGCTGCGGCACGGTGGCCTCGACGCCAGCCAGGCGCGCATCGGCCCGCACCACGTCGAGTTCGTTGCCGACCCCGGCATCGCGCAGGGTTTCGGTGATGCTGCGCGATTCTTGCTGGGTCTTGAGGTTGGCCAGGGCGATGTTCTCGCGCAATTGCGCGCCACGCAGTTGGCCGTAGGCGTCGACCAGTTCGGCGATCAGGCTGACTTGCAATTGCTGCAAGTCGGCTGCGGCAGCGGCTTCCTGAGCTTCGCTGGCTTCGATCTGGCGCTGGATACGGCCGAACAGGTCAAGCTCCCAGGCCATGTCCAGGCCCAGGTCGTAGCGTTCGCTGTTAATCCGCTGCTCAGTCTGGCCGGGGACCTGGCCTTTGCCGATTTCGCTGCTGGCACGGCTGGTGACCACCGGCAACTGGTCGTTCGAGGCGTCCTCACGGATCGCACGGGCCGACTTCAGCCGGGCAAAGGCCACCCGAAGGTCACGGTTGCCGTCGAGCGAGGCCTGCACCAGTTGGTTCAGCACCGGGTCGTCGAACTGCTTCCACCAGATGCTTTCGAAGCGGCTGCGGTCGTAGGCCTTGGCCTGCATTTCAGTGTCGAAATGGGCAGGCTCGGTGGTCGGCGTCTTGTAGTCCGGGCCCACCGCACAGGCCGCCAGGGCCAAGGCCAACAGGCTCGGGGTCAGGGGCTTGAGCATATTCATGCGTGGCTCTCCAGCGATTGAACGCGTTCGGCCTTGCGGGCCTGGCGGCGTTCGACGAAACGGCGGATCAGGAAGAAGAACACAGGCGTCAGGAACAGCCCGAACACGGTCACGCCGATCATTCCCGAGAACACCGCGACACCCATGGCGTGGCGCATTTCCGAGCCGGCACCGGAGGAGAACACCAGCGGTACCACGCCCATGATGAAGGCGATCGAGGTCATCAGGATCGGCCGCAGGCGCAGGCGGCAGGCTTCCAGTACCGCAGCCAGCGGGTCGAGGCCCTTGGCTTGTTCATCCTTGGCGAACTCGACGATCAGGATCGCGTTCTTGCACGCCAGGCCCACCAGTACGATCAAGCCGATCTGGGTGAAGATGTTGTTGTCGCCACCCGAGATGATCACCCCGGTAATGGCCGACAGCAGGGTCATCGGCACGATCAGGATCACCGCCAGCGGCAGGCTCCAGCTTTCGTACTGGGCGGCCAGCACCAGGAAGGCCAGTAGCACGCAGAGCGGGAAGACGAACAGCGCGGTGTTGCCCGAGAGGATCTGCTGGTAGGTCAGGTCGGTCCACTCGAAGGTCATGCCGTTGGGGAGCTCTTCCTTGAGCAGTTTTTCAATGGCTGCCTCGGCCTGGCCAGAGCTGTAGCCCGGTGCCGCTGCGCCGTTGATCTCGGCAGTGATGAAGCCGTTGTAGTGCATGACGCGGTCAGGCCCGGAGGTGTCGCTGACCTTGAGGAAGGTCGCCAGCGGGATCATCTCGCCCAGGTTGTTGCGCACCTTCAACTGGCCGATCTGCTCGGCGTCGAGACGGAACTGCTGTTCTGCCTGAACGTTGACCTGGTAGGTACGGCCAAAGCGGTTGAAGTCGTTGGTGTACAGCGAGCCCAGGTAGACCTGCAGGGTGTCGAAGATGTCATTGATCGCCACGCCGTGGGTCTTGGCCTTTTCGCGGTCGATGGCTGCATCGACCTGTGGCACGTTGACCTGGTAGCTGGTGAACAGGCCAGCCAGCTCCGGCACGTTGTGGCTCTTGGCGATGATGTTCTGGGTTTCTTTGTACAGCGCTTCGTAGCCCAGGTTGCCGCGGTCCTCGATCTGCAGGCGGAAGCCGCCGATGGTGCCCAAACCTTGAACCGGCGGAGGCGGGAAGATCGCGATGTAGGCGTCTTGGATGTCGGCGAACTGGGCATTCAGCGCGGCGGCGATGGCGGCTGCCGACTGGCTCGGGTCTTTACGCTCGTCAAATGGCTTGAGCGGGGTGAACACGATGCCGCTGTTCGGGCTGTTGGTGAAACCGTTGATCGACAGGCCTGGGAAGGCCACCGAGTCGGCAACACCCGGTTGCTTCAGGGCGATTTCGCTCATGCGCTTGATCACCGCCTCGGTGCGGTCGAGGCTGGCGGCGTCTGGCAGTTGGGCGAAGGCGACCAGGTACTGCTTGTCCTGGGCCGGTACGAAACCGGTCGGGGTGGACGAGAAGCCCAGGTAGGTCAGGCCCATCAGGCCAGCGTAGACGAACAGGGCGATGCCGCTGGAGCGGATGACCCGGCGCACGCCGCCAACATAGCTGTGGCTGGCACGGTCGAAGAACCGGTTGAACGGCGCGAACAGCCAACTGCCCAGCAGCTTTTCCAGCAACCGCGAGAAACGGTCCTTGGGCGCGTGGTGGTCTTTGAGCAGCACAGCCGCCAAGGCCGGCGACAAGGTCAGCGAGTTGAATGCCGAGATCACGGTCGAGATGGCGATGGTCAGGGCAAATTGCTTGTAGAACTGGCCGGTAAGCCCGGAAATGAACGCCGCAGGTACGAACACGGCGCACAGCACCAAGGCGGTGGCGATGATCGGCCCGGTCACTTCGCTCATGGCCTTTTGCGTGGCTTCCAGCGGTTTCAGGCCAAGCCCGATATTACGCTCGACGTTCTCCACCACGACGATGGCGTCGTCCACCACGATACCGATGGCCAATACCAGCCCGAACAGCGACAAGGCATTGAGCGAGAAGCCGAACAGGTGCATCACGGCAAAGGTACCGATCAGCGACACCGGCACGGCCAGCAGCGGAATGATCGAGGCGCGCCAGGTCTGCAGGAACAGGATCACGACCAGGACGACCAGAATCAGCGCTTCGAACAGCGTGTGCACTACCGCTTCGATCGAACCACGGACGAACACAGTCGGGTCATAGACGATGCTGTAGTCCATCCCCTCAGGGAAGTCCTTCTTCAGCTCGGCCATTTTCGCCCGCACTTCGTCGGAGATGTCGATCGCGTTGGAGCCTGGGCGCTGGAAGATTGGGATCGCCACCGCCGGCTGGTTGTTCAGCAGCGAGCGCAGGGCGTACTGGCTGGAGCCCAGCTCGACCCGGGCGATGTCTTTCAGGCGGGTGATTTCGCCATCGGCCCCGGCACGGATGATGATGTTCTCGAACTCTTCCTCATTGACCAACCGGCCTTGGGTGTTGATCGACAGCTGGAAGCTGGTGGAGCCGGGGGCGGGCGGGGCGCCCAATTGGCCGGCCGCAACCTGGCGGTTCTGCTCACGGATGGCCGCAACGACGTCGCTGGCGGTCAGGTTGCGCGAAGCGGTCTTGTTCGGGTCGAGCCACACGCGCAGCGAGTAGTCGCCCATGCCGAACAGCTGCACATCACCCACGCCGCCCAGGCGCGCCAACTCGTCCTTGATGTTGAGGATGGCGTAGTTGGACAGATAGAGCATGTCGTAGCGGTTGTCCGGCGACGTCAGGTGCACGACCATGGTTAGGTCGGGCGAGGCCTTGTCGACGGTGATACCAATGCGCGTCACTTCCTCCGGCAGCTTGGGCTGGGTACGGGTGACACGGTTCTGGACCTGCACCTGCGCGTTGTCCAGGTCAGTGCCCAGGGCGAAGGTGATGGTCAGTGTCAGCTTGCCATCGGCGGTGGACTGGGAGGACATGTACAGCATGTTCTCCACGCCGGTGATGGCCTGCTCCAGCGGCGCGGCGACCGTTTCACCGATCACCTTGGGGTTGGCGCCCGGAAAGTTGGCACGCACCACCACTGTAGGCGGCACTACCTCGGGGTATTCGCTGATCGGTAACTGGAACAGCGAGATCGACCCTGCGATCAGCAGTACCAGCGACAGTACCGCCGCGAAGATCGGCCGGGTGATGAAGAATTTCGAGAAGTTCATCGATGTGGTCCCTTAACCGCGTGGCGCTTGGGCGCTGGCGACTTTTACAGTGGCGCCCGCTACCTTCGGCGCCGGGTTGCTGGCCTCCAGGGCCTGGCGCTGTTGGGCGAGGGCGGCGAGGGTCTGCTCGCTGGCCATCGGGGTGTCTTCCGGGGTTACCGTGGAGCCTGGGCGCACACGCTGCAGGCCCCTGACCACGATGCGGTCGTCCTTGGCCAGGCCGCTGCGCACGATGCGCAGGCCTTCTAGCTTCGGTCCCAGCTCTACCGCGCGGTAGGCGGCTTTGTTGTCCTTGTCCATCACCAGCACGAACTTCTTGCCAAGGTCGGTGCCGACGGCTTCGTCGTTAATCAGCACGGCGTCGTACTGGGCGCTGCCGACCAGCTTCAGGCGGGCATACAGGCCAGGGGTGAACTGGCCGTCGCGGTTGTCGAACACGGCGCGGCCACGGATGGTGCCAGTGCGCGGGTTGACCTGGTTGTCGACGAAGTTCATCTGGCCCAGGTGCGGGTTGCCGGTTTCGTTGGTCAGGCCGAGGTACACCGGGGTGGCCTGGCCGCGCTGGCCTTCACGCGCCAGCTGGGTGTACTTGAGGTACACGCGCTCGTCGGCGTCGAAATAGGCGTAGACCTTGTCGGTGGAGACCACGCTGGTCAGCGGGGTGACGTCGGCGGTGACGATGTTGCCGGCCGTGAACTGGGCACGGCTGACCCGGCCGCTGATGGGCGCGGTCACGCGGGTGAAGCTCAGGTTCAGGCGGGCCAGGTCGAGTTGGGCCTGGATCGCATCGACCCCGGCGCGGGCTTCGGCGGCGGCGCTGCTGCGCGACTCGGCAAGCTCGGCGGAGATCGCGTTGCTGTCACGCAGGCGCTCGCCGCGGCGGGCTTCGTTGGCGCTGCGAATGGCTGTAGCCTTGGCTTGTTGCAGTTGGGCTTCGAGGCGGCGGACCTCTGCCTGGAACGGGCGTGGGTCGATCTGGAACAGCAGGTCGCCTTTCTTGACCTGCGCGCCCTCGGTGAAACCAACCAGGTCGATCTGGCCCGAGACCCGTGGCCGCACTTCGACGGTTTCCGGGGCTTCGAGGCGGCCGGTGAACTCGTCCCATTCGTTGATCGGCTGCTCGATCACCTTGGCCACGCTGACCTTGGGCGCGGCGGGCGCCTGCACGGCGTCGGGGGTTCGACCGCAAGCGCTGAGCACTACGACTGCCAGGGCAGCGAGTGGAAAGCGCAAGGGTTTGAGTGATTGTTCCATGGAGAACTCCGCCAATGTATTAGTAGTGGGCGGAGTGTGAGTGTCTTGCGCGTGAGGCACGAATCGAACGGGGCGAAGGTTATTATCACGCTGAATGATATGTCGGGATATTTCATCGATGGTGGGCATGGTAGGGTGCCCTTGTCGGCCCTTTCGCGGGGCAAGCCCGCTCCCACAGCAACCGTGTCAATGCTGAAGGTGGCGCATTTCCTGTGGGAGCGGGCTTGCCCCGCGAAAGGGCCGGTGCAGGCACCCTCGTATGTGACTCAAGGCCTCGTAGTGAAAAGCACCCCCCAATTCCCCAGGCCCCTCGGCATCGTCTGCCTGGGCATCCTGCAAATCCTGGTCTGGGGCGGTTCGTTCTTCCTCATGGCCGTGATGGCCGACCCGATCAGCCGTGACACTGGCTGGCCCAGCCAGTGGGTATACGGCGCGTTGTCGCTGAGCCTGATGGTCTCGGCGCTGTGCGCCCCGCTGTCCAGCCGCTTGGTCGCCCGCTACGGCGGCCGCCCGCAAATGGCGGCCAGTGGTGCGGTGGTTGCAGCGGGCCTGCTGATCATGGCTGCCAGCCACAGCCTGGTGGTGTTCTTGTTGGCCTGGGCGGTGATCGGTGTGGGCATGGCCATGGGGCTGTACGAGGCCCTGTTCTCGACCCTGGGCGGCCTGTATGGCGAGGGTGCTGGCAAAGCTATCACTGGCATCACCTTGATTGCCGGCTTTGCCTCGACCCTGTCGTGGCCGACCGTAGCCTTGGCCATCGAGCATCTGGGCTGGCGCATGACCTGCGTGTGTTATGCGGTCGTGCTGCTACTGGTGGTAGCCCCGTTGTATTGGCGTGTATTGCCGCCAGGCGGGCAGGTCGAGGTGCGCAAGGCGCATCAGAACAGCGCTGCAGTCGGGGTAGATCGCCAGCTCTACCTGCTGTTGACCGGCATGTTCGCCATTGGCGCGATCATCATGACGGCGATTGCCGTGCAGTTGGTCGCCGTGCTCCAGGGCCTTGGGCATTCGCTGCCGGTGGCGATCGGCCTGGCGGCGATGCTCGGCCCCAGCCAGGTGGCCTCGCGGGTGCTGCAGATTCTGGCGGGCAAGCGTCACCCGATCTGGACGGCGCTGGCCTGGGTAAGCCTGGTGCTGGTGGGCTTGCTGCTGGTGACGCTGGTGCCGGCGGCCACGGCCGTGGGCCTGCTGGTATTCGGCTGCGGTAACGGCTTGCGAGCGATCGTGCGCGGGCTGTTGCCGCTGTCAATGATGCCCCCCGCGCAGTATGTGCTGCTGATGGGGCGCATGTCGCGGCCTTCGCTGATCGGCCAGGCATTGACGCCGCTGGTGGGTGGTTATCTGTTTGAGCACTTTGGCTCAATGGGGGTATTGGTAACCTTGTGCCTGCTGGCACTGGTCAATGTGGTGCTGGTGGGCATGGTGATGCGGCGGGTACGTGCCGGCGCTTGAAAAGGTTGAGTCCCTTTGAGTTCAAGCGCCAGCAGCATTTCCCTAACGGCGCTGCCAGACTTCGCCTCGCTCGCTGACTACCCAAGGCGCTTGCTCAGCGTCGATAAGTACACCGCCAACCCAGCGCGGGGGAGGCGCCTGATCCAGCCAATTGGCCTGCCCGTCGAGAACGCTTTCGCCCAGTGCAGTCAGCCTCAAGGGCCGTTGCGTCCAGCCCTCTCCTGAGCCTTCCAGCAACAGCGGGTGCGGTGCATGGATCAGCGGTTGCAGCAGCACGTGGAACATCAGGTCGCCCAGGTAAGGCAATGGTTCATCGTGCATCATCAGCTGTGCAAACACTCGGCCGGCCGGGCGATCACCCTTTTGCGCGAGGATACGTAACAGCAAGCGCTCTGTGAGGCTCAGGCCATCCTTTGCCCCTGGCAGTTCCTGCAACTGGCGCGCAAGTGCTGCGCTTAATTGGGGTAAAGACGGGTGCTTCTGAGCCGCAAGGGCAGCCCAGGCGCGTGGGTCTGGTGCGGTATAGGCAGCCCAAGCCTGCTTCGCTAACGCTATGGCGTCTGGGCCCAAAGGCCGCCGTTGTGGCCAAAGCCAGGCAAGCAGGTCGGGGGCGAGTTGGCCGATGCCGATGAAGCGCTCGACGCCGGGCACCTCGGTAATTTCGATCAGTTCGAGCCGCCGCGGCAGGCAGGGCAGGCTTGCCAGAACTCGGATCAAAAATAGCTGATCGTAAGCATCCCCTTCGCACCAGAGCACAACTTCGCTGTCAGCGTTCAACTGTGCCAGTGCCGCGCGCTGTTTAGCCTGGCGCTGCTCGACGTCCTGCGCGCCAAGGTTGAACGCCTGTTGCGTATACGCGGCACGCACGGGCCAGTACTCATCTTCTGGCAG
The DNA here is from genome assembly GCF_014269205.2 of Pseudomonas kermanshahensis. NCBI lineage: Bacteria > Pseudomonadati > Pseudomonadota > Gammaproteobacteria > Pseudomonadales > Pseudomonadaceae > Pseudomonas > Pseudomonas kermanshahensis. Next base: position 2,385,198 of record NZ_JABWRY020000001.1, read on the forward strand.
TGCCGGCACCGGCCCCATGACCATCGGGTCGTCGAACATGTGAAACGCGCCGTTAAAGCCCACTGTGCGCAAGCTATGGGCGATGTCATTGCCGCAGCGCCAGTGCTGCACGGTGGCCTCGCCATCGGCGGTGAAGTTTGGGTGGCGCGCTGCAAAGGCGACAGCGTCAGCATGCGCCTTGAGCTTTGGCCAACTGGCAAAACCCGTCTCACGGGCCAGCAGCCACTGGGTGTCAGCGAGCCTGTAATGCGGGCCAGTCAGGCCGAGTAGGCGCAGTTGGGCGCGCGCGTCCTCGGCCTCGCCGTTGTTTAGCGCTTTCAGCAAGCGTTTGGCGCGTTTGCGCAGGTCGGCCAGATCGAGCAGGCCGTGATGACGGGAAGCATGGATGGCGGGCATGCCAACTCCTTTGGGGCTCGGTCCGCCGACAAGCCGGGAGCTGGAATGAAAATGAGATGAAGCGTGGCTTGGGCACCCCTTCGCGCGGACCGCAGGCGCAGCGAACGCCTTAGGGCGGACTCTAGCGGCTAGTGGGCGGTGAAGCAATGGCCTGACGCGTATCTGAGCGGTTGATCGGGAACTTCGATGGCATGTTCAGGTCGATAGCGTCTTCTTTCGAACCAGGCCCACCTGGACCCGTCGAGTGCGTTCCTCATGCCAAGCAAGCGTATGCTGTCGGCCTTAACCCTGTTGTTCAGCATCACCGCGTGCGATTCCATCACCGCCGGCGAGCGCACGGCGCCTGCAAGCAGTAACACGGCCTCGACCCTGCTGATCGAAACAGCCTCCAGGCAGTACGCAGAAGGCAAACTGGACCAGGCTGCCGCCACGCTGGAGCGGGCGCTGCAAATCCAGCCGAACAACCCCGCCACGCTGCACTACCTGGGTGTGCTGCGCCTGCAGCAGGGGCAATACGAACAGGCTGAAGTGTTGGCGGCGCGCTCCAACCTGCGGGTTGGACGCAACGTGGCCTTGCGCAATCGCAATCTGCAATTGATCGAGGCGGCGAACCAAGCCCGGATTTCGGGTACGCCGCCGGGTGCTGTAAAGGCGTCGGCCGTTCAAGTAATACCCGCAGAGGCCAGCCCGGAGCCCGCGCGATCAGTCTCCCTGGCTGCTGCCCAGCAACGCCCGGGCGTTGCCGGTCAGCAGCGCGTGGGCATGCCTGAATACCTCATGGACGACGCTGCTTTCGAGGTACCGCGGGGCCACAGGCCGCCGCCAGGCAAATGCCGAATCTGGTACCCCGATCGCCCACCTGGGCACCAACCCCCGCCGGGCAAATGCAAGAAGCTGCAAAAGCATGTTCCAGCGGGTGCCTACCTACTCCGTCACTGATGACCGGGGCGCACGTTAACGGACAACATGAAACCCATGCGTACCGTCACGCTCTAGCTGGGCGATCAGGCCGAACTCCCAGTCCAGATACCCTTGCATGGCTTCACGCGGGTTGTCGGTGCCTTCATACGGCCGGCGATAGCGGTCGCTGCGCGCCACTGCCAGGTGCGTTTCCCCACGCTCTAGCGGTTTGCCTGCGGCAATCCAGCGCGCAGTGCCGCCCTCCAGCACATACACCGGTGTGTGTGTCAGGGCCTGCAAGTCGACCGCCGCAAAGCGCGCCAGCAAGCTGCTGCCGCAGGTGAGCACGTAGCGTTCGGCAACCGGCAGGTGCTCCAGCACCTGCGGCAACTGCGCTCGGATCGCCCAATGAGCACCTGGGATGTGGCGTTTGACGTAGTTGGCGCTGGTGGTGAAGTCCAGCAGCACCGTGCCTGGCGCTTGCAGCCAGTCATGCAATTGGTCAACGCCGATCTCGCTCACCTGGGGCTGTTCCGGCAATGGCGCCTGCCAATCGCCGGGCTCGCTGAAATCCACTGCCGACAGGCCGTCCAGCACGGCGACCTGCCAGCCCATCTGGGCCAGCCACGAGGCACTCATGTTGGCCCGCACACCGTCGTCATCCACCAGCACGATGCGGGCGCCGCGCACGCTGGCGACATGGTCGGTCTCTTGCACCAGTTGTCCGCCGGGGACCGAGCGGCTGGCCGGTAGATGCCCCTGGGCAAACTCTTCAGGGGTACGCACATCGAACAGGTAGGTGGTGCGGTGGGGCTCTGCCTGCCAGGCCGCCAGGCCATCGCGAGTCAGCCGCGCGACTGCGGCACGGTCAGCCACGGCGCGGGCACGGCCGGCGGCGCTGGCGCGGGTGGTGTCGCTAACGGGGGCAAAGCTGCGTTGCTGGCCGTGAGCCAGTTGCTGGCCGGCAAGCGTCCAGCCGATGGTGCCATTGCGCAGTGCCGCCACCGGGTTGGGGATGCCGGCGTTGACCAGTGATTGGGTGCCGATGATGCTGCGGGTACGCCCCGCGCAGTTGACGATTACCTGGGTGGCGGGGTTCGGCGCAAGCTCGGCCACGCGCAATACCAGTTCGGCCCCCGGCACACTGATGCCGCCGGGGATGCTCATGGTCTGGTACTCGTCGAAACGACGGGCGTCGAGCACCACCACATCGGCTTTGGCATCGAGCAATGCCTGCACCTGCTCGGCCGCCAACGACGGCGTGTGCCGCTCGCTTTCAACCAGCTCGCCAAAGGCCTTGCTTGGCACGTTGACGTCACGGAACAACTCGCCGCCAGCCGCGCGCCAGCCAGCCAGGCCGCCCTCGAGCAGTGCCACATCGCTGTAACCCAACGCCGACAGGCGCGCGGCAGCCAGCGTAGCCAGCCCTTCACCGTCGTCATACAGGGTGATGGCGGTGTCACGCCGCGGTACCCGGGCGAAGACTTCCAGCTCCAGCTTCGACAGCGGGATGTTGGCGGCAAACAGCGGGTGTTCCTGGGCGAACGGGTCTTCCTCGCGAACATCGATCAACGCCAGCTCTTCATGGGCCAGCAAGGCCCGGCGAATGTCATGGAAGGAACGGGTGGCGACAGTACTCATGGGGCTGGATTCTCTTTGGACAGGTCCCAGATGTTGGGCAGGAGGGTATTGGAGTAGCCGGAGATGAAGGGTTTTTCAGTGCCGTCGGCCAGGTACACCGCCCGGCTGACCGCGCCGATATTGGCGCCGTAGACGTGGATGCTGATCGACACTTGGTCGTCGAAGGCGTTACTGACTTGGTGAATGTCGCCGATACGCGGCGAAACCGCTTCGACATGGCCAGGGTCGATCCGCACCGGCGCACCGGCCGGCAGCAACGCACCTTGCTCGCTGCGGGCGAAACCTTGCGAATATTCAGCGCCGCGCAGCATGCCGATCAGCCCCCAGACTCGGTGATCGTGAATCGGCGTCTGCTGCCCTGGCCCCCAGACGAAGCTGACGACAGAGAAGCGTTGGCGCGAGTCGCAATGCAGCAGGTATTGCTGGTAGCGGCTTGGGTCCGGTTGGGCGAGAGCTTCGGGTAACCAGTCGTCATGGGCGACCAGGCTGCGCATTAGGCCTTGGCCTTGGTCGAGGAGGGTGGCTTCGTCGGGGGCTCGGTCAAGCAGCTCCGAAAGCGCACCGATGAAGTGTCGAAGGCGCTCCAGGCGCAGGGGTTGGCTCATGGTTCAGGCTCGGCTGACGGTTTCGGTTAACCCTAGCAAACTCGCTGAATATTCACAAAAGTAAAATTAATCATAAGCTAATATGCAAAAAATGCATTTACAGGCTCGCCTATCTGTTTTGAAATAGGCCACCGTCGGAGGCATTAGGTTATGCCTACAACGAATTTCCCACAGGCTTTATACATCGATAACTTATAAGCAAGGCGCTGGTTAGATTCAAAGCGCATACCACTGTCATTTATCAAAGCGAGACCGCACGGGCGGATCGACTACCTAGTTGCGCCTTTATTGGCCCTGGAGACGAACGTGCGATACCTCAAGCAACTGGCCGCCGGTGTGCTGGCCACCTCACTGAGCCTGGCCGCCGCCGCGCAGACCCTGGTGGTCGGCGATCAAAGCTTTAATGCCCGTGCGGTGATGGAAGCCGCCGGCGTGCTCGATGACGTGCCCTATACCCTGGAATGGAAGCAGTTCACTGCAGGCTCCCCGGTGGCTGAAGCCTTGAATGTCGGCAGCCTCGACATTGGCCTGCTGGGCGATGCGCCGCCGCTGTTTCTCGGTGCCTTGGGGGCACCGATCAAGGTAATTGCGGTGAGCCGGCAGAACCTCGAAGGGGTCGCCATCCTGGCGCGCAAGGATTCGAACATTCACAGCCTTGAAGACTTGCGCGGCAAACGCGCGGCCCTGTGGAAAGGCTCGTGGAGCCAGCAACTGCTGTTCAGCGCCCTGGACAAGGCCGGCGTGCCCCGCGATGCACTGGAGCTGCGCTACCTCAGCGCGCTGGATGCCTCGCACGCCCTGGATGGTGGTTCGGTGGACGTGATCGCGACCTGGGAGCCCTATGTCACCCAACAGGAGCGCCAAGGCGCCAGAGTGCTGGCCACGGCCGAAGGGTTGATTCCGGCCCAGAGCTTTGTGGTGGCCAACGCCAAGGCTGTCGACGCTAAGCGTGCGCAGATCACTGATTTTCTGCAGCGTTTGAAGAAGGCCCGTGATTGGACCTTGAACAACCCTGCCAACACCGAGGCCTATGCCGACGCCTGGGCCAAGCGCACCCGCGCCGACCGCGACATTGCCCGGGCCTGGTTCGCCCGCGCGCGCACCGACGTGGCGCCACTCAACCCCCAGGTGATTGTCGATGCGCAGAAGACCGTGGACTTCTTTGCCGGGCTTGGGCTGATCAAGGCCTACCCGGCAGCGAGCCTGTTCGATACCTCGTTTGCAGCGGCGCTGGCCAACGACCATTGAGTTTGGCTGTGCCGGCCTCTTCGCGGGCAAGCCCGCTCCCACAGGGACCGCGTCGACGCTGAAGATGGCGCTTTTCCTGTGGGAGCGGGCTTGCCCGCGAAGAGGCCGGTACAGCCCCATCACTTCAGAGGACTCCCCATGACCACCCGCAAAATCAAACTCGGCGCCCTGACCATGGGCTGCGGCGGCCCTGGCCGCCATAACCTCTGGCTCGACCCCGAGCTGCCGGCCGATGCCAGTGTCAACATCGACTGGTACATCGACATCGCCCGCCAGGCCGAGGCTGCGCTATTCGACCTGATATTCATCGTCGACAGCCAATACATCACCCCCGGCTCACCCTCGCATTACCTCAACCGCCTGGAGCCGCTGACCCTGCTCTCGGCCCTGGCCGTCACCACCCGGCATATCGGGCTGGTCGGTACCCTGACCACCTCCTACAACGAGCCCTATAACGTCGCCCGTCGCCTGGCCTCGCTGGACTTGATCAGCAAAGGCCGCGCCGGCTGGAACGTGGTGACCAGCGGCGATGCCGGCACTGCTGGTAACTATGGCCGTGACGAGCATTATGACTACGACACCCGCTACGCCCGCGCCGAGGAACACGTGCAAGTGGTGCAAGGCTTGTGGCATTCCTATGAAAACGGTGCCTTCCCGCGTGATCGCGCCACGGGCCAGTTCCTCGACCCCTCGAAGCTGCATGCGCTCAACCACAAGGGCGAACACTTCTCGGTGGTGGGGCCCTTGAACATCCAGCGTTCGCCCCAGGGCCAACCGGTAATCTTCCAAGCTGGCGACTCGCAGCAGGGCCGCGATCTGGGCGCCGCCACCGCTGATGTGATCTTCACCCACGCGGCCAGCATCGAGCAGGGCCAGGCCTTCTATCGTGACGTCAAGGAACGTGCCGCGCGCCTGGGGCGAGACCCGGAGCAGTTGCTGGTACTGCCAGGTGCAGAAATCTATGTGGGCGACACCGATGCCCACGCCCGTGAGATCGAGCGCCACTACCACCAGCAGGACCACAGCTTCGAACTGGCACTCAAGGAGTTCGGGCGCAATTTCGGGTGGCACGATTTCACCCAGTACGACCTCGATGCGCCGTTCCCTCAGGAGAGCCTGGAGCATGCCCGCAGCAGCTTCTTCACCAATGCCAAGCGTATTGCCGACCAGGCGCGGGCGCAGGGCTTCAGCTTGCGCCAGGCGGTGGAGTTCAGCCGCCAGTTACGCCCGGGGGCATTCGTCGGCTCCGCCGAAACGGTGGCGGCAAAAATGACCGAGTGGTTCGAGGCGCGGGCGCTGGATGGCTTCAATATCTACATTGGCCATCCAGGCCAGTTCCGCCGTTTCACCGAAGAAGTGGTGCCATTGCTGCAGGCACGTGGCGTCTACCGCACCGCGTATGAAGGCACGACATTGCGCGAAAGCCTCGGCCTTAGCCTTCAGTGAATGCTCGAGGCCAATTCGAAGATCGGCATGTACATCAGGATCACGATAAAGCCGATCAACAGGCCAATGAACGTCATCAGCAGCGGCTCGAACAGCTTCACGAACCATTCCACCCAGCGACCAATCTCCTGGTCGTGAAAGTCGGCGCAACGCTCAAGCATTTCGCCAAGGTTGCCCGACTGCTCACCGGCGCGCAGCAGCCGCAGCGACACAGGCGTCACCAGCTGCCCAACTTCCAGCGCATCGGACAGCGGCAACCCCTCGGCCACGCGCTGGCTGGCCTGTTCAAGACCCTGCGCGGCGGCGCTACCCAGCAGCCCGCGGGCCATGCCCATGGCCGTGAGGATAGGAATACCGCCTTGCAGGAGGATGCCCAGCGAGCGGTAGAAGCGCGCCAGTTCGTACATCATCAGCCGCTGGTGCAGCGCTGGCATGCGCCTGAGCTGGCGCGCTGCCCAGCGCCGTACCAGCGGGTGGCGGCGCAGCAGCACCAGGGCGGTGATGCCCGCCACGCTGCCCAGCGCCAGCGGCAGTTGCTGGGCATGCAAGAACAACCCGATCTGCATCAGCAGGCGTGACAGCCACGGCAGCTCGGTACCCATGCCTTCGAACACCTGGCTGAAGCGCGGCACCACGTAGCCGAGCAAAAACAGCACCACGCCACCACCGACCAGCAACAACAGCAGTGGGTAAACCGACGCCCCCACCAGTTTCTGCCGCACCAGGTCCAGGCGTTGCCGGTAGGCGATATAGCGGCCGAGGGCGTCGCCGAGGGCGCCAGTGCGCTCGCTGGACTGCACCAGCGCCACGTACAGGGCCGGGAATATCCTGGGCTGGCGGCCCAGCGCTTGAGACAGCGAGTGCCCCTCGTACAGCTGGCGCACCAGTTCGCCGAGCACCTTGCGCGAGGCCGCAGCGGGGGCTTTTTCCGCCAGGCTTTCCAGAGCATCGATCAATGGCAAGCCAGCGTTGAGCAGGGTCGACAGCTCCTGGCTGAACAACACCAGGTCAAAGCTCGCTTCGCGGCGCCAGGCCATGCCGCGCAAGGCGCTGCCCTGGCCCTTCACGCTGACCACCCGCAAGCCTTGGTCCTCGACCTGGCGGCGCGCCTGGTCGGCATCTTCGGCATCGATCTGCAATTGCACCACGCCCTGTCTGCCCAGGGCCTTGAGGCTGTAGCGCATGGCCGAGCTCCTTATTGCCAGCTGGTGATTTCGGCGTTCTCACCGTCGCCACCGGGCTGGCCGTCCTTGCCCATCGACAGCAGGTCGTACTCGCCGCCGTTCTCACCGGGTTGCCGGTAGATGTAGGCGCGGCCCCACGGGTCTTGCGGCACGGCCTTCTGCAGGTACGGGCCGGTCCAGCGGGCCTCGCCGCTTGGGGCGATGACCAGTGCCTGCAAGCCTTGTTCACTGTTGGGGTAATGCCCGACTTCCAGGCGATAGAGGTCCAGGGCTTTGCTCAAACCCTCGATCTGCGCCCGCGCCACCTTGACCTCCGAGCGGCCAAGCTGGCTGAAGTACTTGGGCGCGACGATACCGGCCAGCAGGCCGAGCACAACCAGCACCACGAGGAGTTCGAGCAGGGTGAAGCCACGTTGGGGGTTGGATCTGCGCTGCATGGTGATGCCCTCCGCTGCGTAGGAACATGCTGTGGCAGGCACCATGCAACAGCCGTGCACGTCTGCCTCGGGGCCTTGCGCCATGCGGTGCAGGAAGCGGCACAGTGCTTGCGTCGTGGTCTGCAACCTCGGGTTTTCCGGGGCATTTCCCCCACATCGGGGGCCACGACGAAGAGGCGACCGACATGCGTGGACTTATCCTGGGTTTGATCTGGCTGGCGGCGGGTGCCGCCCAGGCCGATGTGTACATCTCCATCGATGCCAAGGGCGGCTACGTACTGACCAACGTCCATCGGCCCGGGCGCCAGTATCAGCGGGTGATCAGCGAACCGCTGGCCCAGGCGGGCGCTGCCGGTGCGCAAATGATCACCGGGCGGCCCTATGCCGAGCTGGTGGCCGCTGCAGCGTTGGCCCACAACGTGCCGCAAGCACTGCTGCATGCGCTGATCAAGGCTGAGTCGGGCTACAACCCCAAGGCCCGCTCGCCGGCGGGCGCGGTGGGGCTGATGCAGCTGATGCCCGATACCGCGCGTGAGATGGGCGTGGAGAACGCCCTGGATCCTGAGGACAATGTACAGGGTGGGGCACGCTACCTGAAACGCATGCTGACCCTGTTCGACAATGACATCACCCTGGCCGTGGCCGCCTATAACGCCGGCCCCGACGCGGTGCTGCGCCGTGGGGCAGTGCCACCGTACGCCGAAACCCGCCGCTACGTGCCCAACGTGCTGCGCGATTACCGCAAGCTGCAAGGGCTGGCGGACGACTCGCCGCTGTAGGAAAACGACGTGGCCGAGCAGCGCGGCGGCCACCCTTCGGCGGATGACATCAATTTAGAACCATGGTTCCCCCAACTCTGGGCTATAACCTTCAAAGGTGCCCAGCTGTGGAGTCCGCCATGGACATCGCCCCCCGTTCCGACGCCCTTGGAGTGCCTGCCGGTACCGAGGCGACAGCCCCACGCAAGCCGTTCAACCTGCTGCGCTGGTATGCCTGGGTCAGCCTGGCCATCATCCTTTCGGTCGCGGTCGGGCTGGGGCTGATCTCCAGCCGTTTCATCATCGATGAAAGCGTCGAGCGCGATGCGCTGTTGTCCGCTCAGTTCATCACCTCTATCGCTGATGCTGAAGTGCGCCATGTGTCGATCCCCAATGTGCGCACCATGGGCGAATTGCTGGACCCGCGTACCGATCGCACGGCGCTGCCGGATGTCGACCCCGATGCCCGGCGCAAGGCTAGGGGCGAGTTTCTCGACCACATCGCCCACCTGCCGGACATGCTGCTGGCCAATATCTATGCGCCGGACCGCACGGTGATCTGGTCGACCAACCCGGCGCTGATCGGCAAGTTGATCGAAGGCGACGACGACCTGGACCGCGCCTTCGAGTACAAAATGCGGGTCTCGGCCAGCTACCACGACTTCGAACGGGCACGCGAAGAGCAAAAGTTCGTGACCCTGCCTGAGCAGTTGTTCATTGAAAACTACATACCGCTGTTCGACGCCGATGGCGAGCACGTCACGGCCATGGTGGAGATCTACAAGGAACCGCATGACCTGATCGTGCGCATCGAACATGGCCTGATCCTCATCTGGATGGCGATCACCGTCGGCGCCGGGCTGGTCTATATCGGCCTGTACGGCATCATGCGCCGCGCGGCCAAGCTGCTGGCGGTGCAGCAGAAACGGCTGATCAACAATGAAACCTACGTGGCCTTGGGCGAGGTGTCTTCGGCGGTGGCGCACAGCTTGCGCAACCCGCTGGCGAGCATCCGCTCCAGTGCCGAGCTTGCGCAGGCGTTCGACGAGGGCCCGGCGCAAAGGAACATCAACGACATCATCAGCCAAGTCGACCGCATGTCGCAGTGGATCCGCCAGCTGTTGCAGTCACTGCGCCCGCTCAATGACGAGGCGGTGGCGGTGGACCTGCCGCAGGCGCTGCAGGAAAGCCTGCAGACCTTTGCGGTACCGCTGGCGCGCAGCGGCGTCACCCTCGACCTGCAACCGTTACCGGCGGTTCAGGTGTTGGGGCACCCGGCGTTACTGCGGCAGATTTTCAGCAGTTTGATTGCCAACGCACTGGAGTCGATGGAGCAGGGCGGGAAGTTGCGTGTCGAGGTGGTGCGCCACGACCGGCGCGGCCTGACGCTGCGCCTGTCCGATAGCGGCAAGGGCATGACCGAGCAACAGCAGCGCATGGCCTTCAGGCCGTTCTTCACCACCAAGCAGGGCGGGCTGGGCGTTGGCTTGGTTCTGGTCAAACGCATCATGGAGCGCTTTGGTGGCGCGGTGAGGTTGAGCAGCAGCCTAGGGCATGGCACCCGCGTTTCGCTGAATTTCAGGTTGGCCAAGTCTTCTTAGTGGGCTTTAGGTTCAGATCGCAAGTATATGATTTATAACAGCTAGATTTTTTTGGGTAATGGTTACCCAAAAGTGGGGACTGAAGCTTGACCAGGGTTTAATAAGTTATCTCAAGTGATTGAAAAATATGAATATGTCTTTTCTTTAGCCTACTGGCTGATTTTTTGCAACGTGAGCATGGCAACAACGGGTCGCCTTGGCGACCTGGGTGAAGTGCCATTAAATTGCTACTAATCGTGGCAAGGGTGCGCTTCTGAACGGACGCCCAGCGCGGGAACCCCTCAATGCAGATGCTGGAAAACGAAGTGCCCGACAAAGCGTCTGCGGCCACCCGTGGTTTTGCGGCGCCGTTGCGCGAGTTCAACCTGTTGCGTTGGTTTTCGATCATCAGCCTGGTGATCATCGCCACGGTGGCCGGTGGCCTGGGCTATGTGTCGACGCGCTTCGTGGTGCGCGACAGCGTGGAGCGCGATGCCATGCTCACCGCTCAGTTCATCCAGGCCATGGCCCAGGCCGAGGTCCGCCATTCGCAACTGCCGCCGGGCACCACCATGGGCGAACTGCTCGATCCGCGCCTTGACCTGCAACACCTGCAGTTCACCCCGGCGTTGGCCGAATCGACCCGTGTCGAGTTCCTCGACCACGTCGAACACCTGCCCGATACCCTGCTGGCCAACGTCTACGCCCGCGACCGGACCATTGTCTGGTCCACCAACCCTCAGTTGATTGGCGAGCGGATCGAGGAGGACGGCGACCTGGAGCGCGCGTTCCGTTCGCGCAAAGCGGTGTCTGCCAGCTACCACCAGGCCGAGGACGACCGTGAAGAACAGAAGTTTCTGCGCGAACCCAAGTACCTGTTCATCGAAAACTACATCCCGCTGTTCGACAGCCAAGGCGAGCAGGTGCTGTCGATGGTGGAAATCTACAAGGAGCCGCAGGACCTGATCCGGCGTATCCAGCGCGGTTATGTACTGATCTGGGCCTCGACCCTGATGGGTGGCGCGCTGATTTACTTTGGCCTGTTCTGGATCGTGCGCCGGGCGGCGCTGATGCTCAACCAGCAGCAAGACCGCCTGGTAGCCAGTGAAACCTACGTGGCACTGGGCGAAATGTCCTCTGCGGTGGCCCACAGCCTGCGCAACCCGTTGGCCAACATCCGCTCCAGCGCCGAACTGGCCCAGGAGATCGCCAACCCCACCGCACAGAAGAACATCACCGACATCATCAGCCAGGTCGACCGCATGTCACGTTGGGTGCGCGACTTGCTGGTGTCGTTGCGCCCGACCAGTGACGAGCCCGAGGCCGTGGACCTGGTCGCATCCATCGAGGACACCCACCTGGCCTTCGCCCAGCAGATGGCGCGCAACGGCGTGCAGTTCTGCTACGAGGGCCCCGACGTGCAGTGTGTGGCCAGCCAGCCGCTGCAGCTGACGCAAATCCTCAACAGCTTGTTTTCCAATGCCCTTGAAGCCATGCCGGCAGGGGGTGTGCTACGCGCCCAAGTGAACGTGCAGGACGGCCAACGTGCCATGCTGCTGCTCAGCGATACCGGCAAGGGCATGAGCCAACAGCAGGAACGGATGGTGTTCAAGCCGTTCTTCACCACCAAGCAGGGCGGCCTCGGTGTAGGCCTGGCCCTGGTGCAACGCATCATGGAGCGTTTTGGCGGCTCGGTCAGCCTGAGCAGCCGCGAAGAGGAAGGAACCCGCGTAAGCCTTACTTTCAATATCGCAGCGGGAGGGGACCATGGAACACAGCATCCTGGTAGTCGAGGATGATGAAATCCTTGCTGACAACATTCGCACCTACCTGAGCCTCAAGGGTTACGAGGTGACGGTCTGCCACAGCGCGGAGCTTGCGCTGGAGCAGATCAAGCAGGCCCAGCCCGATGCGGTGCTGACCGACAACTCGTTGCCAGGCATGAGTGGGCATGACCTGTTGCGCGTGCTGGTGGCGCAGGCGCCCGCGCTCAAGGTCATCATGATGACCGGCTACGGCAATGTCGAAGACGCGGTGCAGGCCATGAAGGAGGGCGCCTTTCATTATCTGACCAAGCCGGTGGTGCTGGCCGAGCTTAAACTGACCCTGGACAAGGCCCTGGCGGCTGAAAGGATGGAGCGCACCTTGTCGTTCTACCAGGAGCGCGAGGCGCAGAAGTCCGGGCTGCAGGCACTGATTGGCGAGTCGCCGGTGATGCACAGCCTCAAGCACACCCTGCGCCAGGTGCTGGACGCCGAGCGGCGCATGGCCAGCGACGACCTGCCGCCGGTGTTGGTAGAGGGTGAGACCGGTACTGGTAAGGAACTGGTGGCCCGGGCCCTGCATTTTGATGGCTCGCGCAGCAAGGGCCCATTCATCGAATTCAACTGCGCATCGATCCCGGCCAACTTGCTGGAGGCGGAGTTGTTTGGCCATGAAAAAGGCGCGTTCACCGATGCCAAGGAGCGCCGCGTAGGCCTGGTCGAGGCCGCTGATGGCGGCACGCTGTTCCTCGATGAAATCGGCGAGATGGACCTTGTGCTGCAGGCCAAGCTGCTCAAACTGCTGGAGGATCGCAGCATCCGCCGCATTGGCGCGGTCAAGGAGCGCAAGGTCGACTTGCGGGTGATCAGCGCTACCAACTGCAACCTCGAACAGATGGTGCAGCAAGGCAAGTTCCGCCGCGACCTGTTCTTCCGGCTACGCATCATCGCCTTGAAGGTACCGCGGCTGTATGCCCGGGGGCAGGATATCCTGCTGTTGGCCAGGCATTTTTTAGCGCACCACGGGCGGCGCTATGGCAAGCCGAACCTGCGTTTTTCCGCCGAGGCAGAGGCCCTGATGCTGAGCTACAGCTGGCCTGGCAACGTGCGCGAACTGCGCAACATGCTGGAGCAGACGGTGTTGCTGGCACCCAATGAGGTGGTGCAATCGCATCAGTTGAACCTGTGCATGACGCTGATCGACGAGCCGTTGATACAGCAGCAGGCGCCTGCAGTATTTGAGATGCCACGGCATGAGCCAGAGCCGGGTACCAGCCTGCCGGACATGGAGCGGGATTTGGTGTGCAAGACCTTGGACCGGACTGACTGGAATGTGACCAAGTCGGCGCGGATGCTGGGGCTATCGCGGGATATGCTGCGTTACCGGATCGAAAAGCTCGGGTTGACCAGGCCAGACAAGCGGCAGTGGTGAGCATTGCCCCCTTTTCTTAGGCCAAGCGCGCGCTCTGGGTAGGAGCAGCCTTGTGCTGCGAAGAGGCCGGCAACTACACAGTGAATCTTCGCTGCTGGCGCCGGCCTCTTCGCAGCACAAGGCTGCTCCTACAGGGGGGTCAAGGGTTGCCCGTGCTCGTGCCTTGGCGCCCAGTACCTTCCGAGCCACTGCCATCCATCCCTGGCAAATCCCGTCCATCATCCTGGGTGGCTGGCGGGCTCTCGGGGTCATTGCCCTCGATCCGCGGGTCGGTGTCGCGTGGCATCGGCTTTTCAATGGGGTTGAGCGTGCTGTCTACACCCGGTGTCGGCGCTGGGTTGTGCGGGTCGTCGGGGTAGGTGGGCCCAGTGCCGACCGCCAGGGCCAGCGGTGAAACCAGTACGGCTGCAAGCAGGAAGGTGCGGATCATGGGGCAAGCTCCTTTGCATCGGGATGGGGGCAAGGCTTCTATTTCGATTGGGCCATTAAGCCCGCGCCTGGTGCCCCCACCCCGATCAACGGTCACACCACCATCGACAGCAACATGATGAAGATGATGCCGACCACCGAAAGGATGGTCTCCATCATGCTCCAGGTCTTGAAGGTCTCGGCCACGGTCATGTTGAAGTACTGTTTCACCAGCCAGAACCCGGCATCGTTGACGTGTGACAGGATCAGCGAGCCGGCGCCGGTGGCCAGCACCAGCAGCTCACGGTTGACCCCCGGCACCAGGTCGATCACCGGTGCCACGATGCCCGCGCCCGTGATGGTCGCGACCGTCGCCGAACCTGTGGCGATGCGGATCACCGCCGCCACCAGCCAGGCCAGCATGATCGGCGAGATTTCGGCCTGCACGGCCATTTGCCCGATCACGTTGCCGACACCGGTATCCACCAGCATCTGCTTGAAGCCGCCGCCGGCACCGACGATCAGCACGATGGCGGCGGTGGGCGCCAGGCTCTGGTCGAGCATCTTCATGATCTGCTGGCGGTTGAAGCCACGCGCCGCGCCGAAGGTGTAGAAGGCCAGCAGCAACGCAGCGAGCAGGGCGGTGATGGGGTGGCCGATCAGGTCCATCCATTGGCGCACGATGTGCTCGGCCGGCAGGACCACGTCGGCGAAGGTCTTGAGCAGCATCAACGCCACTGGCAGCAGTACCGTGACCAACGTGATAGTGAAGCTCGGCAGGTTGCCCTGGTCGGACTCCTTGGCGATCTGGTCCATCAGCTCCTGGGACGGGTTGCCCGGAATGTAGCGTGAAATGAAGTTACCGAACAGCGGGCCGGCAATGATCGCGGTGGGCAGCGCGACGATCAGGCCATAGAAGATGGTCTTGCCGATGTCGGCATGGAAGATGCCGATCGCCAGCAACGGCCCCGGGTGCGGCGGCACCAGGCCGTGAACCACGGACAGGCCGGCCAGCAGCGGAATACCGATTTTTACCAGCGAAACGCCGGAGCGCCGGGCGACGATGAACACCAACGGGATCAGCAACACGAAGCCGATCTCGAAGAACAGCGGAATACCAACCAGGAAGGCGGCGAACATCATGGCCCAGTGCACGTTCTTCTTGCCGAAGGCGCGGATCAGGGTCTGGGCGATCTGGTCGGCGCCGCCGGAGTCGGCCATCAGCTTGCCGAGCATGGTGCCCAGCGCGAGGACGATACCGACGAAGCCCAGAACGCCGCCGAAACCGTCCTGGAACGATTTCATCACCTTGGCCACCGGCATGCCGGAGGTGAGGCCGAGGAAGCCGGCCGCGAGGGTGAGGGCGACGAAGGGGTGCACTTTGAAATGGGTGATCAGCAGGATCAGCCCGACGATGGTGACCAGTGCGTCGAGCAGCAGGAAGGTATCAGTAGCCAGTCCGAACATGGTTTTAATGCCTCGGTCTTATCGTTGTTTTGGGCGTAACGTTATGGAACTTTCAGGCGCTTTCATTGGTCGAGACAGCGCTGTCTTGGGTGAGCCGGATAAACCGCCAGGTTCAGGCGGTTTGCGCCAGGTCCTGCTCACCGCAAGGCTTTAGCCAGGTGTCTACCGTCTCGGCCAAGGCGTCGATGGCCTGGGTGGCGTCCAGCGGCAAGGTCCGTGGCTCGCCACGCGGCGATTCGAGCGCTGCGAACTGGCTGTCGATGAGGCTCGCCGGCATGAAATGCCCTGGGCGCGCCAAGACCCGTTTTTCGGCTTCGGCAGGGGTCAGCTCAAGGAACACGAACGCGAGGCCCGGCATGGACGCGCGCAACGTTTCGCGGTAACGGCGCTTGAGTGCTGAACAGGTCAGGATCGGGCGTTCGCCCGACTGCACCGTGGCTTGCAGCTCCTGGCCCAGGCGCACCAGCCAGCCGGCTCGGTCGTTATCGTCCAGGGGGATGCCAGCGCTCATCTTGCGGATGTTTTCGGCAGGGTGGAAAGCGTCGCCTTCGATCAGGCGGCCGCCGCTTCTGGCAGCAATGGCAGCGCCGACGCAGCTTTTGCCGCAGCCAGCCACGCCCATCACTACAATGGCGGACAGGGGAGAATTCATCAGTACCTCCTGCGGGGTGAGATAGCGCTGTCTCGTCGTTGACGAACAGCCACCTCCCCGGTGTTATTGGTCTTGTCCTTACGCAGTATGGACGCTTGGCACAGTGCACGTGGAACCGCTACCAAAGATTACATTGCCTGCGTCCTAAGACAGCGCTACCTTAGTGGCCGTTCCCCTCCCTTGGCAAGTAGTAAAATTACAACATCCATGTCACGCACAGGCTCTCGCACCACCGGTCGTCCTACCCTGGCAGAAGTCGCCAGGCTTTCTGGGGTTTCCCCGATCACCGCATCCCGCGCCTTGCGCGGCGTCAGCACGGTTGCCCCGGCGCTGGTGGAAAAGGTTGCCGCTGCTGCGGCCAGCCTGGGCTATGTCGCCAACCCGGCAGCCCGTGCACTGGCTTCGGCGCGCAGCCAGTCGGTGGTGGTACTGATCCCGTCGTTGTCCAACCAGTTGTTCATCGACACCCTCGAAGCCATTCACGAGGTGATGCGCCCGCGAGGGCTTGAGGTGTTGATCGGTAACTATCACTACGACATTGCCGAAGAAGAAAACCTGATCCGCAACTACTTGGCCTACCAGCCTTGCGGCATGCTGCTGACCGGGTTCGAGCGCAGTGACGCCGCGCGGCAGATGCTGGCGGCCAGTGGCGTGCCCTGCGTGCACATGATGGAGCTGGGCGGCGAGGCGGGTGCGTTGTCGGTGGGCTTCTCGCAGCAACAGGCAGGGCGCGCTGCGGCCAGGCACCTGATCGAGCGTGGGCGGCGCCGGCTGGCGTTCATTGCCGCGCAGCTCGACCCACGGGTGATGCAGCGTGCCGAAGGCTTCCGCCAGGCCCTCGCCGAGGCAGGGCTGCAGTCGACGGAGCTGGAAATCCTTGCACCGGAGCCTTCCTCGATCGCGCTGGGCAGTACGTTGTTCAGCCAGCTGATGCAACAGGCGCCGGATGTCGACGGTATCTTCTTCTGCAACGACGACCTGGCCCAGGGTGCGGTCCTGCAGGCACTGCGCCAGGGCGTTGAAGTACCCCGCGAGGTGGCGATGGTCGGCTTCAACGACTTGCCCGCTTCAGCGCACATGGTCCCGCGGCTGACCTCGATTCGCACGCCGCGGGCTGCCGTTGGTCGGGGCGCCGCGCAGGCCCTGCTGGCGTTGCTTGACGGCAAGCGGGTGGCCACCGAGCAGCAAGACCTTGGTTTCGAGTTGATGGTGCGCGAAAGCTCGTGACACGCGGTGCCCGAGTAGCGCCTGGGGTGTTAATTACAAGGTGATATCAATGTGCTTGCACGGCGCAGTTGCCCATCTATGCTCAGGACATCCCGCGCATAAAGGAGCCCGGCGTCATGTTCGATTTCCATCGCAAGTCCGACTTGCTCGAGATTCAGCGTAGTCACCAGGCACTGGCCAGCGCGCAAGCGAAACTGGCGGCAATCAGCCGTTCGATGGCGATGATCGAGTTCGCGCCCGACGGCACCATTCTTGACGCCAACGAGCGTTTCTGCCAGGCCATGGGTTACAGCGTCGAAGAGCTACGCGGCAAGCACCATCGGTTGTTTTGCGACCCGGCCTACGTCAAGACGGCCGAGTATCAGCAGCTTTGGCGTGAATTGGGGCAGGGCAAGGCCATCAGCGGGACCTTCGAGCGCGTCGACAAGGCAGGGCGGGAGGTTTGGCTCGAAGCCAGCTACATGCCGGTGCTGGATGAGCAGCGTCAGGTCACCAGCGTGATCAAGGTGGCGTCGGACATCAGCCAGCGCGTTATGCAGGAGCACGAAAGCGAGAGCCTGCTCAAGGCCATCGGCCGCTCCATGGCGGTGATCGAGTTCACCCCTGCCGGGCGGGTGATCAAGGCCAATCAGAACTTTCTCACCACCATGGGCTACCGCCTGGAAGAGGTGGTCGGGCGCCACCACGGGCTGTTCTGCCTGCCCCAGGAGCGGGAGTCGTCGGCGTACCGTGAGTTCTGGGCCTCGCTCAACCGCGGGGAATACCATTCGCACCGCTTCGAGCGCATCAACAAGCAAGGCCAGACGGTCTTTCTCGAAGCCTCCTACAACCCGATCTTCGACAGCAAGGGCCGGCTGTACAAGGTGGTGAAGTTCGCCAGCGACATCACCAGCCAGGTCTGCACCCAGCAAAGTGCCGCCGATGCCGCCCACGCCAGCTCCATGCAAACCGATGCCTGCGCCCGCAAGGGCACCGAGGTGGTACAGCAGGCGGTGCAGGTAATCGAACAGATTTCCCAGGAGCTCAATGACGCCGCACGCAGTATCGATGCAGTCAGCAAGCAGTCGGACGTGATCGGCCAGATCGTGTTGACCATTCGCGGCATCGCCGACCAGACCAACCTGTTGGCGTTGAACGCGGCCATCGAGGCGGCGCGCGCCGGCGAACATGGGCGCGGTTTTGCCGTAGTCGCCGATGAAGTGCGCAACCTGGCGGCGCGTACCAGCAAGGCCACCTTGGAGATCGTCGATGTGGTGCGGCAAAACCATGACCTGTCGCTGTTGGCGGTGGCAAGCATGCAGTCGAGCCTGACGCGTACCGGCCATGGCGTGGCCCTGGCCAACGAGGCCGGCACGGTGATCATGGAAATCCAGCAAGGGTCACGCCACGTGGTCGATGCGATCAGCCAGATCAACTCGACGTTGCAATTGCACTGAGGGCGGCACTGAGTTCGTGTAACAGGGCCTGCATGCTGGCTTGCAGTTGCTGGCGCAGTTCAGCCGTTGGTAGCCCTTGGGCCTGCGCCTGTTCGATGGCTTCGCAGTGCTTGACCAGCGTGCGCATCTTGAGCATTTTTGCCCCACCCTTGATGCGGTGGGCCAAGGCGCGCACGGCGTCGCTACCCGCATCTGGCCCGAGTGCACACAGTGCGGCCAAATCTTCACTGGCGCTTTGTGACAGCTGTTCGAGCAGGTGCCGGGTGAGCTGTTCGTCGTCCTGAGTCAGGTGGCGCAGCTCGCTCAGGTTGAAACCGCTGCCCTGGGCCTGAACAGGCGGTGTGTGCGTGCTGGCCTGGGGCAGGTGGTTTTTCAGGGTTTGCAGGCCAATCGGCTTGAACAGGCATTCGTCCATGCCACTGGCCAGGCAGCGGGCACGTTCCTCGGCCTGCGCGTTGGCGGTGACGCCGAGGATCCTGCAGGCCATCAACCCGCCCTCGTGTTCCAGCTTGCGTAGGCGGCGGGTCAGTTCGTGGCCATCCATGATCGGCATGCTGCAGTCGGTAATCACCAGGTCGAAGCGTGCTGCCTGCCACCGGTCCAGCGCGATTTCGCCGTTTTCAGCCAGGGTGACGCGATGCCCCAATGTGTGCAGTTGCCGCTCTAGCAGCAGCAGGTTGGCGGGGTAGTCGTCGACCACCAGAATGTTCAGCGGCCCGCTGCTGGCTTCCAGCACCGGGGCGCGCTGCTCGGCAGGCGTGGGGGCTTGGCTGGCGGGCAACTGCAGGCAGACTTGCACCTTGCTGCCCACGCCTTCGACGCTGTGCAGGCTCAGCGTGCCGCCCATCAATTCGGCCAGGGTGCGGCTGATCACCAGACCCAGCCCGGCGCCCTGGCGTGCCCGCGGGCCATCGGCCTGGGCGAAGGCATTGAACAGCCGGGCCTGGTCTTCCGGGCTGATCCCAATGCCGGTGTCGCGTACGCAGAGTTCGACCTGCAGGTCGCTATTTCCGTCGGCGGCCGACAGGGTAAGGCTGACGTGCACTTCGCCGCGCTCGGTGAACTTGATGGCGTTGCTGATCAGGTTGGACAGTACTTGCTTGAGCCGCAAAGGGTCTGCCATGACCCAGCCTGGTGCGGTGGGCAGCGTGCTGTGCAGGTGCAAGCCTTTGATCCGCGCATTGCCTTCGAATACCCGCAGCGTATTGCGCACCAGTTCGACCAGGTTGGTCGG
This sequence comes from Pseudomonas kermanshahensis, assembly GCF_014269205.2. Classification (NCBI taxonomy): domain Bacteria; kingdom Pseudomonadati; phylum Pseudomonadota; class Gammaproteobacteria; order Pseudomonadales; family Pseudomonadaceae; genus Pseudomonas; species Pseudomonas kermanshahensis. Next base: position 2,405,012 of record NZ_JABWRY020000001.1, read on the forward strand.
CACCGGTTGCAGGGTCATGTGCCCGGACTCGATGCGCGAGATGTCGAGGATGTCGCCGATCAACTCCAGCAGGCCAATGGCCGAGTCGTGGGCAGTCTGCAGGGTCTGGGTATCACAGCGGCCGGCGCGGCTGTCTTCCAGGGCCAGTTCGAGCAGGCCGATCACCGCATTCATCGGTGTGCGGATTTCATGGCTCATGGTGGCCAGGAAGGTGCTCTTGGTCTGACTGGCCTGTTCGGCATCGTCCTTGGCCTGGCGCAACTGTTCGAGCAGGCCGCGGCTCAAGGCTAGCTGGGCTTGCAGGGCGTGCTGGGCGTCGGTGCGCTGGTGGATGAGTTTGCGCAGGTAGGTGTTCCAGAACACCACCCCGGCCAACAGCAGGGCGGACAGCACCAGCACTTGCAGCGCCAGCGTGCGGTAGTCGCGCCATGGGCTGTCACTGACCAGCGTGCTGGTGCGCCAGCGGTTGATCAGTTGGTCCAGTTCTTCGGGGGGGATGCTCAGCAGCGCCTTGTCGAGTATGGCCTGCAGCTGAGGTTGGTCCGGGGCCACGGCAAATGCCGCGATGGCCGGGCTGTCGTCCAGCACGCTGGCGATACGCAATTGGTCCTTGAACACATGGTTGATGTAGTAGGTGGCGTTGATGTAGTTGCTCAGGGCCACGTCGGCGGTGCCACTGGCCACGGCTTCCATTAGCCCGAGGGGGTTGTCCACTTCGACTACCTTGGCGCGTGGGAAGCGCCGCTGCAGGTCTGCGCGCTGCGGCGAGCCACGTACCAGGGCGACACGCTGGCCATCGAGGGCTTTGGCCTGCGCCGATGAGGTGGCGTCGTTGCGGGTCACCAATACCCTGGGGCTGACCAGGTAAGGGCGGGTGAAGCGCAGTTGTTTGGCACGCTCGGTGCCGTAGCCCAGCGCACAGATCATCTGCGCGTCGCCGCGCGCCAGGCGCTCTATCATCGCCTGCGCCGACTGGCTCTCGATGGGTTTGAAGTGCAGGCCCGTGCGCAGGGAAATTTGCTTGAGCAGCTCCAAGGTGATGCCGTTGGTACGGTGCTGCGTATCGTTGAACGTCAGCGGTGCCAGTGAGGTGTTGACCAGTACCTTGACGGTCGGGTTGTGGGCGATCCAGGCGGCCTCTTCGGCGGTCAAGGCGGTCAGGTGGCGCTCCAGCAGCAGGCTGGTGTTACCGCTGGTCCAGCGGCGCAGGATGGTCAAGCGCTCGCTCTCGGTGATTCGGGCCAAGGCCTTGTCGACCAACCCGCGCAAACGGGGGGTGTCGTCAGCCATGGCAAACGCAAAGGCACCCGGGGCCACCTGGCAGAAATGGTCGATCTTCAAGGTGCCCTGGTAACTCTTGCCAATAAAGAAGTCGGTGCTGATGGCATCGCCCAGGTAGGCGTCGGCCTCACCCAGATCGACCGCGGCAAGGCCGGCCAAGGTGGAGCGGTATAGGCTCAATTGCGCCTTGGGGTACAGCGAGCGCACGGCGCTGGCGGGCAGGTAGTGGTCGACCATGGCCAGGCGCAGGCCGTCGAGGTCGAGGGCATTTTTCAGGGTGCGGCCTTCGCGGGTGACGATGACCGGCAGGTCGTCGGCGTAGGGCGAACTGAGGCCTAATTTAGCATCCGCCGCCTCGAAGGCGTTGGAGCTGCCGAGCAGGTCGATGCGGCCCTCGCGCAGTGCGGCGATGGCTGCGTGGCGGTTGTCGAAGCGTCGCACTTCGACCGGGATCCCTAACTGCTCGGCGATGATGCCTGCATAGTCGGCGCTCAGGCCTTCGTAATCACGCTCGCTGATGTTGATTTCGAACGGCGGGTAGTCAGGCCGCGAGCTGCCCAGTACCAGCTGGCCGCGCTGCTGCAGCCATTGGCGGTCCTGGTCGCTCAGTTGCAAGGGCGCCGCGGCGCTGATCGAGCGCGCTAGCAGTTGCCGAGGTTCGCTGTCGGCGAACAACCCAGGGGAACTGGCCATGCCGATGGCCAACAGGATGCTCGCCAGCAGGCGCGTCATGGCGGCTGGGCTCAGTAAACGCTGTTGCGTTTGGCCAGATCGACCATTTCTACCAACGATTCTGTTTTGAGCTTTTCCATGATGCGGCCCCGGTAGGTGCTGATGGTTTTGGCACTGAGGTTCATGCAGGTGCCTATATTCTTGTTGTTTTCACCGCGAGCCAGGCGCCGCAACACTTCCATTTCGCGGTTGGACAAGCTGGCCAGGCGTGTCGGTTCACTCTCCAGCGAATTGCTGTTGACCGACATCTGCGGGAAGGTCGAATAACCTTTTACCAAGGCCTTGAGCGCGAACAGCAGGGCCTCGTGGTCTTCGTCCTTGGTGACGAAGGCGCCGATGCCTGCATCCAGGCAGCGCCTCACGTACAGGTCGGTAGCCTGCCCGGTCAGCACCATGATCTTGGGCACTGGCTCCAGGCTCTGAAGCCGTTTGATGACCTCCATGCCGTCCAGGCCGGGCAAGCCGATGTCCAGCAGCACCACGTCCGGCCGTAGTTCGCGTGCTGCCTGAGCCACTTCGCTGCCATTGGCAACTTCACCCACGACGTGAAAGCGCTCCCGCTCGAGCAGCAGGCGCAGGGAGAGCCGGACAATAGGGTGGTCGTCGACGATCAGGACGGTAGTCATGAAGAAAACTCCTGTAGGGCTGTGGTCCGCTTCCTGGAACACTCAGGAATACGTCTGCAAGGGGGGTTATCGGAAGCGCTGCAAGATACGGCCATTCCCTACGTTTGGTAATGCCGAGTATAGAGTTGTTGAATAACCCTGTAGGTGTTGTTGAAAAATCCTACAAAAAACAGGGATGGGCACCGCCCGCGTGGCGTGGCGATGCCTATTTGCACAAGGCCTTTAGGCGCAAGCGGTATGAGGTTTGCGCACGCGCTGGGTCGAGGCGGGGTTGTTGGCCAGTGCTTGGCCGACCCGTGGCGGGCGTGCCAGCAACTGGCCGGAGCAGTTGGGGCAGCGGCCGTGCAGGCGGGTGTCGGCACAGGCACGGCAGAAGGTGCATTCGAAGGAGCAGATTAAGGCGTCTGGGCTATCACCCGGCAGGTCAGCGTCGCAGCACTCGCAATTGGGTCGTAATTCCAGCATTGGCGTAGCTCCAGGTGGCAGGGGGAACCTTGAGTCTGCTACGCCAGCGCTAACGCTGGCAATGCTCAGTCGCCAGGGCGAAAGAGGTGCGCGTGCCCGGCACGGTATAAGGCCGACTCGGCGAAAGGCGTGTCACCCAGTACATGGCCGACCAGAATCAGCGCAGTGCGGCGAAAATCCTTAAGCGCCACGCGTTCGACGATATCGTCAAGGGTGCCCCGCACCCAGTCCTGGTCCGGCCAGGTGGCGCGATGGACCACGGCAGCCGGGCATTGCGGGCCGTAGTGCGGCAACAGTTCGCTGACAATACGCGGCAAGTTTTTTACGCCCAGGTGGATGGCCAAGGTGCTGCCATGGCGCGCCAGGTCGGCCAATTGCTCGCCGGGCGGCATCGGCGAAGTGTCGCCAAAGCGCGTGAGAATCACCGTTTGCGACACCTGTGGCAGGGTCAGCTCGCAGCCCAGCAGGGCCGCACTGGCGGCAGTGGCGGTGACGCCTGGGATGATCTGGTAGTCGATGCCCAGCTCACGCAGATGGCGGATCTGCTCGCCGATTGCGCCATACAGGCTCGGGTCACCGCTGTGCACGCGGGCCACGTCCTGGCCTTGCGCGTGTGCCGTGCGCATAGCACTGATGATCTGTTCCAGGTGCAGCTCGGCGCTGTTGATCACGGTCACGGCCTGGTGGCCTTCGAGCACAGCCGCGGGTACCAGCGAGCCGGCATAGATGATCACTGGGCACTGGCGGATCAGGCGCTGGCCCTTGACCGTGATTAGTTCCGGGTCGCCGGGGCCGGCGCCGATGAAGTAGACCGTCATGGAAAGTCCTTGCGATGAAAGGGATGCTGCGAATTATCGCCCGCAGGCCAAGGCGAGGGTAGCCGGCCCGAGCACTTGGCGTGCGACCCGCAGCCGGGCCGTGCCGAGGTGCTGGCTGGCCATGGCCAGCGCCGCGCTTTCTGCGACGCCCCAACAACCGCTGTGGGCATGGGCGATGACCGAGCGATGACTGAGCAGGGGTTCGTAGGGCTGAAGTTGCCCGGCATCGTACAGCAGCAAGGGCAGGCCAAGGCGTTTGGCAAGCTGCTGCAGGCCAGGTTCGTCAGCCTTGAGGGCGATGCTGGCGATACCGCGCAGTGCTGACAGCGCCAAGCCATTGTCAGCCAAGGCTTGGCGCAGCAGGTTTTCTAGGGTGTCCGCCGGGCACCCCCGGCGGCAACCAAAGCCGGCGTACAACGCCGGCAGGGTGGTGTCGAAAGCCATCAGGCCTGGCTAGAGCGGCGGTACAGCCACGCGCTGAGCAGGCCCAGGGCCAGCCAGAAGGCGGCGTTGGTCAGCCAGCTGGCGACCTTGAATTGGGCTTCCAGGGCTTCAGGGGCGAGGCTTTGATGCACCTCAGGTTGCGGTGCACCGATGACATGCGGCAGTACCAGCAATACGGCGCCCAGCGCTTTCACCAGCCAGTGGCGGGCAAATACCAACAGGGCCAGGCCCAGTGCGGTAGCGCTTGCGGTGCCGATCCACCAGGCCTGGCGTTGCCCCAGGTCAGCGGCAGCGGTGCCCGGCAGCTCTGGCGGCAGGCCCAGGGTAGGGGCCAGGCAGAACACGGCGAACCCCGCCAGGCCCCACAGGGCGCCGGTGCCCACGCGCTTCGGTTCACGCAGGCTGTACAGGGCGACCAGTATCAGCGCGAAGCCAACCGCCACCACCAGGTTGCCCCCGGTGGTGGACAGCACGCGTTGCCAGCCGTCTTCAGGCGACCAGGCTTCGGCGCTGTGTTCATGGGCCGCGGCCCCTTCGGCGCCGTGTTCGTGATGCTCGGCAACAGGGGCTGCGGATTCGTAGGTTTCTGCTTCAAGGATCAACGGGGCAACCCAGAAGCTTTGCAGCAGGGTCAGCAGCAAGGCCGCGAGCAGCCCGCTGAAGCCCGCGGTACGGGCAATTCGCATGATCATGGGGCGTACTCAGTGGCAGGGGAAGGCGGCGCTGTGGCGGGTATCGTGCGCCGCGTTGTGCACGGCTTCGATGTGCGAGAAGCCGGCAAAGTACACCAGGCACAGGCCCAGCAGGCTGGCGCCGACGGCGATGACGACACGCTGACTGAGGGTGACGGGGGTGGCAATGCTGTGTTTGGCGCTGGTGACGGGCATGACGCGTTCCTCTGCTTTTTGTGGGCAACGAGCAAGCGCGGCAGCCCCGAACGTGATCCGCCCAGGGGAATGCGACAGCGCCCGCCCACCGCGGGGTGTTCATAAACGTCAGGCCGGTCTCCGGGCTCACGAGGAGGAGCAGGGCTCCTGAAAAGCGCCCCTTCCCATGCCAGATGACGCGGCACAGTGGTCTAGACGCTTCGCTCGCTTACCGTTGCGGGGGCAGCACCGGCTTGGTCGGGCCCTGGTCGAGGGCTTGCGACGCACCGGTTTCCCGTTTCACCCCCTGAGGGGCACCTGAACGCGAGGCATTAGGAGACCACGAGGCAGGTTTTCCGTCAATTGCACAGCGGTGTGCGCGTGAAAAGTATTTCAGAAGTTGTAGGTGACGCGCCCGAAGTAGTAACCGCCGGTGAAGCCGTACGGCGAATAAGCCCCGTAGCCCTTGACCATGGTCTTGCTGCTGGGGGCTTGGCGTTCGGGATACACGTCGAACAGGTTGCGCGCGCCGATGGCCAATTCAAGGTCTTTGGTCAATTGGTAGCCAAGGTCAAGGTCGGTGATCCAGCGAGCCTTGTATTCTCGGTCCAGCGAGCGATCGTTGGCGGCATTCACCTCACGCCACGCGCCGTAACGGGTCAGCCCCAGGTTGACGCGATAGCGGTCCCAGCGCCAGTTGGCACCGAGTATCAGCTTGGTGTGCGGCTGAACGTCGGTGAGGAAGTTGCGCGCCTCCCGGTTCATCAGTTCATAGGGCGTGCCCAGGATGTTCACGCTCTGCTTGTAGTCGAGGATCTCAGTGTCGTTCCAGTTGAACGCGGCCGTCCACTTTAGCGAGCCGGCGCCGCCTAGGTCCTGGTCGTAGCTGCCCACCACGTCCAGCCCCTTGGTGCGGGTGTCGGCGCCGTTGGTGAAATAGCGGCCGCCAGAGGTCGAGTCGATGCCGCTGGCTAGCAGGGTATCCGTCACCTCTGGGCCGAGCAGGGTGCCGGTCAGGGTGATTCGGTCGCGCACGTTGATCAGGTAGGCATCGGCGGTGAACGCCAGCCGCTCGCTGGGCTGCCAGGTCAGGCCGAGGCTGTAGTTGGCCGATTTTTCCGGTTTGAGCGCCTCGGCCCCCAGCGCCTGAGCCGCTGCGCTGTCCACGGGTAGCACGCCGTAGTTGATCGACTGATATACCCCGTTCACCACACCGTAGGTAGTCGAGCGGGCACTGAACAGGCTGTTGGCCAAGGAAGGCGCACGGAAACCGTTGCTAACCGTGGCCCGCAGGGCCAGTTCGGGAGTGAATTCGTAGCGCGTGGTCAGCTTGCCACTGCGGGTGGCGCCGATGCCGCGGTCGTAGTGTTCGTAGCGCACGGCGGCGCCCCAGTACCACTGCGGCAGTGGGTGGAAGCCAACGTCCAGGTAGCCTGCATAGCTGTTGCGGCTGGCGCTGGTGGCCTCGGCTGGGGAGATACCATTGGTGACCTGCGCGCCGGAGGCCGCGCAGTTGCCGGGGCTGGCGCAATAACCGCCATCGGCCCAGCTGGCCCAGTCGCCAGCCTTGACCTGGTAGGTGTCGCGGCGCTGCTCCAGCCCCCAGGACACGTCCAGGGGCTTGCCGAGACCGATGTCGAAGGTGCGGTGCAAGTCGAGGTTGCTGGTCAGTTGCGAGGCGATCCACGTACCCGATTCGAAATGGTTCGGCGTGGCTTCGCCCAAGGACGGGTTCTGGTTGTTCCAGGTGCCTTGTTCGGCCTCGTTTCGGCCATAGGTGCTGGACAAGTCCCAGTCCCACTCGCCGACCAGGCCCTTGGCGCCGAGGGCGGCCTGGTAGTCGTGTTCTTCGATGTACCAGGTGGGCGTATAGCCGGCCGGGTAGCCATTAGGGCCGGTGGTAATGGTGTTGACGATGGTCGGCAGGCGGAAGTTCTGGCCTTGCTCGGCCTTACGGTAGGACCAGGTGCTGAACGAGTACAGGCTGAGCTCGTCGTTGACCGGCAGTTCTGCGTTATAGCCCAAGGTCAGCAGGTTGATCTTGGGGGTACCGTAGCCGCCGTAGGTGACCTTGCCAGCACGGTCGAACGCTTCGGCCTGGCTGTAGCCATTGGCGCTGGCCTTGTTGTCGTCGTTCTGGCTGCGCGCATCTAGGGCAAGTTGCAAGATGCCGTCGCGGCCGAGTTCGAAGCCTTTGTTCAGGCTTTGTTGAACGGTTTGCTTCTTGCCGTCGTAGCCTTGCCCTGCGGTGGTCACCGCTGTACCGCTGGCATCGGCTTTGAGGATCACGTTGATCACTCCGGCAATGGCGTCCGAGCCATACTGGGCGGCGGCTCCGTCACGCAGCACTTCAACGTGATCGATTGCACTGATCGGAATCAGATCGAGGTCGCTGGGTGCGGCGCCGGCATTGATACCGCTGATATTCAAGGTGGCACTGGTGTGGCGGCGCTTGCCGTTGACCAACACCAGCACCTGGGCCGCATTGAGCCCACGCAAGCTCGGTGCGCGGGCCATGCCGCTGGCGTCCCAGCCGGTCTTTTCCGGCAGGGTCAGCGACGGCACGCTGGCATTCAGGGCTTCCATCAGGCCGGGCTTGCCGGTCTCTTGCAATTGCTTGGCGCTGATCACGTCGATGGGCACGGGGCTGGAGGTGATGGTGCGTTTTTCCGCACTGCGGTTGCCGGTGACGATCACCGTGCCCAATGCCGAGGCGGCGGGTTCGCTGGCGAGGGCGGTGGCGCTGTTGAGCCCTGCGAGCAGGGCAACGGGGAGCAGCGAGGCGGTGGTCAAAGGTTGCTTCATGCACAAAATTCCTTAACTGACGGCATGGCGCACTCAGGGCGCCTTGGCCGCGATCGCTTCGATTTCCACCAGGGCACCAGGCAATGGCAGGGCCACGACCTGGATCGCGGTTCGGGTTGGTTTGCGCGGCTGCTCGGCAGTGGCGAAAAACTCGGTGTACGCCGCCTGCAGGCCATCGAAGTCAAGGTGGCCGCCTTTGTCGGGGTCGCCCACCAGAAACACCCGCAGTTGCACGATGTCGCCCAGGTCCAGCGCTTGGCTGCGCAGGGCCGTGCGTAGCTTGTTGAGTACCGAGCGTGTCTGGGTCTCGGTATTGCCGAAGGCGGCACTGCTGCCCTTGATCGCGTTCGGGTCGGCGATGTCCGGCAGGGTGCCACTGACGAATGTCAGGTGGCTGCCAGCGGGCACGGTCACCAGTTGCGAGATGGGGAAGCTCGAGCCTGGCGGGTCGATGCGTTTGATGCCTTCGGCCTTGGCGTTGAGGGTCAGGGCCATGAGTACTCCGGCTAGCAGAAGAAGACGTGGCATGGTCTGGGTTCCTTGTGTGGTTCAGGCCGCAACGCCGTGAGAGGTTTGGCTGGCGTGATGGGCGATGAGGCCGACCACACGCCGCGCCGATTCGGCTGCGCTGTTCTGCCAGATGCCAACGCCGCCATGGGCCAGGGCATCACTGGCGAGCCAGGTGCGGCCTTGCGGTTGGTTGAGGATGTCGTAACCGGGCTGGGCGACTTCGTCGTGGACGATCCACGGGCTTTCGCTGAACGGGATCTTCGACCAGTTCACCGCCAGCGGACGCCTGAGTTTGTGGCTGTGGCCAGGGTGCAGTGACTCGACTGCCTGGCGCGAGGAGGCGATCTGCGCCTGCAAGCCTTTGCCGGCGAACTGTTGCGCGACCTCGCCCGTGTTGTAGGTGGCGACCAGTACGCCCTGTTCGCTGTTAAGCCGGTCGCTGGGGTACCACAGGGTGCGAGCCTCGTGGTTGATGTAGGAGAGGCCGCCGTAAATCTGGAAGTCAGTCTCCCAGAAGCGCGGCGATTGCCAGGCCACCTTGTTGGCCTTGTCACCCTCGGCCAGGCCGATGGCCTTGCGGAAGTCGGCGCTGAAGTTGGTGTCCAGACGCGCGAGCAGCGGCAAGGGCAGGGTGACGATCGCGTAGTCGGCAGTTTCGACGTGTTGCCGGCCGTTCTTGCGGTCGCGCCAAACCACACGGCTGCCTTGCTCGCCGGTCTGCACGCTAAGTACTTCGGCGCCCAGTTGCACGCTGTCCTTGACCTGGCGATAGAACGCCTTGGGGATCTGGTCCATGCCACCGACCGGCTGGAACATGGTGGAAGAGAATTCGGGGATTTCGTCGAACACCAGGGGCAACAGCAGGTTGCTGTCCAACAGTTGCTCCAGGGGCAGCGGCTGGCGCTGTATGGGCGTCTGGTCGCCGGCACCGGCGAAGCGGGTGTAGCCCGAGCGTACCGAGCCCCGGTACTGCTGCTGGGGGTCCAGGTCGCCATAGACCTTCAGAAAGTCCAGCAGTGCCTTGCGCTGAGGGGCGCTGAGGTCCTGGTCGAGGCTGTTGCGGCTGACACTGCGGGCCAGCAGCTCGCTGAAGTGGCCGCGGGTGTCGTTGACGGCCTGGCGCAACAGCAGCGGTGGTCGGTTGAGGTCTGGTTGGGCGAGTGCGTTGCGGCTGCTGTTGACCAGCACCTGCAGTTCGACGCCCAGTTCGCGGCAATAGCCGAGGATGGTCAGGTGGTGGCTGGGCAGGCGTGCAGCACCGGCGTTGAAGAACAGGCCCGTGTCGAATTCAACGGTTTGGCGGGAACCGTCGTTGTGCTCGATCGAGTCGCCATTACGCAGCGTCCATACCCGGCCACCGACGCGCTCGCGGGCCTCCAGGACTTTCACGTTGAAACCGGCCTTGCGCAGCTCATAGGCCGATACCAGGCCGGAAATACCGGCGCCGACAATGACCACGGTTTTGCCATTACCGCCGTTGGTGGCCAGTTGCAGGGGCTGGAAGGTGCTAGCGAGGGCGTTTTGCCCGAGCATACCCAGGGTTGCCGAATAGCCGCCGAGGGCGGCGAGGCGGGTGATCAGGTCTCTGCGGGACAATCCCATGTCACGGTCTCCGAAAGGGCGATTCGGATGTGTGCAGCAGGTCAGTCGGGCCCATGACGCAGCCCGACGGTTGGCACAAATCCATTTGTGGTGCATGTCTGAGGTGTTGCAGGGCCGGTGAGATCGGCGACGCTCGGTCTCACCGGCATTAGAGGCATCAAGGTGTACTAAGCCGTCCGCGCGCTACGCCCAGCCTCCCGCTGCGCCACCAACCCGCGAATCCGCGGAATCAGTTCCTGGCCATACTCCACCGCATCGCGCAACTGATCGAACCCGCGGAACAGGAAGGTGCTAACCCCCAGTTCGTAGTACGCCAGCGCGGCCTCAGCCACCTGGTCCGCCGTCCCTACCAGCGACGTCGAGTTGCCCGCACCGCCGCCCAACGCGGCAATCTCGGTCCACAGCCGGGTGTCATGCACCTTGCGCTGGCTGGCCAACTGCACCAGGCGCTCTGAGCCGGCGTTGCTCTTGCCGAAGTTCTTTTCGCGGCGGTTGCCCTGGCGGATGCCGATGCGCGTCTGGGCATCGGCCAGAATGCGCTCGGCACGGTCCCAGGCTTGCTCCTCGGTAGCCCCCAGGATCGGCCGCAGCGACAGGCTGAAGCGGATGTGCTTTTCACGCCCATAACGGGCTGCAGCCTTGCGCACCTTGGCAATACGCTCGCGTACCTGCTCCAGCGGTTCGCCCCACATCATGTACACATCGGCATGCTTGGCGGCCACTTCGACGGCTGCATCCGAAGCACCGGAGAAGTAGATGGGCAGCTGCTGCACGGGCTTGACCAGGGTCAGGTTGTCTTCGACGCGGTAATGCGTGCCTTCATGGTCGAACGGTTCGGTGCGGGTCCAGGTGTCGCGCAGCACCTGCAGGTACTCGTCGGTACGGGCATAGCGGGCGTCCTTGTCGAGGAAGTCGCCGTCGCGCTGCAGGTCGCCGCTGTCGCCGCCGGTGATGACGTTGATCGAGGCGCGACCACGGCTCAACTGGTCAAGGGTGGCGAACTGGCGAGCGGCGAAGGTAGGGGCCTGAAAGCCCGGGCGGTGCGCGACCAGCAGGCCGATGCGCTCGGTCAATGCGGCGACGTAGCTGGCCAGGATCAGCGAGTCGGGTGCGCTGGTGTTGACCGCCAGCAGCGCCTTGTCGAAGCCGCCGTACTCCTGGGCCTGGGAAAATGCCTTGATGAAGTCAAGGTCGACCAGCGGGCCACGTGGTGCCTGTGATTCGCTACCTTCCTGGGGGCCGATGAGGCCAATGAATTCGAGGCTCATGGAACAGAACTCCTTGTTGGGGTGGGCTCAGGCAACGGCCGGCTGGGTGCGACGCTGGGTGTTGCGGTTTTCCGGCACGCTGAGGCCGAAGTTGTCACGCAGGGTGGTGCCGGTGTACGCGCTGCGCACCAGGCCACGGGCCTGCAGCAGCGGCACCACCTGCTCGGTGAAGGACTGCAGGCCGTCGGGGAGCAGCGCGTTGATGATGAAACCGTCGGCGGCGCCCTGTTCGAACCAGTGCTGCAGGGCATCGGCCACCTGTGCCGGGGTGCCGACGAAGTCGCGGCGGGGGCGCGAGAAGCGCAGCGCCAATTCGCGCAGGGTCAGGCCTTCGTCGCGGGCCAGTTGCTTGAGCTGGTCCGAGGTGCCCTTGTGGCTGTCGTTGCCTAAAGTGCCGAGGTCGGGGAAGGGCGCGTCCAGGTCATGCTGGCTGAAGTCGTAGTCGTTGAACGGGCGGCCAAGGGCAACCAGTGCGTCCTCGATGCTCACCAGGTCCACGGCCTGCTGGTAGCGCTGCTCGACTTCCTCGGCGTCACGGCCAACGATAGGGCGGATGCCGGGCAGGATGAACAGCGCGTCGGGGTTGCGACCATGGCGTGAGGCGCGTTGCTTGAGGTCTTGGTAATAGGCATGGGCGTCGTCGAACGACTCGGGGCTGACGAAGAGGGCGTCGGCGTTCTGTGCCGCGAAATTGCGACCTTCTTCTGACACGCCCGCCTGGAAGATCAGTGGTTGGCCCTGCGGTGAACGTTGGATGTTCAGCGGGCCCTTGACCTTGAAGAACTCGCCCTGGTGGCCCAAGGTGTGCAGCTTGGCCGGGTCGAAGAATTGCCCGCTTTGTTTGTCACGGGTGAAGGCGTCGTCTTCCCACGAGTCCCACAAGCCCTTGACCACGTCCACGTGCTCGCGAGCGATTCTGTAGCGCACAGCATGGGGCGGGTGTTCGGCCTTGCCGAAATTGTCGGCTGTACCGGAAAGCCACGAAGTGACCACGTTCCAGCCGGCGCGCCCGCCGCTGATCAGGTCCAGCGAGGCGAACTGGCGCGCCACCTGGAACGGCTCGGTGTAGCTGACGGTGACCGTGGCCACCAGGCCGATGTGCTCGGTCACTGCAGCCAACGCCGAGAGGATGGTCAGCGGCTCGAAACGGTTGAGGTAGTGAGGGCTGGAGCGGGCGTGGATGTGCAGGCTGTCGGCGATGAAGGCGAAGTCGAACTTCGCTGCCTCGGCCAACTTCGCCTGCTGTTTGTAGAAACCAAAATTAACGCTGGCATCGGCAAGCGCCTGAGGGTGGCGCCATTCGCCCCAGCCGTGGCCGACGCCATGGATCATGGCGCCCAGGCGGATCTGTCGTTTGCTCATGGGAATACCTGTGGGTTGTGCTGCAAATGGAATCGATACCGCCATGCGTCACCGCGCGCGGGGGCGCCGGTGAAGCAGGGTGGGTGATAGGGAAGGGTCATGCGTGCAAGGCTCCTGGCGTGGTCGTGGTGGACGGCCTCCGCCAGGAATGGGGTCGGTCTGGAGTGACCTTAGCGGGTATGGGGTGAGGTTGTGAAAGGCTTTGTGGTTCTATGCTAATTATGTTTTTTAGTTATTTACTGATCTTGCATAAATGCAAATAAATAATATTGAGTCATGACTTATGCGGCGGCTTTGTGCCCAGGGATGGCCGCGATCAGTTCACGGGTATAGTCACTCGTTGGCCGATCGAACACCTCGTCTACCGTACCTTGCTCCACCACCTGCCCTTGGCGCAGCACCAGTACGTGGTCCGCCATGCTCGCCACCACTGCCAGGTCATGGGACACCAGCACATAGGCGATCCCCAGTTCGCGTTGCAATTCATCCAGCAGCGCCAGGATCTGCGCCTGCACCGAGACATCCAGTGCACTGACCGGCTCGTCGAGCAACAGCAACTCGGGTTGCAGGGCCAATGCCCGGGCAATGGCCACGCGCTGGCGCTGGCCACCGGACAGCTCGCGGGGCAGGCGGTCCAGGTAGCTGACGGGCAGGTGCACGCGTTCGATCAGCTCACGGGCCGCCTGTTCCAGCGCGGGGCCTTTGAGCAGGCCGAACGACACCAGGGGCTCGACGATGCTGTCGAACACCGTGAAACGGGGGTCAAGGGCCGCGAACGGGTTTTGCTGGACCAGCTGCATGCGCCGGCGCAAGGGCCGAAACGCCCGCCAGCCAAGGCCGGTAACGTCTACCTGGTCGAACAGAATGCGGCCTTGGCTGGGCGCCTCCAGGCCAAGCGCGATGCGCAGGGTGGTGCTCTTGCCAGAGCCGGACTCGCCGACGATGGCCAAGGTCTGGCCTGGGTGCACCTGCAGGCTGAGGCCCTGCAGGGCGACGAAGCGGTTGTCCTCGCCCTTTGTCTTCGGCAACTCGAATGTCTTGCCGATACCCTCCAGGCTCAGGATCGGTTGCGTACCTGGCGTCAATGGCCCTGGTCGCCGGCGATGGGTAAAGGCGGGCGCTGCCGCAAGCAAGTCACGCGTATAGGGGTGCTGTGGTGCCTGAACGACGAGGCGAGGCGGGCCTTGCTCGACCAGTTCACCCTGTTTCATCACCAGCAAGCGGTCGGCGCGGTCGGTGGCCACGCCCAGGTCATGGGTGATGATCAGCAGCGAGATGCCCCGTTCGGCCACCAGCCGTTGCAGGTGATCGAGGATCTTGCGTTGCACCGTCACGTCCAGCGCGCTGGTGGGTTCGTCAGCGATGATCAGGCGCGGGTTGCCGGCCAGGGCAATGGCGATCAGTACCCGTTGGCGCATGCCGCCCGACAGTTCGTGCGGGTATTGGCGGGCGCGCAGGGCCGGCTGGTCCAGGCCGACCTGGCCCAGCAGCGCCAGCACATCGGCGTCGAGGCTGCGGTAGCGGCGGCCGTGGGCCAGGGCCAGTGCTTCGCCGATTTGCTGGCCAACGCGCAGTGTCGGGTTGAGGCTGACCATCGGGTCCTGGGGTACCAGGCCGAGGGTACGGCCGCGCAGGTGGCGCTTCTGCCGTTCGCTGGCGTGCGCCACGTCGATGCCATCGACCCACAGTTGGCCGCCATCGACTCGGGCAGTGCCCGGCAGCAAGCCAAGCAGCGCGTTGGCCAAGGTCGACTTGCCCGAACCGGACTCACCGACGATGGCCACGGTCTCGCCCTGGGCCATGGAGAACGACAGGTGTTTGACTGCCTGGGTGGTATGGCCGCCAGCGTGGTAGCTGACGCTGAGGTCGCGCACGGCGATCAGGGGGTGTTGGCTCATCGATGGGGCTCCTCGAAGGTACGGGCGAGATGGTTGAGGCTGAACACCACGGCGACCACGAACAGGCCCGGTAGCAGCGACACCCACGGGGCAGTGATCAGAAAGTGGCGGCCGTTGGCGATCAGCGTGCCCCATTCTGCTGCCGGGGGCGCCGCGCCAAAGCCGAGGAAGCTCAGGCCGGCGGTGGCCAGGATCGCGGCGCCGAAGTCCAACGTGGCAAGCACCGCGACCGGCCCCCAGGCGTTGGGCAGGATGTGCCGCAGCAAGGTGCGGCACCAACTGGCGCCCCCCAGGCGCGCGGCTTCGACATAGGGCAAGGTCTTGACCCGCAGCACCTCGGCGCGGGTGGTGCGGGCAAAGCCCGGGATGATGCCGACGCCGACGGCGATCGCCACAGGCACCGTACCGAAGCCGATGGCGGTGACAATCGCCAGGGCCAGCAGCAGACCAGGCAGGGCCAGCAGCACATCGATCACACGCATGAGCGCCGCGTCGACTCGCCCTCCGGCAAACCCCGCCAATACCCCCAAACCAAGGCCACCGGCCAGGGCGATGCCCACCGCCAGCAGTGCCGCTTGCACTGACAGGCTGGCGCCGTACACCACGCGTGTATACAAGTCGCGGCCCAGTTCGTCGGTACCGAACCAGTGCGCGGCACCGGGCGCGGTCAGCTTGGCCGCAGGCGAGGTGGCATAGGGGTCGAAGTGGGTCAGCCACTGCGGCACCACGGCGGCGGCCAGCGCAAACAGCACCACCAGCAGCGCCAGGGCGAAACCAGGGCGCGATAACAAAGGTGCCACTGCCTGGCCCAAGCGCTGCACGCGGGTGCGGCGCTTCCAGGGCGTTGCGGGTGCGGCGGCACGGAACGGGCGGGTATCGGTGGTCATGGTCAGGTCACCTTCGTGGCATGCGTGATGCGGGGGTCAAGGTAGGGGTAGAGCAGGTCGACGATCAGGTTGACCAGTACGAAGGCCGCCGCCGATACCGCGACGATCGCCAGCACCACCGGGATGTCCTGGCGCAACACCGCTTCCTGGGCCAGCCGACCGACACCGTTGCGCGAGAAGATGGTCTCGACCAGCACGGCGCCGGACACGGTATTGCCCACTTGCAGTCCCACCAGGGTAAGAATCGGCAGGGCCGCGTTGCGCAGCGCGTGCCGGGCCTGCACCTGGGCGCGGCTCAGCCCCTTGGCGAACGCCGTGGCGATGTAGGGCTCGTGCCACACGCCTTGGAAACCGCGTTGCAGCACCTGGGCATAGACTGCGGCGCTGGGGATGGCCAGGGTCACGGCTGGCAGCACCAGGCTGGCGAAGCCTTGGCTGCCGGTGGCCGGGAACCAGCCCAGGCCGAAGGCGAAGACCTGGATCAGCAGCAGCCCCATCCAGAACACCGGCACCGAGAACCCCAGTGAAGGCACGCGTGACAGCGCCACCTTCAGCGGCCGCCATTGCAGGTACGCGGTGAGGTAGGCCAGGCCGATACCGGACAGCAACGACAGCACGATGGCCAAGCCGGCCAGTGACAAGGTCTGCGGCAGGCGCTCGGCCAGCAGCTCGGTCACCGGTCTGTTCAGCGACAGCGAACGGCCCAGGTCGCCTTGCAGCGCGCGCCACAGCAAGTCGAAGTACTGCTCGAAAATCCCCTGGTCCAGCCCGTAGTAGGCGCGCGCCTTGGCCAGGTCTTCAGGTGACAGGCCGTCGGCCTCCATGCCCGAGGCGCTGAGCATGATCGCCAAGGTGTCCCCTGGCAGCAGGTAGAGGATGAAGTAGGTAATGGTGTAGGCCCCCCACAGCACCAGCAGCGCCTGGCCGATGCGCCCGATCAGGTAGCGGTTCATGGCTGGGCGACCTGGATATCGCTGAGGAACGCAAAGCCCTCGGCGGTCCAGCGGAAGTCCTTGACCCTGGGCGCGGTGGCGGCCTGCCAGACACGCTCGTATAACGGGAACGCCGAGGCCTGGTCGATGAGCAGGTCCTGCAGTTGGCCGTAGGCCTGGGCACGCTGAGCGTCGTGGGTGGCGGTAATGCCATCGTCGAATAGCGCCTGGGCCTGGGTCAGGGTCTGGGGCTCATAGGTATTGGTGGCGAGGGTGGCACTGTTGGCGGCGCGCGGGTCGAGGATGGTCTGGAGGATGATCGGGTCGGCGCGGGTCATGTAGGTGGAGGTGAGGTCGTAGTTACCCGACGCATTGCCTGCGACCCATTCGGCGCGGGTCAGTACATTGAGCTTGAGGTCGATGCCCACCTTGCGCAGTTGGTCCTGGATCAGCACGTCGCCAGCGCTTTCGGCCGGCGTTAGGTTGTAGCGCAAGGTCAGGCGCTTGCCATCCTTGTGCCGATAGCCATCATCGCCCTTGCTCCAGCCGGCGGCGTCGAGCAAGCGCTCTGCGCCTTGTGGGTCGTAGGCGAGCTTGTCGGCCTGGGCCTTGAAATACGGGGTGGTGATGTCATAAACCCCGGACACCACCGGGAACTCGGCGTTGTAGACGGTGTGGGCGTAGCTGGTACGGTCGATGGCTTTCTGCAAGGCCAGGCGTACCTGGCGATCACCCAGCAACCGGTCGTTGCGGGTGTTGGGGTAAAGGTTCAGCGCCGGGCCTGGCAGCGAGCGGCTCTGAATGGTCGCACCCTTGGCCTGGAACAGCTTCAGGTCGACTTCGGAGAAGGGGTTGCGCGGCCAGAGGATGTCGGCCTTGCCCTGCAGGAACAGGCCGTTGCGCACGCTTTCTTCGGGGATATAGCTGATGTCCACGGCATCCAAGTGGGCCGCGCCGGGGTTTTTCACGTTGGCCGAGGCCCAGGCGTAGTCAGGGCGTTTCACCAGGCGTGCGCCGACTTCCGGGGTGTAGTGCTCAAGTACGAATGGGCCAGTGCCGATGATCTTGCCCAGCGAACGCTCTTGGGCGCTGAGCGCGTAGGACGCGGGCGCCAGGATGGCCAGGTTGGTGGTCGAGGTGGCTTGCAGGAACCCGGCATTGGGGCGGGCGAGCACCAGGCGCACGGTGAAGTCGTCGACCACGTCGGCGTGGTCGTAGCCCGCGAGGTAGGTCGCGCCGAAGGTGGCGGGCAACTGCGTGGCGAAGGCTTTGTTGGTGTCGAAGGCCGTCTTCACGGCGTGGGCGTCGAAGCGCTCGCCGTTACTGAAGCTGACGTCCTGGCGCAGGTGGAAGGTGTAGGTGAGGGCGTCATCGCTGACTTCCCAGCTTTTTGCCAGCCAGGGGATGATGCGGCCGCTGTCAGGGTCCTGGTCGGTGAGGGACTCGGCGACATTGCGCAGCAGCACACGGTGTTCGAGCCAATAGACCTGGAAGGGGTCGACGCTGACCAGGGTGGTGTTGTCGCCCCAGAAAGCGATATTGAGGGTTTTGCTGGTGTCCTCGGTGGCGGGGGAGCAGCCGGTGAGGGCGAGCACCAGGGCGCAGGCGTTAAGCAAGTGGCGGGCACGGGGGAGTGGCGGCATGGGGGCGTTCCTTCTGATGTCATTGGGTTGCCTGGGCTGGCCTTTTCGCGGGCAAGCCCGCTCCTACAGGTACAGCGGTGTACCTGATGGATGTGGGAGCGGGCTTGCCCGCGAAGAGGCCAGCCCAAGCAGCAGCGGTCTGCCAGTCAGTCCTGGTAGTCACGCCCCTCACGGTCCAATTGGCGGATCAGCGCATCCCAATGGCGCTGAATCCCTTCGCCAAGCCCGTCGGAAAACCGTTTGGACTGCTCGTGCACCTTGGCAATCGCCGCCGGTGCCGCATGCAGCAACTGGTCATTGCCGCCGGCCTGCGCCGCCACCTGGATGTTGCACGCCCGCTCCAGCCCATGCAGCTCGCGGAACGCATGCTCGACACTGACCCCGCCGGTCAGCAGGCCGTGGTTGCGCAGGATCAGGATGTTGCTGTCACCCAGGTTGGCAACCAGGCGCTGTTGCTCGTCCAGGTCCAGGGCGACGCCTTCGTAGTCGTGGTAAACCACCCGGCTGTAGTAGGCCAGCGCATGCTGGGAGATCGGTAGCAGGCCATCCCGCTGGGCGGACACGGCGGCGCCGTCGCGGGTGTGGGTGTGCAGCACCGCCTTGAGGTCGTGCCGCGCGCGGTGAATGGCGCTGTGGATGACGTAACCGGCCTGGTTGATGCCTAGACCAAGTGGGTCGTCGATGATCGTGCCGTCGACATCTACCTTGACCAGGTTGGAGGCGGTAATTTCATCGAACAGCAAGCCAAAGGCGTTGATCAGGAAGTGCTCGTCTGGCCCGGGCACCCGCGCCGAAAAGTGCGTGTAGATGTGGTCGGTCCAGCGGAACAATGCCGCCAGGCGATAGGCGGCCGCCAGTTTTACCCGCACCTCCCATTCCTCGGCACTGACCCGCTGGCGAACGGTGTTTGCTTGTGGGGATACGACAGACAATGAACTCATGGTGTGCTCCAGAAGAGAAGGTCAGTAGCCACGCTGGATATCGACCAGGTTGCGCAGCGGCGCCTGCTCGCGATAGCGGGCGAAGTTGTCGAGGAAGGCGTCGAGCAGCGCGGGGTAGCCGTCCTCGGAAATCGCCGACGTGTGCGGCGACAGGAATACGCGGGGGTGGTGGTACAGCGGGTGGCCCGCCGGCAACGGTTCCGGGTCGGTGACATCGAGGCTGGCGCGGCCGATCAGCCCGCTGTCGAGTGCTTCGAGCAAGGCCTGTTGGTCCAGTAGGGCGCCGCGGGCGATGTTGATCAGGTGCAGGCCGGGCTTGGCCTGGGCCAGCACCTGGCGGTCGATCAGGCCACGTGTGGCTGGGGTCAGCGGTGCGGCGATGACCAGGTGATCGCTGCCTGCGAACAGGTGCTGCAGGCGCTCGACGCGCTCGACACCGGGCACTTCGGCAATCGGCTGCCCAGGGCGGTTCAGTGCCAGCACGCGCATGCCGAGCGCGGTGGCCTTGCGCGCCAGGCTCTGGCCAATGCTGCCGAAGCCGAAGATGCCCAACGTGCGGCCGCGCAACGGCGCCAAGGGCGTCAGGCGCCAGTCGGCGTCCTTCACCCACAGCCCCGGCAGTTGCTTGGCGGCGGCAAACACCAGGGCCAGGGCAAACTCTGCGACCTGCTCGGCGTTGGCGCCCTTGCCGCTGGTCACCGGCGGCCCCTGGAATACCCAGTCGGGGTAGAAGTCGATGCCCGACGACACCACCTGCACCCAGCGCAGCGACCAGGGCCAGCCTGGCGGCGGGGTATCTACGCGGTTACCGCGAATATTGATCGGGCGCACGATGAACACATCGGCAGGCACATCCACGTGCAACTGGCCGGGGGCGAGGTCGATGACTTCGTGGTCGGGCAGGTGTTCGCGCAGGTAGTGGTTGGCCTGAGGGTCAAGCTGGCTGACAATGATCGAGTGGCTCATGCTGCCACCTCCGCCAGTGCGCTGCGCCCAACCTGGGCCAGCACCACATCGTCCTGGGGCGTGTGGATGCGGCTGCACAGCACGTCACGGTAGTGCCGCTCCAGCGGGTTGCGGCGGGACAGGCCAGGGTTGCCGGCAGCCTCGATGGCCAGCTCGACCGCCTGGATGGCGTTGCGACTGACCAGGTGTTTGATCTGCCCGGCATGGCGCGGGTCAATGTGCCCGGCGACGGCCGAGTCCAGCAGGCTGCGGTTGGCGAACAGCAGGGTATCGATGCGCCCGACTACCTCCTGGAAGCGCGGCAGGCTCGCCAGCGATGCACCCAGGTTGGAGGGTGCGCGGTTGTTGAGAAACTGCACCAGCCAATCACGCGCAGCCTGGGCGACGCCGTCGTAAAGTGCCGGCAGCAGCACCGACATCCACAGCAGGCCGGTGCCATCGAGTTCGGGCCGCGGCGCGCTGGCAGGGCTGACACTGACGGCGTGGTCCAGCGGGATCAGCACGTCGTCAAAGCGCACCTCGTGGCTGCAGGTGGCGCGCATGCCCAGGTGGTCCCAGTCTTCGACGATGCTGATGCCGGGCGTGTCCTTGTGCACCAGAAAACCACCGACCAGCGGGTCTTTATCGTCGCTGCGCGCCCACACCAGGTACCAGGTCAGGCCGTAGCTGCCGGTGGAGTAGATTTTGCGCCCAGACAGCCGCCAGCCAGCAGCGGTGCGCCGCGCGACGGTGGCCGGCAGGCCGCCACGGGCCGGCGTACCCAGTTCGGGTTCGGCGCGAAAGGCGTTAATCAGCGCACCGTTGGCCACCGCGTCACGGGCAACCTGCAAGCGCAACTGCACGGGCCAGCGGGCTTCGTCCTGCAGGCGAAAGTGCTGCAGGTACTGCATGACCAGGATCAGCGCCGTGGAGGGGTCGCCCTTGCCAACGGCGGCAACCACCTGGCGCGCAGTGGCCAGGTCGGCCCCGCCGCCACCCAGGGCGCGGGGCACAGTCAGGCTCAGCAGGCCGTGGCGGTGAAGCAGGCTGAAGTTGTCGGCGGGGAACTGACCGCTGCGGTCATAGCGCTCGGCGTTGGCAGCAAGGGCCTGGGTCAGCTCGGCAAGAGCAGCGGTGGATGGGGGGTGACTCATGGAGTATTCATCCCTGGAACACGGTGGGTTTCTAAGACCGTATTCGTCTGGATGAGCGCTGTAAAAGTCTTTTTAGTTCTATGCTAATTATTTGTTTGTAGAATTTAAAAAATCTCTAATATGCAAATATTTTATTATGTGTGGTCTCCTGCTGTGGGCGCGGCCTGCAGCCTGTTCCCGGCAATCTCACCAAACAGCTCCACCGGCTCCTGCAGGTTGCCCAGGTACCGTGGATGGAACAGCCACAAGTCCACCTGCGGTTTGAAATCCGTCACGTTGACCACATCCAGTGCATCCCGATGGCGGCTGCTCTGTAGCAGCGGCTCGGGCACCAAACCCAGCCCTTGCCCGTTGGCGACCAGGCCCAGTTGCAGGTCGGTGCCAAAGGTTTCCAGGTTGATCGACAGGCTTAGCCCTTGTTCGCTCAAGGCCCGCTGCAGCCCTGCACGAAAACCGCAGCCGTCGGGGTTGAGCACCCAGCCGCGGGTGTAACAATCCTTTAGCTTGTAACTGCGCTTGCTGGCGCTGCCCTTGGCGGCCACCACGCGCAGTGGCATACGCGCGATGGAGCGGCTGGTGATGCCCTCAGGGAAGATTTTGCCAGGCGGGAACAGCGCGGCAGCGGCGTCGAGTTCGCCGTTTTCCATGCGTGCGATCAGGCTGCTGCCCCAACCACTGGTGACTTGGGTGCGCAACACCGGGTAGGTGTCGCGAATCTGCGCCAGGGCGTCGAGCAGCACCACGTCCCCCAGGGTTTGCGGCACGCCCAGGCGCAATGTGCCTGAGGGGGCGCCGTCATTGGCGACCAATTCACGCAGTGAGTCGATCTCCCGCAGGATCGCCTTGCACTGCTCATACACGCGCAGGCCCATTGGCGTTGGCTTCAGCGGTTTGGTGTTGCGGTCGAGCAGGGTGGCGCCGAGGTCTTCCTCGAAGTTCTGCACGCGACGGGTGATGGCCGGCTGGGTGAGTTGCAGGGCCTCGGCGGCGAGGTTGGTCGACTGGCAACGGATGACCGCCACGAAGGCGTCCATGTCATCGATTTTCATATTCGGCGCTCACATATTGGGGCTGTGGGACATACCTTGGAAGAATAATCCTCATTGTGCGGATTGTCACAGCGCCCGATGCATCAGTGCCTTGCCGTCAGGCGCTTTCGCGGGCTACCAGTTCACAGGCGAGCAGGTTCAACCGTTGCACTTCACCCTCATGCGCGATGGCGCCCAGGTGTTGCAGGACGCGCAAGGCCGCCACCTCGCCAATCTCCCGCGAGGGCGGCCGCAGCGTGGTCAGGCTGGGCAGCAGCATGTCGGCGAAGGGGTAGTCGCCAAAGCCGACGATCGCCACGTCATCCGGTAGCCGCAGCCCCGCACGTTGGCCGGCCAACACGGCGCCGGCCGCCAGGTTGTCATTGGCAAAGATGATCGCCTCGGGGCGTGGCGTGCGGCGGATCAGTGCCTCCATTGCCTGTTTGCCTGCCTCGAACGGCGCGCAATCGGCGGAGGGCACAAACACCCAGGGTTCAAGACCGGCCTCGGCCAAGGCCTCGATGTACCCGTCACGCCGCTCTAACGCGCTCAAGTCGCCGGCTGCGCTGTTCTGCACGAAGGCGATGCGTCGATGCCCTTTTTCCAGCAAGTAGCGGCACGCCTGCACGCCGACCTGGTGATGCAGAAAACCGACCTGCAACGGCGCCCGCTCGGGGCGGTAATCCCAGATCTCGACCACGGGCACGTCAGCTTCGGCCAGCATCTTTTCAGTCGCCGGGCTGTGGAAATGACTGGTGACCACCAACGCCGCCGGCGACCAGCCGAGGAACGCACGCACCGCACTCTCTTCCTGTTCTTCGCTGAAGTAGCTGGACGCCAGCAGCAACTGATAGCCATGGCGGCTTAGGGTGTCGCTGAAGGCCTGGATGGTCTGAGCAAAGATCGGCCCCGAGATGTTCGGGATCACCATGCCGACAATACGCCCGCGCGCCGAGGCGAGGCCCCCGGCGACCAGGTTGGGAACGTAGCCCAGCGCCTGCACAGCGGCCTCTATGCGCTCACGCAGAGGCGGTGAAACCTGCTCAGGCTGGTTGAAGTAACGCGACACGCTGATCGCCGATACGTCTGCCGCGCGCGCCACGTCGGCCAGGGTGGCGCGACCTGCACCACGGCGCTTTCGGGGGGAATCCTTGGCTTGGCTCACAGGGTCGCCTCATCGGGAAATGGCGCGATGGTAGCGCTAACGCAATGGCGCCTGGCAAATAGCTTTATTGCATATCAATCTGACTTTTAAGTATTTGACGTGCTAAGCAGCGCCCTCTGATACTTGCTCATGTTAGCGCTAACAAGCGCTGCTGTTGGCAAGCGCCTGCCACTCGCACGAGCGAGACCAGACAACCACAGCACCCTCCGTGTCGGCCCGTGAACGTGGGCCTGGTCTGGTCCCATAAGGCAGTGAGCAGCATGCAGACAACTCCGTTTCCTACTACACAACGCCGGCCGCTGGCAGCGGCCATTTTGTTGGCCGCGTTCGGCCAGGGCGCCCAAGCCGCCGAACCTGCCGAGAGTGCGCCGCAAGCGACGGCCCTCGGCGCGGTGACGGTCACGGCCACTCGCCGTGAAGCCAGCCTGCAGGAAGTCCCGGTGGCGGTTTCGGTGATCGATGGCGAGCAGCTCGAGCGTGACAACCGCAACAACGTGGCCAGCATCGTCCAACAGGTGCCGACACTCAACTACCGGGCAGGCGCGTCGAACAAGGACACCTCGCTGTTCATCCGGGGCGTAGGCACCATTTCGACCTCCCCAGGCGTAGAGCCCACCGTGGCCACCGTGGTCGATGGCGTGGTATTCGGGCGGCCGGGCCAATCTACCCTCGACCTTCTCGACCTGGAGCGCATCGAAGTGCTGCGTGGCCCGCAGGGCACGCTGTTCGGCAAGAACGCGTCGGCCGGCGTGCTGAACGTGGTCAGCAAGGCCATCCCCGAGCAAACCCGCGGCTACGTGGATTACTCGCACTTTGGCGGTGGCGATGAAAACCGCCTGCGCTTCGGCATTGGCGGGCGTCTCAGCGAACAGTTCAAGGGCTCGCTGAGCACCTTGTGGGGCGATTACGACGGCAATGTCGAAAACGTTGCCAATGGCCACGACGTCAATGGTTACCAGCGCAAAGGTGCCCGCGGCAAGCTGGAATTCGAACCCAACGAAGACCTGCGCCTGACCTTGATCGCTGACTACATGAAAGGTGAAGACACACTCCCCAGCGGTGTGATCACAAGCGCCAGTACAGCGTTTGCCAACCAACTGCGCCCGGTCACCCCTAGCGCGCACAACCGCGATATCAACAGTGACTTCAAGACCCACGTCGAAGACGAGAACCAAGGCTTGTCGGCCCAGCTAGATTGGCAGCTGGGTGACTACACCCTGACCTCGATCAGCGCCTGGCGTGGCTGGGACAACACCCAGTACCAGGACGGCGACCGCCGTGCGTTGCTCCCCGTGACCGCGTCCCATGACAAGGGCACGGTGGACTACGACCAATACAGCCAGGAGTTTCGCCTGACATCGCCCAAAGGGCAGTTCAACGAGTACGTGCTCGGCGCCTTCTACATGCACGGCACGTCCAACGAAACCTACCAGCGCCTGTCGGTCAACGGCGGCGTGGCCAACACGGGGCGGGCAGATTACTCAACGACCAACGACAGCGTCGCGCTGTTCGGTGAGAACACCTTCAACTTCACCGACGACTTGCGCGCCATCTTCGGCCTGCGCTGGACCCACGACGACCTGGAGTACGACCACCGCCGGGTCTCCAGCTCGGCCACCGCGGTCACCGGCATCCAGCCTTCGACCGCCAGTTCCGGCTCGGTGGACGAGGACGGTTGGAGCGGGCGCACCGGCCTGCAATACGACTTCAACGACAACCTCACCGGCTACGTCACCTATTCGCGTGGCTACAAAGGCCCGGCCTACAACGTGTTCTTCAACATGCAGCCGCGCGACACCGGCGCCCTCAAGCCGGAAACCTCCGACGCTTATGAGGTCGGCCTGAAGAGCACGGCGCTGGACAACCGGCTGACTGCCAACCTGGCGGTGTTCCACACCGACTACGACGACTACCAGGCCAACTTCTTCGACACCGTGGCCAATCAGGTGGTAACGCGCTTGGTCAACGCCGGCAAGGTCAAGACCCAGGGTGTGGAGCTGGATGCCAGTTTCCAGGCGACGTCGCAGCTGAAGTTGACTACTGCCGTGGCCTACACCAAGGCCCGTGTCGACCACTTCAACTGCCCGGCAGGGGCCGCGGCCAACTGCAACATCGACGGTGGCCACCTGCCGTTTACCCCGGACTGGAAGACCTACGTACGTGCCGACTACGTGATCCCGCTGGACAACGGCCTGGATGTCGAGCTTTCCAGCGACTACAGCTGGCAGGATTCGGTGCAGTTCAGCCTGGACCAGAACCCAGACACCGTGCAGGGCGCCTACGGCATCTGGAACGCCAGCATTGCCCTGGCCGACTACAACGACGGTTGGCGTGTGGCACTGCTGGGCAAAAACCTGGGTGACAAGTCGTATGCGCAGATGCTGGCCAGCGGTGGCGATTACATCTACCGCTCGGTACCGCGCGACGACGGGCGCTACTTCGGCGTGCAGTTGCGCAAGGATTTTTGAGTAATCGCCCTCTAGAGCTAAAGCAAAACTTATTGATTTCGCAGGGCCGTGTGGGTGCGGGCTTGCCCCGCGAACACCGGCAAAGCCGGTGCCATGCACCGCGGGGGACCATTCGCGGGGCAAGCCCGCTCCCACAGTCTCCAATGTCCTATCACAGGGCTATGCAAACCCCATCAAGGAGATCGACATGAGCCGTCAACTGAGCCTGGGCGCCTTCCTCATGGCCACCGGGCACCACGTGGCCGCCTGGCGCCACCCGGACGTACCGGCCGACCCCATGGACTTCAGCAGCTACCGCCGCGCCGCGCAGATCGCCGAAGCGGCCTGTTTCGACGCGTTGTTCGTGGCCGACAGCGTCGCTGCGCCCACCGACGCCCTGGCTAGCCACAGTGCACGCTCCACCTACTTCGAACCGCTTACCCTGTTGTCGGCGTTAAGTGCCGTTACCGAGCGCATCGGCCTGATCGCCACCGCCACCACCAGCTACAACGAGCCGTACCACGTAGCACGCAAGTTCGCCTCGCTCGATCACCTGTCCAGCGGCCGCGCTGGCTGGAACCTGGTCACCTCGGACGCGGCCGCCGAAGCGGGCAACTTCGGCCGCCAGGCGCATATCCCGCATGCCGAGCGTTACGCTCGAGCCCGGGAGTTTCAGCAGGTGGTACAGGGCCTGTGGGACAGCTGGGCTGACGACGCCTTCGTGCACGACAAGGCCGGTGGGCTGTTCCACCGTCCTGATGGGGTGCGTGCCCTGGATCACGCAGGCGAGCACTTTCGCGTGAAAGGCCCGCTGAACGTCGCCCGCTCGCCCCAGGGGCGGCCGGTGCTGGTTCAGGCGGGCTCCTCGGAAACTGGCCGCGAGTTGGCCGCGCAGAGTGCCGAGGTGGTGTTTACCGCGCAACCGAGCCTGGCCCGCGCCCAGGCGTTCTACGCCGACCTCAAGGGCCGGCTGGCCGCTTACGGGCGGGGCGGGGATTCGCTGAAGATCATGCCTGGCGTGTTTGTGGTGGTTGGGCATAGCCAGGCTGAAGCTGAAGAGAAGTACCAGCAGTTTCAGGAACTGGTCGACCCGCGCGTCGGGGTTGGTTTGCTCGGGCGCATGCTCGGCAATTTCGACCTTTCCGGTTACCCGCTCGACGGCCCGCTGCCCGAACTGCCGCCCACCGAAGATGGCCAGCGCAGCCGCCAGCAACTGCTCACCGAACTTGCCGGCAACGAGCAACTGACACTCGCCCAGCTTGGCCGGCGCATCGCCGGCGGGCGAGGGCACT
This sequence comes from Pseudomonas kermanshahensis, assembly GCF_014269205.2. NCBI lineage: Bacteria > Pseudomonadati > Pseudomonadota > Gammaproteobacteria > Pseudomonadales > Pseudomonadaceae > Pseudomonas > Pseudomonas kermanshahensis. The sequence continues at coordinate 2,432,123 of NZ_JABWRY020000001.1, forward strand.
ACAGCCTGATCGGCACCCCGGCCCACATCGCCGATGAACTGCAGGCCTGGTTCGAGGGCCGTGCCGCCGATGGCTTCAATGTGCTGGTGCCGCACCTGCCCCTGGGGCTGGAGGATTTCGCCAACCTGGTCGTGCCCGAGTTGCAGCGCCGCGGGCTGTTCCGCCGTCAGTACCAAGGCCGCACCCTGCGTGAACACCTGGGGCTGCAGCGCCCTGCCAATCCCTTCTTTACCGAACGAGGTCAACCATGAGCCACGCCGCCCACCCCGAGCGCTACGCGCGCATGCCTTATCGCCGTGTCGGCCGCAGTGGCCTGGTATTGCCGGCCCTGTCCCTGGGCCTGTGGCACAACTTTGGTGATGCGACGCCTATCGATACCCAACGCGCGTTGCTGCGCACCGCATTCGATGCGGGCATCAACCACTTCGACCTGGCCAACAACTATGGCCCGCCCTACGGCAGCGCCGAAACCAACTTCGGCCGGCTGCTGCGTGAAGACCTGCGCAGCTACCGCGACGAACTGATCATCTCGAGCAAGGCGGGCTGGGACATGTGGCCAGGGCCATACGGGCAGGGCGGCAGTTCGCGCAAATACCTGATCAGCAGCCTCGACCAGAGCCTGCAGCGCCTGGGCCTGGACTACGTCGACATCTTCTATTCGCACCGTTTCGATGCCGACACGCCGCTGGAAGAAACCGCCATTGCCCTGGCCGACATCGTGCGTCAGGGCAAGGCGCTGTATGTCGGCATTTCGTCCTATTCGGCGGGCAAGACGGCCGAGATCGCGGCGCTGCTGACCGAACTGAAGGTGCCGCTGCTGATCCACCAGCCTTCGTACAACCTGTTCAACCGTTGGATCGAGCGTGACCTGCTGGCCACCACTGATGCGCTCGGGGCCGGGGTGATCGTGTTCACGGCGCTGGCCCAAGGCCTGCTCAGCGACAAGTACCTGAACGGCATTCCCGCCGATGCCCGCGTCAACCGCGCCGGCGGTGGCTCGTTGCTGCCCCAGCATCTGTCGCCAGACAACATTGCCCGCGCCCGCGCCCTCAATGAAATCGCCCGGGGGCGAGGCCAGAGCTTGGCGCAACTGGCCCTGGCCTGGACCCTGCGCGACCCGCGCGTGAGTTCGGCACTGATTGGTGCAAGCCGGCCGGAGCAAATCATCGAAAACGTGGCCGCACTCGATAACCTGACGTTCAGCCCCGAGGAGTTGGCGGCCATCGACCAGTACGCCGTGGAAGGCGGAATCAACCTCTGGGAAAAACCCTCTACCGACTGGAAGGAGTGACCCATGCGTGTGCTACGCCTTGCCGTCCTGTTACTGCTGAGCTTGGCCGCTGCTGCCCAGGCGGCAGACCCTGCGACGTTGCGCATTGGCTATCAGAAGGGCTCGATCAGCCTGGTCCTGGCCAAGCAGCATCGCCTTCTGGAGCAACGCTTTGCCCATACCCAGGTTGAGTGGATCGAGTTTCCGGCCGGCCCGCAAATGCTAGAAGCCTTGAACATTGGCAGCCTCGACATCGGTTCGACCGGTGATATTCCGCCGATCTTCGCCCAGGCGGCCGGCGCCGACCTGCTGTACATCGGCGCTGAACCGCCCAAGCCGCAGGCTGAGGTGATTCTGGTACCGAAAGACAGCCCGGTGGCCAGCGTCGGCGACCTCAAGGGTAAGCGAGTTGCCCTGCAGAAAGGCTCGAGTGCGCACAACCTGTTGCTGCGCAGCCTGGCCAAGGCCGGGTTGAGCATCCGCGATGTGCAGCCGGTGTACCTGGCGCCTGCCGATGCGCGTGCGGCGTTCGAGCGCGGCAGCGTGGACGCCTGGGCGATCTGGGACCCGTTCTATTCGGCCATTGACCTGGAGGGCAAGGCACGGCTGTTGGCCGATGGCCAAGGGCTGGGCTTGATCGGGCCTTTCATCCTGGGGGCGCGTGAGTACGTCGAGGCCAACGGGGCGTTTGTTGGTCAACTGCTGGATACGATCAGCCAGGCCGAGGCGCTCACGCGCAGTGATGAAGCCGGTAGCATCCAGTTGCTTGCACAGTTCATGGGCTTGCCGGAGGCGGTGGTGCGGCGCAGCTTCAGCCATCGGCCGGCGTCGCCGGTGATACCGGTGAGCGATGAGATCGTGGCAGCGCAGCAGCGCACGGCGGAGCTGTTTTTCCAGAACAAGGTGCTGCCCAAGCGGGTGGATATTGCCGGGGCGGTGTGGCGACGGAACTGAGCCAGCGTTCGTCTTTCATTGACCTGTAGGAGCAGCCTTGTGCTGCGAAGAGGCCGGTGTTGCCACACTATTTCTATGAGCCTTACCGGCCTCTTCGCAGCACAAGGCTGCTCCTACAGGGGGATTTCGGCGGTATTTGGGGTCAACCCTGGGCAAACGCCAACAGCTTCTTGCCATCCAGTCGATATTTAACCCACTCAGCCTGCGCTTCGGCCCCCAGCGACTGGTAGAACCCGATCGCAGGTTCGTTCCAGTCCAGCACACTCCATTCCAGGCGCCCGCAGCCGTTCTCCACAGCCTCGCGGGCAATGTGCCGCAGCAATGTGCGCCCGGCACCATCGCCGCGCTGCTCGGGCGTGACGTACAGGTCTTCCAGATAAATCCCGTTACGCCCCAGCCACGTCGAATAACTGTAGAAATACACAGCAAAACCGATCGCCTGGCCATCCCGCTCGCAGATCAGGCTGTGCACTGTACTGCCCTCGTCGAACAGGCTGCGTTCGATATCGGCAACCGAGGCGATCACCTCGTGGCGTGCACGTTCGTAGTCGGCAAGCTCAGTGATGAAGGCAAGAATCTGCGCGGCGTCGGTACGCACCGCGGGGCGGATAGTGAGGCTCATGGGGCGGGCTTCCTTGAACGGGATGAGATCGGTACAGTATTTGTATCTATTTAATTTAGCAAAACTGTACCGGTCGCAAGGCAGGGCGACTCCGTTAGTGTGACAGCACCAATAATGATTGTGGAATGCCTGCCATGCTTGCCTCTGCCGACCTGCTTACAGCGTTCGTGCTGTTTGCCTTCGTATCTTCCATCACCCCGGGGCCGAACAACACCATGCTGCTGGCCTCGGGTGTGAACTTCGGCGTGCGTCGCTCGATCCCGCACGCCATGGGCATCAGCCTTGGCTTCATGGTCATGGTGCTGGCCGTCGGTTTGGGCCTGGGCGAGGTGTTCAAGGCGTGGCCGCCGTTGTACACCGTGCTGCGTTACACCGGCGCGGCCTACCTGCTGTACCTGGCGTGGAAAATCGCGACCTCGGGGCCAATCGGCACGGATTCGGCCAAGGCCCGCAAGCCGCTGGGGTTCTGGGGCGCCGCCGCGTTTCAGTGGGTCAACCCCAAGGCCTGGGTGATGGCGGTGGGGGCCATCACCACCTATACACCGGCCCAGGGCTACGTGATGAACGTGGTCGTCATCGCCGCGCTGTTCGCCCTGGTCAACCTGCCCAGCGTCGGGGTTTGGGTCATGTTTGGCAGCGCTTTGCGCAACCTGTTGCAGAACCCGCGCTGGCTGATGCTGTTCAATGTCCTGATGGCCTTGCTGCTGGTGATTTCACTCTACCCGCTGCTGTTTGTAGAATCGGCGTTTTCATAGACCGATGAGTACAGCAAGCCGATGCAGTTGATCCCCTGGTCACACCTATGCCCCGAAGGCTTCACCTTGCGCGGGTGGCGCACACCCGCCAGTGGCAAGCCTTTGCTGCATTTTCTGCACGGCAACGGCTTCTGCTGCCTGGCGTACCAGCCGTTGCTGGTGCGCCTGGGCGAGCATTTCGACCTGTGGCTGTGTGATGTGCAAGGCCATGGTGACAGCGACCATGGCGGGGTGTTTCGCGGGTGGAACCGCACCGCTGAACTGGCGGTGGAGGCGTTCGAAAGCGGGCGTGGCGAGTATGGCGAGGTGCCGCGCTTCGCCCTCGGGCACAGCTTTGGTGGCGTGCTCACGGGGCTGATCCTGGCCAGCGCACCCACGCTGTTCGAGCGGGCCGTATTGCTTGACCCGGTGCTGTTCAGCCGCCGTATGATCGGTGTGATGGGGGCTGCAGCGCTGGTGGGCCTGCATCAGCGCCATGCCTTGGCGCGCAAGGCGGCCAACCGCCGCAGCCATTGGCCTGATCGTGAGGCGGCACTGGCCTCGCTGCAGGGGCGCGGCATTTTCAAAGGCTGGACCGATGCAGCAATGCTGGCCTATGTAGAGCATGCCATTGGCGATTGTGGCGAGGCGGTAGTGCTCAAGTGCCGGCCAAGCCGTGAGGTGGAAATTTTCAGTTCGTTCCCCAAGCGCATGTGGGCAAACCTGGCCGCGATCCACACACCGACGCGGGTGCTGTATGGCGAACAGACTTATCCCTTCGTGCCACATTCGGTCAAACGCCTGGCGGCGCTGAACCCCAACGTGAGCGCGCGGCAGGTCGCCGGTGGGCACTGCTTCATGCAGGAGGACCCGGCCATGGCCGCCGAGCAGGTGTTGGCCTTCCTGCAACCGTGACGTTGTCGTTCCATAGGTGAGACGATGCATGCCATTTAAGCTGCCTACCGGCTTATTGGCATCATTGGTAAGGTGATACCAGCCAAGAGAGGAGACTTCTCATGAAAAAGATTCTGGGTATTCACCGCAGCCCCCACGCCCACTGGGTAGGCGATGGCTTCCCCGTGCGCAGCCTGTTCACCTACGACGACCTGGCCCGCCAGATCAGCCCGTTCTTGCTGCTGGACTACGCCGGCCCGCACGACTTCACCCCTACACGTGACCGACGCGGCGTCGGCCAGCACCCGCACCGTGGTTTCGAAACGGTGACCATCGTCTACCAAGGCGAGCTCGAACACCGCGATTCCACGGGGGCCGGTGGCTTGATCGGCCCCGGCGACGTTCAATGGATGACGGCGGCCAATGGCATTATCCATGAAGAATTCCATTCGCCGGCATTCGCCCGCACGGGTGGCACACTCGAAATGGTCCAGCTTTGGGTCAACCTGCCCGCACGTGACAAGCGCGCCGCGGCGGGTTACCAGACGTTGCTTGCCACGGATATCCCGGTGGTGGCGCTGGATGACCAGCGTGGCAGCCTGCGGGTGATCGCGGGTGAATTCCAAGGCCACCAAGGCCCTGCGCGGACCTTCACCGCGATGGATGTCTGGGATTTGCGCCTGAATGCTCAAGCGACCTTGCAACTGCCCGTAGCGGCGGGGCGTAACGCCGCCTTGGTGGTGCTGCGCGGGACTGTGCGGGTCAACGGGGAACGGGAAGCCGGGCCCGCCAGCCTGGTATTGCTCGAGCGTGGCGGTGAGGACGTTGTGCTCGAGGCGCTGGAAGGCGCCAGTGTGCTGCTGCTCAGCGGTGAGCCGATCGATGAGCCGATCGTTGGCTATGGCCCATTCGTGATGAACAGCCAGGCAGAAATCGCTGAGTCGTTCGACGACTTCCATGCCGGCCGGTTCGGGCAGATGCAGGCCGAGGGCAGCTGAGACCGCTCGTCGTCAACTCTGTGCAGCCGATCGAACAGTCCTGGCTGGCCTGTGATCTTCCACTAAGGTGCTAGATGATCCCGCGCACCATCATTGCTCCGGCGCATGGACGGCCGCCTGAGCATGCGCAATATCAATTGGCACCATGCCTGGCAAAGGCGTACCTAAACAACAGGCCATCCAGTACAGAGAGGGTCGTACAATGTCGTTGATAGGCGTTTCAATGCTAGAGATGCGGCAGATGATCGAGCAAGCCTGCCTGCCTGATCGCTGCGAGGTCAGTTGCGCGGATGGCGCCCACCTGACCATCCGCCTGGGCCAGGGGCAGCGCCTCGAAGCGGGCGTTACCCTGACAGGCGTTGCGCTGCAGGACCTCAACAGTTGCCGCGACGTCGTGAACCTGCTTTCGCAGCTTCATGCGCTGCGTGACAAGCCGACCACGCCAATAAGGGCGATTGCCTGAGCCTGCACCTTGTGTCCCGGTCAGCCGAGGCTGGCCGGGCGCACATATTCCGGCATCAGGCCGTTGAACCAAAAGAGGATCATCGACACCAGGATGGTTACCAGCACCAATAGCCCAACCCCCCACACACAGGCGGCGAACAGCATGGCCTGCTCCTTGCGTAACCGCAGAAATGTCTGCAGCCCGCCAAACAGCAGCACGCTGGCATAAGCCGAAGCAGCCAATAGCGCAGTCAGCGCCAGCCAGCGAATCGGCAGCAACCCAACCACCCCCGCGAAAAACCACGGCGTGGCGCAGTAAGCGGCAAAGCCGATGCATTGCTGCAGGCTGGGTTGCGCATCGAAGCCGCGTGACATCCAGCGAATCATCACGCCCATGATCATGACCCCGACCACTGTGGCTGCGTACAGCAGGCCTGCCAACTGCGCCGCGCTGCCAATGCTCAGGCGCACGCGTTCTTCGGCGGCCAGGCTCCAGCCGAACGTGGTGGTGCCGACAAACAGGCAAATGGCAGGGATCAGCGCCAGGGCTAGCAGCCGAGGCAGGTATTGCTGCGGATGGTCCTCTTCGGCGCGGCGTATCTCCATCCAGGCATCGGACGGGCGGGTGAAGAGCTTGAGCAGTGGACTGTTCATGACGGTCTCCAGAAGGCGTGGGCTCTTTCCTATGGAGACGCGCAGTTGCGGGCAGGTTCAGCGCATTTGATCGCCGTTGATCACCTTATTGCAGCTCCAGCAAGAGGTTCAGCCCGCCATCGCCACATTTGCCCTGGTCACGCACCACCCCGCGGTAGGTGCGGCCATCCCAGACGAACGCCACGCTATGGGCGCGATCGACCTTGTCGGGCAGCGGCGGGCAGATGTGCAAGCGAAGGGCAGGGCGGCCCTGCAGGTTGAGGGCGGCGAGTTGGCATTGGCATTCCACGCTCTGGGCGACCGGGCCGAACAACGTATCGCGTACGTAATCCAGCTGCACAAAGGTATTGGGTGCGCGGCCGGGCATTTTCATGGGCATGGGCTCCTTGTGAACGCTGACGCGGCTCCTCTTTAGAAGCCTTTCAGGCCCGGATGTTCAAGTTTTTACCTGATCAGCCCGCTTTGCGCAGGGTCAGGTTGATCCGCCGCTCGCCCATGCGCGGATGCACGCCGGGCTTGATGGGCAGCACACCATGAAAGCGCAAGCGATCCTCACCGCCCCACACCAGCACATCGCCATGGCTCAACGGCACACGCTGGGTCTTGTCCGAGCGCTGCAGCCCGCCCAGCAGGAACACTGCCGGCAAGCCCAGTGAAATCGACACGATCGGCTGGCTGAAGTCCTGCTCGTTACGGTCCTGGTGCAAGCTCAAACGGGTGCCTGGCAAGTAGTGGTTGACCAGGCAAGCGTCGGGCACGAAGTCGTCGAATCCGGCGACGGCCGCAGCGCGGTTTGCCAGGCCGAGCAGCACCGGCGGTAACGCGGGCCAGGGTTGGCCACTCTGCGGGTCGGTCAGGGTGTAGCGGTAGCCGTGCTCGTCACTGACCCAGCCCAGTGCCCCGCAATTGGTCAGTGCGACAGCCATGTGTAGGCCACCAGGCGTGTGCATGTGCCGGAACGGCGCGGCGCGCAGCACCGGGCGCAAAGCGTCTAACAAGGCCTCGAGCTCGGCCAGGGCGAAGCCGGGCAGCAGCACGGTATGGCTCGCCAGGCGTTGCGGCTGGGGGCCGAACAGGTCGAGGTCGGACTGGATCATGGAAGCAGCACCAGGCTTACGGTGTTTCATTCTACCCCGCCTCATGCGCTCCCCGTGTAATCGATGGACTCGCCCCCGCCGAGGCATCACAGTGCCACGGTGGCGTTCAAAGAAGCCAACGGCAGCGAGGGCGAGACCATGAAGAAGCATAGTTCGAAGCACGATCCCCTGTCTTCCACTGATGTGGAGCTTTGCACAACCCTCTGCGTAGACCTGGCCAAACAGGTCTTCCAGTTAGCAGGCGAGGATGCTACCGGTCGGGTGATCTACGAAAATCGCATCAAATCCCGTCAAAATTTCCATGATTTTCTAATCAAGCTGCCAGTGACGGTGACTGTCTTAATGGAGTGCGGTCCTGGTGCGCAAGCCTGGGCCAGACTACTGCAGGCCAAGGGTAATCCGGTTCGGATCCTGCCTGCGCAACGCGTTGCCGAACACCGCAGCGGCGCGAAGAATGACCGTAACGACGCCCATGCCATTTTGCGTGCCGGTCGCGATACCAGTATTGCCTCAATCCCGATCAAGAGCACTACAGCACTGGCTATTCAAGCGCTGCACCGTGTCCGGCGCGGCAACATCAAGCGGCATACAGCGCTGGGTAATCAGATACGTGGCCTGCTGCTAGAGCATGGCGTCTCCATGCCTCAAGGCGATGCGGCGATCAATTCGCATGTGCCACGGGCTCTTGAAGATGCCTCTTTACCTCTGCCCGACTTGTTGCGCGAGTTGCTCGATGAGCTGCTGACTGACTGGCTCTCTCTGGGTGAACGCATTGCGACGCTGAGTAGGCGGCTTGAAGCGACAGCCCAGGAAGATAAGGTCGCACAGCGGTTGATCACCATTCGTGGCGTGGGCCCAATCATTGCCACGGCGATCGTGGCGAAACAGACCGAGCCTAGCCGCTTCGCCAGTGGCCGAATGTATGCCGCCTTCTTCGGTATCGTGCCCGACCAGCACAGCAGCGGAAACAAAATCAGGCTGGGCAGGATGAGCAAGCGAGGTGATGGCTACATACGCAGCCTGATGATCCAGGGGGCGCATGCTGTCTTGAGTCAGCTAAGGCCTGATTCCGATCAGCCAGACGATCACCGCCTTTTACGCTGGCTATCCCGCCTTGGACGCAAGGAGGCGGCGATCAGACTGGCTAATCGAAATCTGCGCATTATCTGGGCCTTGTTGCAGAGCGATCAGGTATATCAGCGCAAACCGAACAGCAACTCGGAGGCTGCTATGAGCCTCTGATCAACCGAGCAATGCCACCGGGGCGCCGAGCGCTCCAACCCCTGCTAGTGAACATTGACCCCTGGTAAGACCGTCGCAGACAGATGCCTCTGCTCCTACAGGCCTGATGAATGGCCTCAATGTAAACGGCACGCTGCGAGCTCACCACGATGTTGGCCAGAAGCAAAAAGCTTCCTCGAATAGGCCTGATACATAGATGCAACCGGGTTCCTAAGTTCAAAAGCAGCTAGACAGTGTGGGCGAGTCCATACATAGGAGCAGCCTTGTGCTGCGAAGAGGCCGGTGAAAACACAGTAAATTTGCGCTGATGTCACCGGCCTCGTCGCAGCACAAGGCTGCTCCTACACAGGGCGGTGAGGTAGCAGGGAAACAATAAAAAGGAACCGCGGCACCAGGGAGAGTGAGCACCGCGGTTCAAGGGGGGAGCAGGTTATTTTTGGGTCACAGTGGCCATGTTCGCGCTGCCCAGCTGGCTGATGGTGGCGGTTTGCGCCATGCCGCTCTGGTCGACGAACGCCTTGTTGCCCTGGCCACCTTGGGTCACGTAGGCGACGTTGATACTGTCGGCCTGCTTGATGGTGGCCTCGTTGCCACTGCCGTAGAGCTGGTTGGTGTAGCTCTGGTTGCTATAGCCGGACTGGTCCAGGTTGATGACGTTGCCGGTGCCCTCGCTGCGGCCGAAGGCATAGTTGTCGGTACCGCGCTGGTCGGCGACCAGGATGTTGTCGGTGCCGTTCTGCTCGAAGAACAGTTCGTTGTTGCTGTCGGCCTGCTTGGTCTGCATCGCGTTGTTGTTGCCGGTCTGGTTCAGCGTGGCCAGGTGGTTGTCGCCGTTCTGCGTCAGGTTGACGCCGTTGCCGTTACCGTACTGGTTGATCACGGCCGTCTGGTTGACGCCGAACTGGCCGCCCATCTTGTCGCCTTTCCAGTTGCTGGCGGTGATCTTGTTGCCGTTGCCTTGGGTGGTCACGGTCAAGTTCAGGTTTTCGCCGTTCTGGTAGGTGTAGTGCAGGTTGTTGTTACCGGTCTGCGAAATGGTGGTGGTCGAGTTGTTGCTCTCGAACTGGTCCGACCAACTGGCGTTGGCCTTGCCTTTTTGCGTGAGGGTGGCCTTGTTAGCGTCGCCGAAGCTCTGGTCGATGTAGCCTTCGTTGAGCTGGCCGGTCTGGGTGACGTTGGCCTGGCTGCCAACTTGTGTGTCTTGCCAGACCTCCACCGAGTTGCCGGTACCGGTCTGGCTGAGGCCGATGGTGCCACCCTCGCCGTCGCGCTGGTCGCCGTAAGCCCAGTTTTCCTTGCCGTCCTGGTAGATCTGGATGTTGCCGTCGTTATGCGTCAGGTGCTCGGCGGCGGCGTAGTTGTCGGCGCCTGCCTGGATGATCATGCTCTGGTTGTTGCTGCCGCCGAAGGTCTGCTCGACGAAGGCTTCGTTGCGCTGGCCGGACTGCTGGGTGGTGGCCTGGCTGCCCAGTTGGCTGTCCTGCCACACGGTCGAGCGGTTTTCAGTGCCTTGCTGGGTCTGCAGCGACTGGTTGTTCTCGCCCAGCGACTGGCTGGCGAAGGCGTCGTTGTAGCTGCCCCCGGCCTGCTGGGTGATCTGGCTGCCATTCTCGAACAACTGCTCGGCGTAGCCTGCGTTGTACGAGCCGGTGGCACTTTGTTGGATATCGCTGGTGCTGTTGGCCTGCACCGCCAGGTGGTTGTGGCCCTTGCCGGTCTGCGACTGGGTGGCCGAGGCGAACGGCGCGAGGGTCTGGGTCACTTCGGCAATGTTTTCCTTGCCGTCTTGAGTTTGGGTCGAGGTGCTGTCGGCAGCCATGACCTGGCCTGCGAGGGCAAGGACGATAGCGGCACTGAGGGGAGCGAGCTTGAACATGGTGGTGCCTCCAGGTCTATCGGTATTGGGTGATCTGAACATGCTGGCCATTGCCGGCTTGGGTCACGGAGCTGTTGAGGCCCGTGCCGGACTGCACGATGTTGGCGCTGTTGTTGTTGCCGATCTGGTCGATGGCAGCGCTGTTGCTGCTGCCGCTCTGGCGGATCGACGCGCTGTTGCCATATCCCTGCTGGCTGATGCTGGCCATCAGGTCACTACCTTCTTGCAGGATGTACGCCTCTTGCGCGCCCCCGGCCTGGACGATGCGGCCCAGCAGGGCCTGGCCGTTCTGGTCGAGGGCGGCGCGGTTGCCCGTGCCTTGCTGCTCGATCACCGCTGCCTGGCCGGCGCCGACCGGTAACAGGCGGATGATCACGGGGTCGCCGAGGTCATTGCCGGCCGCAAGGTCGGCGTTGTCCATCAGGTCCTCGGCCCAGCTGGCCTGGCCCGCCAGGGCCAGGCAGAGCAACAGTGGATACAGGCATTTCATGGCGTTCTCCCGCCTTCTACTGCACGACGACGTTGACGGTGCGTGTGGTCCCTGGGCTGGTGGTGATGGTCGCCGTCGGCGCGGCGGTCGGGATCACCGTGGTGCTGTTGCTGACCGCCAGGCGCCAGCGCCCGGTGACCGGTACGGTAGTGGTGCCCAGGGTTTGCACGCCGGTGGTAGTGGTGACACGTACGGTCACAACGTTGCCGGTGGTCACCGACGAGGTGCCGCTGATGTCCCAGTTGTACCGGTTGTTGGAGCGTGCCGTGACCGTGGCTGCGGTGACCGCGAAGGTCTCGGCGGCTGGGCGTGGCGACACGTTGACCGTGACAGTACCGGCGTTGGACAGCGCCCCCAGCGAGTCACGAACCTGGTAGGTGAAGGTGGTGGTAAAGGCCGCCGTCACCGTGGCCGGTGGGGTGTAGGTCACCGTCGTGCCATCGGTGCTGACGGTGCCTCGGCCGGCAGCGGGTTGTGTGACGGCGGCAACGGTCAACGGCAGGTTGCCTTCCGGGTCTGTGTCGTTGGCCAGCACGTTGATGGTCAGCGGCACGCCCAGGGTGGCGACCGTTTCCGGGTTGGCCGTCGGCGCTTGGTTGGGGGCTACGTTGATGGTCACCGTGGCCGGTTCCGACTTCAGGCCTTTGGCATCCACCGCCCGGTAGTTGAAGGTGGCCACCAGCGGTTGCGTGGCACCGGCGGGTGGGGTGTAGGTGACCGAGGTGGTGCCGTTGAGCACGACGCCGCCAAGGCCGGTACCGGGTTGGGTCAGGTCGCTGATGGCCAGCGGTACGTTGCCGTCCGGGTCGCTGTCGTTCAGCAGCAGGTTGAGGGTCAGCGGGATGCCGACACTGGTGCTGCCGACATCGGCCTGAGCCAGCGGCGGTTGGTTGGCGGCCTCGACCGGCGCATTGCCGACCACGATCACCGGTTCCACATCGCTGCCGCCATGGGCCGACTTGACGGTGACAGTGGCCGGCGGCTGTGCCAGGTCATTCACGGTCAGGCTTTGCAACGTGCCCGATTTGGACATCCGGCCATAGCCTTGGGCGAGCATGTCGGGGATGGCCACTTCGTCGCTGGAGCGGGCCTCGATGAACAGGCGCTTGTTGGCCCAGTCGTAGCGTGCGGTGCTGACCTTGACCACGTCAGTCAGCTTGCTCGACAGTGCGGTCGGCTGGGTGCCGGCAGTGCTGTTGCTGGCAGTCACCACCACCACGGCGGGCGGCACGGCCTGGCCGAACTGCTGGCTGAAGAACAGCCCGTTGTTGTCTGTCAGCAGGTTGAACTGGCAAGACGAAGGCGGCGTGCCGATCAGTGCCAGGCCATTGCGCATGCACAGACTAGCGTCATGCGGCGCCTTGGCGAACACCTCCACACGGGTGCCGGAGCCGTTGCGCGAGTAGGTGGCGCGCTCCAGGGTCACCGGCGTTTGCGCACGTTGGTCGAGCACCTTGCCAGACACCGTGAACAGCGACGTTTCGATGCGCCCGGGCGGGCCGTCAATACGGATGAAGTTGGTGTTGAACGGGCTGCCGATCACGGTCTCGGGCCTGTTCGGGTCACCAATGAAGGTGTCGGTGGCGCCGGTGTCTGGGTTGACCTCCAGGTACGGCCCGCCAGCGCCTCTTAGCCATGGGCCCAGCGCGCCGTTGAGCGCACCGGTGAAGTTACCAGGGGCACCGATGCCGATGTCACGGGTGATGTTGATCGCGCGCCGGCCAGGGGTGGTGACGTTGACCGTCTCGACACCGTAGGGGTGGGTAATGGTGTAGACACCGGCCCGGGGTACCGAGACGCGGATGCGGATGCGGGCAAAGCTCTGCTGGTCGCCATCCACCGGGTTTTCAGCAGCAAAGGCGGCCTCAAGGCCGGCGACATAGGCGTCCAGCTCATAACCGCTGTTGCCCACTGCCGGGATGGTGGCTTCGGCCAGGAACCAGAACATCTCGGGTGGCCAGTTGTCGGGGAACACCAGGGGTAAGGCGTCGTCGTAGATGCCCGGCTCCGGCAACAAGGTACACATGTAGGACGGTGCACCCGGCGCGCCGGCAACCCGCGAACTGGTGGCGCGTGACTGGCACAGCTCAAGCGACAGGTCGTTGCCGTCCTTGTACCACATCGGGTAGCCGCCGGTGGCGAAGGTGTAGGGCCCGGGGTCGACATCGGACAGCGCGGCGAAGGCAGCGCTGGTGACAGTGAGGGAGAAACCGGCGGCGAACAGCGCACGGCGTGGCCAAGTGTTCATGCTGCCTCCTTGAGGGCTGAGCCTTTGTCTGTTCATGGCACCAGCACCACGTCTTCGCTGTCGCTACCGCCATTGGCGCTGGTGACTTGCACTTTGGCCGGTGGGATGGGCGAAAGGGATGTGCTCAATGTCTTCACCGCGCCGTTACCACTGAGGTTGCCCAGCAACGTGCCGTTGCCGGTGTGGGCGGTGAGGGCGGGCGGGCTGGTTTCGTCACTGGTGCTGGCGACCAGCGTCAGTTGCCCGGTGGACAGGTGGTATTCAGCCTGAGTGATGGTCACCAGGTCGGTCAGTGGCAGGTTGGCCGTGGTCAGGCTGCTGGTCGGGATGGCCACGCTGTTGTCGGCGGTCAGTACCAGCGTGGTGGGCACATTCGGGTTGAGTACCGACTGGGCGTACCAGGCACCGGTGCCGTTGGCTTCGGTCAGGTTCAGGTTTGGCGTCTGGCTGGTCAGGGTGACGGCGGCCGGTGGCGGCGGGGCCATGACGAAGACATCTTGCTGGGCGTGCAGGTCGCCATTCTCGGTGCGCCGCGAGTAGGTGGTGCGCTGCGGCATCAGCGGCGTGGGCAGGGCAACATCGGAAAGCTTGCCCGAGATCGAGAACAGCTCGGTCCGCAGGTCGATGCCCCCCGGGCCTTCGATGCGCACGAAGTTGGTGTTGAACGGGCTGCCGGTCACACGCTCATCCAGGTTCGGGTCGCCGATGAAGCGCTCGCTGCCTTCGGTGTAGGGGCCATTGACGCTGCGCAGGAACGGCCCGACATCGCCTTTGAGCGCGCCGCTGAAGTCGCCAGCGCCAGCGATGCCAATGTCGCGGGTCATGTTGATCGCTCGGCGTCCACCGGCGGGTACGTCAAAGACTTCGACCCCGTAAGGGTGGGTGATCACGTAGGTGCCTGCAGTCGGCACATCGACGCGAATACGCACCCGGGCGAAGCTGACCTGGTCGCCTTCGACCGGCTCTTCGGCGGCAAATGCTGCCTCGATGGCCGTGCCGTAGCTCAGGTCGATGCCCCGTGCAGCGTCGACGATGGCGGCGTCGGCGGTGAACCAGAAGGCTTCGTCAGGGAAGTTGGTGGGGAAGGCGATGGGTTGGGTGTCGTCGAACACGCCGGGAGTGGGTAGCAGTGTGCACATGTACGCCGGCGCGCCGGGAGCACCGGCGACCCTTGAACTCACCGCCTTGGTCAAGCACAGGTCGAGGGTGCGACCATGACTGTCCTGGTACCAGCCTGCAAAGTTGCCATTGGCAAGGTTGTAGGGGCCGGGGTCGACAGCGTTCAATGCAGCCTGTGCCGGGATCTGGAGCATGCCGGCGAAAATCGCCACTGCCAGCGGGTGGGGTATCGGTCGGAGCATGAGTCAATTCCTCCTGCAAACGGGCCCATGGACTTGGGGCGTCTGGGAGGAGATCGGCAATAGCCGTGCCAAACCGAAATAAATGACTCGCAGGCCTCACACAACGGGGGATACGGCCGTTGCGTGGGTTTCTTTTACGGTGATTGCCAATGGGCCCGGTACCCCCAGCATTGGGGAATTGGGTCGGTGGTTGCGACCCACTCGTTTGCCTGTTCAGCCCGCTTTTATGTCGGTGTTTTTGACGATTTGGAGGTGCGTGGTTTCCGTGGTTTTTTCTCGGGACGCTTGCCGGGCTTGAGCTGCCAACGGTCGGCATTGGCGAGTAGGCGTTCCTGGATGTCGGGCGGGTAGTCACTCAAGGTGGTGGGTGGAGGTACTGGTTTGCCGGGCAAGCCGGCCTCGCGAATCACCTTCGGCCAGCGTGGTCGCCAGCACAGCAGCAGGCTGAACCAGTGCGCGGTGCCGACAATGACGAAAGCGGGCCAGACCATGAGCAGGGCGAGTTTGAACAGCCAGCTGCTTTTGCGGAAGAAGCGGCCGAGGCCTTCGAATTGGGCGCTGAATGCCTGGATGGGCGAGGGCAGTTGGGTGCTCAGACGGGGGCGGGGGACGGCGTGAGGGCCTTCTTCCATGTAGCGGCGGATGAACTCCCATTCGTCGCGGAGCTCGCTGCCGCCTTGGCCTTGCTTGCCGAGCAGGGCCATTTCCATGTGGGGGAGGCCGGTAAGGCTGGGGTGCCAGACCAGACCTAGTCTCATGCCCACGCTTAGTGAGTCGTCCTTTGGATACAGGCCTGTGCTTCCGGTTGTTCTCCAGGGGAAAGTTACGATGCCGCCGCAATAACTTGGTCGATGGAGGTGGACCTGTTGGGTTTTTCGATTGAAGCGAATGAGTAAGTGACGGCTGGTCAGCATCTCCAAACGTGTAAGTTGTAAACCGTACTTAAGATAAAAATAGATAATCGCGCAATCCATGCTTGTCATAAGCAGTATTAGTATGACGTCGATGAGCGAGATTTCATAAGGAGATAGTATGTCTAGATAGATTGAGTAAAGCGTTGTTATAGCTCCGGTATAGAGTATCGGAATTAAACTCCCTAAGGTCATGAGGGTGATTAATCCTCGCTTCTCTTCAGTGGCCCCGCAACGCATTTCCAGATAGGTTTCATTGAGTGCGAATATGGGGCCCCTTGTGCGGGGTGCTTCGCTGACGGAGCGGAAATGAACGTCCTCTTCTAAGTCTCCTTCATAAAAATCCTCGTCGGCACGTTTATCCGATGAGCTTCTTTCGCTGTCGAATTTGTTACGCGCGACCTCTGATTCTGTGGCCATTCGCCATAGGCCGCACTCCACAATATACATTACAGGGCCTCGCTGATTAAGCGGGGGCGTTGAGCGGGGTTTCCACCTAACGCAGGGCGGTAGCTGCATGTGGTTCGCCTGCGCTGGTCGAGCGTGTCGGTCATGGATGACATCAGACGAACGCCTTCGGCTTTTTGGGCGTACGCGGTTTGCGTGGTTTCTTCTCGGGACGCTTGCCGGGTTTGAGCTGCCAACGGTCGGCATTGGCAAGCAAGCGCTCCTGTATGTCTGGCGGGTAGTCACTCAAGGTGGTGGGTGATGGCACTGGCTTGCCGGGCAAACCGGCCTCGCGGATCACCTTCGGCCAGCGTGGTCGCCAGCACAGCAGCAGGCTGAACCAGTGCGCGGTGCCGACGATGACGAAAGCGGGCCAGACCATGAGCAGGGCGAGTTTGAACAGCCAGCTGCTTTTGCGGAAGAAACGGCCGAGGCCTTCGAATTGGGCGCTGAATGCCTGGATGGGCGAGGGTAATTGGGTACTCAAACGGGGGCGGGGGACAGCGTGTGGGCCTTCTTCCATGTAGCGGCGGATGAATTCCCATTCGTCACGGAGTTCGCTGCCGCCTTGGCCTTGCTTGCCAACGAAGGCCATTTCCATGTGGGGGAGGCCGGTACGGCTGGGGTGCCAGACCAGGCCTAGTCTCATGCCTACGCTGAGTGAGTCGTCCTCAGGGTAGATGCCTGTGCTTCCGGTTGTTTTCCAAGGGAACGTTACGATGCCGCCGCAATAACTTGGCCGATGGAGGTGGACTTGCTGGGTTTTTCGATTGAAGCGAATAAGCAAATGGCGACTGGTCAACATTTCCAGTCTGGTTAGACGAACGCCATACTTCGAATATAAGTAAATGATGGTCGCAGAAGCGGATAACATTATAAGGGTGGTGAGTATCGTAATTGGGGAGCGGGTTTCATGGTCGGTTATGTCTAACCATATGAAACCAATGGTGATGGTTATTGAGATAAGGGCGGCCGGAGCTATCCCGCCGAGAGTTGCGAGCGTAATGAGGCCGCGCTTTTCTTCAGATCCTCCACAGCGCATTTCTAGAAATATTTCGTTAAAAGCAAAAACCGGACCTCTTGCATAAGGCCTTTCGCTGACAGTTTGGAAATGAATCTCTTCCTCCAGGTCGCTCTGATAGAAATCTCGATTAGCGCGCTTCTCTGCTGACGTCATTTCTAGTTCAAGCGATTTGCGTGCCGACTCTGATTGGGTTGCCATCCGCCAGAATCCCCATTCGATCAAATACAATTTAAGACCTCGCTGAAAACCGAATTTAGGTCGTCCAAAAAATCCTATTGTTCCGGAGCAGTTGGCGACGGGGGCTGTTGCGTAGCGCGGAGCGGTAGCCGGTTGTGACGGCTGCAAAGGTCTAGCGTTTCGGTGATAGTTGACATCAATCGAACACCTTTGGGTTTTTGGGCGTACGCGGTTTGCGTGGTTTCTTCTCGGGGCGCTTGCCGGGCTTGAGTTGCCAACGGTCGGCATTGGCGAGTAGGCGTTCCTGGATGTCGGGCGGGTAGTCACTCAAGGTGGTGGGTGGAGGCACTGGTTTGCCGGGCAAGCCAGCCTCGCGGATCACCTTTGGCCAGCGCGGTCGCCAGCACAGCAGCAGGCTGAACCAGTGCGCGGTGCCGACAATGACGAAAGCGGGCCAGACCATGAGCAGGGCGAGTTTGAACAGCCAGCTGCTTTTGCGGAAGAAACGGCCGAGGCCTTCGAATTGGGCGCTGAATGCCTGGATGGGCGAGGGTAACTGGGTGCTAAGACGGGGGCGGGGGACGGCGTGAGGGCCTTCTTCCATGTAGCGGCGGATGAACTCCCATTCGTCGCGGAGCTCGCTGCCGCCTTGGCCTTGCTTGCCGACGAAGGCCATTTCCATGTGGGGGAGGCCGGTATGGCTGGGGTGCCATATCAGGCCTAGTCTCACGCCTACGCTGAGTGAGTCGTCCTCTGGATACAGGCCTGTGCTTCCGGTTGTTCTCCAGGGGAAAGTTACGATGCCGCCGCAATAACTTGGTCGATGGAGGTGGACCTGTTGGGTTCTTCGATTGAAGCGAATGAGTAGGTGGCGGCTGGTCAGCATCTCCAAGCGAGTGATTTTTAACCCATATTTTGAGTATAGATACAGTGCGGTGCCAGCGACTAGCATCATGATAAGGGTGAGTGCCAAAGTTATAAATGAGCGTGAAGCTGGAACCGTTATATCAACCCAAAGGAAATTTAATGCGGTGATTGTCGTGACTGCTATGACTGGCATAACTCCGACGAGCATCGCAAGTGTAAGGAGTCCACGTTTCTCTTCTGAGCCACCGCAGCGCATCTCCATAAAAACATCGTTGAAGGCGAACACGGGGCCGCGCGTATGCGGTTTTTCGCTGACCGACCGGAAATGGATATCTTCTGCCAGATCCCCCTCGTAGAAGTCTTTAGCTGATCGCTTCTCTGAAGGTGTCATCTGTGCTTCGGAGGCTTTTCGCGTGGCTTCTGACTCGATTGCCATCTGCCAAAATCCCCATTCGATCAAGTACATTACAAAACCTCACTAAACGCGGAATATAGAGCGTTCAATTCATCTTCTTCCTTATAAACACTGGCGCTATTCCCGATGTGGAAACAACAGCGTTTGCACCATTTCTCCAGTGCGTCATCTTCAAGAATGTAAATTATGAGCGTTAGGGCGAGGCCTATCCAAAAGGCTCCCAGTACTAATCGAGCGAGCAGCAGACGAGCAGCTTGCGTGCCGAGAGTGTTTGCGATCCCTGCCATGGATCGGCTAAGCAGCTTTACTATTTTATTAGAGCTTGAGTTTGCCAAATGATCGAATAGTGGCTTCGCAATCGCGACGGCCGTTCCAAATTCTGCCAATGATAATGTAATAGTTGCCGCTCCTCGTAGAATGTATGCAGCGGCCAGCATCCTCGATTTCTTCCACTCTTGCTTCGTAGTCGGTTTGCTTTCTAGTTGCTTGTACCAGTCTACAAAATCCCACCACGCCAGCACCCCCGCCCATACCCGCCAAACTCCCCCAAAGTTTCAACCTCCCCAAGCTCGCCGCCGCCCTCTCCCAGTCACACTATTCGCGCCATACCGCGTCACCACCTGGTCCACATAACTGGCGCCAATCTCGAAGCCCGCCGCCGCCGTAGTCATCGCGGCAGCCAAGAGTTCGGTTTTCACCCGTGCATCACTGTCAGGCAGCTCGCGTGCCTTGAAGGCCATCAGCATGCCTTCGAGCAAACACACCAGGCCTGCAGCACGCACCTTGTAGAAGTCGCTGTTGTTGGCCTGCATCAGGCCTTCAGCCCAGGCCTGGTCCAGATAGCGTGCAACCTGGGCACCACTGCGCTGTGGGTTCAAGGGCTGCCCACTACGAGCCGCTTCGCCCAGACGTATGTCGACAGCCGTTTCATGTACCGAGGCGAACAATGTCAGGCGCAGGCCATGGTGCAGCGCGCGGTCCACACTGCTGGGTGCCCCGGTACGCAGCACTTGGCGCCCCAGCGCGACGTACCAGGCATACAAGCCGATGCTGGCGGTGCTGTTTCTGCTTTGTAGCTCCTCGTACAGCGTGTTGATGCGCCCGAAGGCATTCGCCGCGATGTGCGCCTGCCGGGCGAGCGACTCACGCAACGTGAAAGACGTCTCTGAGGC
This sequence comes from Pseudomonas kermanshahensis, assembly GCF_014269205.2. Classification (NCBI taxonomy): domain Bacteria; kingdom Pseudomonadati; phylum Pseudomonadota; class Gammaproteobacteria; order Pseudomonadales; family Pseudomonadaceae; genus Pseudomonas; species Pseudomonas kermanshahensis. The sequence continues at coordinate 2,452,020 of NZ_JABWRY020000001.1, forward strand.
CGGCTCGGCCTTGGCCGCTTCCAGAAGCGCGGCAAGCGCTTCGCGGATGTCATTCTGGTTGTAGCTGATGCCGCGCATTGCCAGATTGCCCCGATGCGCCACATCGCTGCGCCACCAGTGGTCCAGTACCGTCGCGCCCCACTCGCTGAGCTCCATGCCGATTACGCACTGGCCGGTTTGCTCGGCAAAGGCCAAGCCATTGATCAGGTCGGCATTGTCGTAACGGTCCAGGGCCTGCAGCAGGCGTTCGCTGAGGAGCCATCGGGTATGGTCCTTGGCGCGGTCTTCTGCAGCTTGCTGGGCTTGTTGCATCGCTTGCTCGAAGCCTGCGAGCTGATCGTGCATGGCTTGGCGGTCGACCAGATGGCCGTATTTCTGGTCGAACTTATTGCTGAATTCGCCAGCATCCTGGCGGGCCTGAACCTTGGCCCGGACTTCGCGTTCGTACTGCGCCAGATGAGGTTTCATCCGGGCGTCATGTGCATCGGCCTGCTGGCGAGCGTGGTCGGTGAACCCATAGAAGTCCACAGGCGTCACCGGCTGCTTGCGCACGGCCTCGGCCATGACCTCACGCTTGACGATGCGCTCGGCCATCATCTGCGGGTAGAGCTTCTCGATCTCCAGAAACGACTGCGCAACAAGTAGTTTGCGCTCATTGTCCACGCCGGGCTCCACAACGCGCTGCAGCCAGTGGGTCTTCACCTCTTCGACGGCTGCGTTGCGCCAGGCATTGAGCTCTTGGGTAATGCCGAGGGCATCCTCGATCACGATAGCGGCGCCGCGCGGCTTGGTTTGATTCATGGGCGGCGCCAGGGCTTGCCGTGAAGCGTGCGGGGACACGATCTGAGCGTTGTTGAATGGCTGCTGGTCGAGCAGGGCCTGCAGGTCTGCGTCGTCCTGGGCCTTGAAGTCGGCTACCCAGTTCAGTTGGTCGTGCTTGAGCACGTGGGGCTGTGGCGGCGCGTCAGAGGGTTGAATGAACCCTGCGATATCGATCGCGGGCAGGCTGCTGCGGTACTCGTCTTCGAGCAGGCGGTAGTTGTCGAGCATGCGCGGCGTGAGCGGGGAGGGGCTGAACAACGGGCGCAGCTCCTGGATGTCGTCCAGGTCGTAGAGCGTGATGGTCCAGCCGAAGGCGCGGACGATGTCCTCCAGGTTGCCTGCGCTAGGGGCAGGCTCCCAAGGGGCGTCGGCGCTGATGTACAACAGTGAGCCATTCGGCGCCACGCGGTACTGGCTGTGCCATTCGTGCGCCGGTGCGCTGTGGCGTTTGATCAGCAGGTAAAGAAAGCCTTCGCGCAGCGGGCGGATGGCGTAGCTGGAGTGGGTCAGTGCAGCCACCTCCTGAAAGGGGCTGAGGTAGCCCGGCAACTTGGGCAACCGGGCGCGTTGTGCCGGGTTGCCGCCAACGGCGGCATAGCGCAAGGGCAGCAGTTCGAAGCGGCGGGTGCAGTCGGCGACGGGGCTGTTGCGTAGCGCGGGGCGGTAGCCGGTTGTGATACGTCTGCACAGGTCGAGCGTGTCGGTGAGCGAATCCATGGGCGTGTGTTTTAGTCCTTTGTGCGCAGGCGTCGCTGCACGTTGTCGATAAGGGCGGTGTGCTGTTCGCGGGTGGCGACGATTGCCTCCTGCCAGGCCGGTGAGGTGTTGAGCTGATCACCGTCGCGAGCCATCATCAGTACATAGGTGATGAGATCCTCCTCACGGGCCAGGCCTTGCTCGCGTGCCTGGTTGAGGTAATGCTGGATCAGGCCGACGCGCGTGCCGTGGCAGGCACCCGCCAAGGCTGGGCAGTGCTGACCGTCCTTCAGTACATCGGCAAGTTGGTAGCTCAGCGGGTCGCCGGCCAATGCTGCCCAGCAAGCTTCGTCCAGTGTGATCGGCGTGACATGCGCAGCGTGAGGTTGATCGCCGCCCGCTATTTGCAACCACAGCGTCTTGTGCGGATGTGCTACAGGTGCCCACCAGTGATGGATGGGTGCCAACCATTCGCTCACCCCAGGCAAGTGACGGTGGCTATCGAGCGCTTGCAGGGCAGCAGCGGTGTGGTAGCGCAGAAGGTACGAATGGCCATCTGCGCCTGTGACGATGTTGGCCTGGCTCAAGTGCAGGGCGAGTTCGGCAGGTGGCAATGCGCTGATTATCCAGCCACATACGGCGCCGCCTGCACCTTGTTCGAGCTGCCATTGAAAGTCGTACTGGGCTGAAACATCGGAGCCAGGACGCGAACCGAACAGCCACGGGCCCACTGCCTGCAAGTTGCTGAATTGGGCTTGCTGCAACAGTGGCCAGCAGCGCTGCGAGTAGTACTGAGTCAGGTTTTCCCGAACCTCGGGTGGAAGATCTGCCATTTCCACAACCGCGCTCAGGCGGTACCGGTCGGATGTTCGCAGGACCTTGACCAGTGCTCTGACGAATGGACTGGGCATCAGTGCGCTCCTGCCATCCGGATCATGTTGTGGCCGTTTGTGATCGCTTTCAGCAAACAACTGAGGCAAACGGGTTCGCCGGGCTCTGGAATGCCCGCGGTCGACGTTGTGAAATGGCTGCCCTTTGCCTGCTGGTTGACCGGCCCTTTGAAGGCCAGTGCCACGCCGTCCAGCGTGACACCGGCCCCATCGATTCGCAGCAGCCCGCCTGGGCTCCGGATGGTGAGGCTCTCGCTGACCTGTATGTCATAAACCTTGGTGGTGTGCCGGATGGCTTCTCCGGTCTGCAACAGGTGATGACCACCCACCACCTGTTCGAGGTGGCCACCAATTTCAACCGTGTGGTTGGCTTTGGTAACGTCCTGGCGCTGGTTGCCAACCGTCTCGATGCGGTCCTGGCCTGTGACGATCGTGTGCGTCCGGCCAATCGTCAGGCTGTTGTCATTGCCGATCTCGTGCACCCGGTCTTGGCCGATGCTGACGGACTCGTCCTGGACGACCTCTTCCCGGCGGTCCCGGCCAATCCAAACCTTTTCGTCACGCTCGACCCGTTCGTCGCGATCGTTGCCGACGCGCGTCGTTTTGTTATGTTTTACAACGTTGTTCTGGTCCTTTTCTGCATGGATGAACACCTCCTGGCGGTCCAGCTCGTCCTCGAAACGCAGTTCGTTAAAGCCAGCGCCCTTATGGGTCTGGCTCTTGATGGTCATGCGCGTCTTGAACTGGGGTAGGTCGTACGGTGGCAGCTGATTGCCGCAATAGGTGCGGCCGGTGATCATCGGCTGGTCTGGGTCGGCATTGACGTACTGGATGATCACGTCCTGGCCAATACGCGGGATGGCCATCGAGCCCCAGCTGCCACCAGCCCAGCCTTGCGACACCCGCACCCAGCAGGAGCTGAATTGATTGTTTTTGCTTTCCCTGTCCCAAGGGAAGCTGACCTTGACCCGGCCCCACTGGTCGCAATGGATCTCCTCGCCAACTGGGCCGACGACGGTGGCCATGTGCGGGCCGTCAATGCGTGGTTTGGCCAACGGCGCTGGGCGCCATTCGGTTCTGCCTGGCACCAGTACGGCGTCTTGGCTATAGCGCGTGCCTTGCCTGGCCCCGGCGGCTTCCTCCTGCAGGCTGGTGAACTGGGTACCCTCGTGGTGCACCTTGATCACACGCCAGTGCACGTTCAAGTCTTGTCGCGGGTGCTCAATCAGGGTGAAGCTCAGCCCCGGTTGCAGGCGCACATCATCGCCTTGCACTTCGGCAATACAGGCATCATGGCGCAGCGCGGTGATCCGGGTCGCGGTGAAGGGCACGCCGACCGCCTCACACTTGTAGCGGCCGGGGTAGTCAAAACGCTCGTACGCGGTGGACTGGTGTGTCAGGCCACTTGCTTCTGCGCGATGTTCCAGGCGGTATTCGGGGTTGGTGAACGTATAGTCGCGTTGCACCTGTCGTGCAGTGCGCACCTGCTCGCTGTAGCGCAGTCTGCGTAGACAAGGTGTTGCCTGAACGCCACCGCTATTGGCGTGGTACAGCACTGCGTTGGGGTCGATGTCATCGTCATCGACGAACCCTTCATCGTCATCATCGGTCTTGATGACACCACGGCTGATCTGACCCATCGAAAGTAACCGGTCGGTGATGACCAGCATGTGATGTTTTGGTGTGTGCTCGAACCGGTAGACAAAGCCTTCTTCGGCGGCCAGGCGGGCGATGAAGTTCAGGTCGGTTTCACCGGCCTGCACGCAGAACTCTCGTATCGCATGTTCACCGCGGCTATGCAGTTCAAAATGAAGGATGCCTTGGCGCTTGAGCATGAGCTCAAGAATTTGCGTGGCGGTTTTTTCCTGGAAGATGCGCCAGTTCGAGCGCAGCCCGGCCCGCGCCAGCGTGGGTTCGACCAAGGCGCGGTAACGCGTACGGTGAAAACCTGTCTCTCCTTGGCTGAAGGTGCTGACCAGGCCGTGCACGTAGCGCAACGGGCGGTCTCCCCGCCACAGGGTGAATAGCACCGGTTTGTCGAGCAGCTGGCCAAAATCGACATCGTCTTGGTAACTGACCAGCTCCAGGCTTAATTGGAAAGGTGTACTGACCGCTTCGTCGAGCTCGAACGAAACCACTTCAAACTCAACCTGGCCGACCAGCGGCTGGAAGGTGAAGCGCAAATCGGATTGGCTAGGCATGTGAATTCCCCCGAAAGTGCCTGAGTACGGTCATGACGAGCACTTGCCCGCTACTGCTGCAAGATGACGTTGAGCGACTCGAGAACTTCGGCGGGGATGACGGAGAGCAACTGCGGGCTCCGGGGTAATGCCGGCAGCTTGCGCAGTGGCGGTGCTTTCACGTCGTGCACGGGTATGCGATGGCTGATCCCCACGCACGACTTCAAGCAGGATTGGGGTGTTGGTGGGCACTGTTTTACCAGTGCCATCGGGCTCACTGAACATTCCTGGTCCTCGTGTTTGGGCGGGCAGCGTATGCACTGGGCATGGGCCGACCATGCGGCCAGACGCAAGCATTTGGCTGAAGCCTGAACACTAACGAGGAATCAATTCATGGGTGAGTATTGAGCGTCCTATAAACGTGTAGGAAAGTTCGATTTCTACTCTGCTAAGAAACACTTGGTTGCAGCTAGTGAAGGCGAAAAGTGCTTTCAAGCATCTCGATGCGGTTCTTGCTCGGCGCAAAGCTGGGCTTGCAAGGGTAGTGAGCTGATCGAATGGGCTGGGGAACAATGCCTTGCAGGGCTGTGATTTGGCGCCTGCAAGGCCAGGCGCCCATAGAACAGCAAGGCAGTGGCCCAGGTGGTGAACCAGACGAACAGACCTGCCCAAAACGTGTGGGACATGTAGTGCCACCCTTGCAGCACGCGGGTGGTGCCGTAGACGAACCCCAGCAACAGGATCGCCACCAGCAGCTTGCGCGCATGCATCCAGCGGTGGCGTAGCGCCACGAAGTACAGGGCCAGCAAGGTGAAACCACTGGACGCATGCCCGCCTGGCCAGCATCGGCCATCGCCAGCCTTGTCCAGCCAGGAGAAGTGCTCGAACCACTCGACCCGCACCTGCTGGCCGCCGTACAGCGTCGTTTCCACCGGGCAGTACACGCTGGTATGGCTTTTCAGGTAATGGATGACGGTGGTGCACAGCGCGAAGGCGACCACCACGAACAACAAGTCGCGACGGTGGTGGGTCGTGAAGCGCAATACCGGCGCGATTCGGGCGGTTTCCAGCCACCGCGTAAGGCCCCATTGCGGGTGATTGTCCAGGCGCGGCCAGGCGAACGACAGCAGCGAGCCGATCACGGCCAGTTCACCGGTCCAGTTCGGTAATACCCGTGGCCACTTGTGGGTGATCTTTTCGAACCATTGATTGTGCAACAGCGGAAACTGGCCGGTGGCCGGGTCGATCAGCAGGTTGCTGATCCAGCGGTCGAGTTCGGTCAGGTCGAAGGCGACGAAGACGATGCCCGCCAGCAGCAGCGGTAGCAGCAGGTTGTTGCGGTAGAAGGCGGCGCGTGAAGGTACAGGCATGGTCAGATTTCCCGGGCATCAGCGAGTTTGCGCCACTGGCTGGCATCCAGCTGGCCCAGCACGCGGGCCTTGCCATCTTCGCCCTGGGTGATGAACAGCGCGCTGGCGTAGCGGTTGGAATCCGCATCAGTGTCGACGTTGAGCTGGCGTTCCATCTGCTCCAGGCAGCTACTGTGGCTGACCAACACCAGGTTGCGGCCGGGTTGCTTGTGGGCGAAGGCATTGCTGGCGAAGGTGTGGTCACACTGGTTGAGCCAGTCCTGGGTGGCGATAGCCTTGCCGAACATGAACTGCGCGGTTTGCCGGGTGCGCATTTCCGGGCTGGCCCACACATCGGCGCTGCGCAGGCCAAGGCGTTGCAGGCCCTGGCCGACGTCGGCGGATACCCGGCTGCCCGCCAGGGTAATACCAGTGGGGTCGTCCAGGCAGGCACCCCGTGAGCGGTCGCAGCGTTCGGCGTGACGAATCACCACAATGACAGAACCCTTGGACCAGGCGCTGTGCAAGCCACTGCTGTGCAACGTATGCGGGTTGCCAAGGTCTGCAAGGGCAGGGCGTGCGGCAGCCCATGCGGCGAGAGCCACCAGCGCAACCGATACACAAATCGCCACCAGCAGCGCTTTGGCGCGGGGCAATCGGTAGTGCCGGGCGAGCTTAAGGGCCGGCGGGGTGTCGATGACGCCATGCAGCATGCTGTCACTCCAGTGAGCGCGTACAACGGACCGGAACCGGTGGCTCGGATCCTTTGAGAGTGCGCGCACTTTAGGTAGCAGGATGTCGCCAGAGGGTGAGGCTGATGTGAAAAATACCTTATCCGCGATGTTGGGCATTATTGCTGAAGGCCAACAATGTCAAGAATGAAACCGGTTTCAAAACATTTCTGAACGCGCTAGATTATTCGGCTGTCTTCTACACGCGCCCGCTTGCGCGAGTACCCCATTGAAAAATCAGATGGCGCAAACCAAGGCCGCCCCTACCGCTGATGAGGATTTGAAATGCCTGAGCATGCCCCAGACAATCCGCGCCGGGAATTCCTGCGCAAGACCTTGACCTTGATACCGGTCGCCACCGTGGCCAGCACCGGGCTGGGCCTGGGTGCCAGCCAACTGTTGGCCGAACCTGTGCGTGAGCCCAAGGTGCCTGTCGCTGCGCCTGCGGGCGATTATCAGCCAACCTTTTTCACCGCCGAAGAATGGGCCTTCGTGCAAGCGGCCGTAGCCCGCATCATCCCTGCGGACGAACTGGGCCCAGGTGCGCTCGAAGCGGGTGCCGCCGAGTTCATCGACCGCCAGATGAATACCCCGTATGCCACTGGCGCCCAGTGGTACATGCAGGGGCCATTTAACGCCGACGCCCCACCAGAACTGGGCTACCAACTGCAACTCAGCCCGCAACAGATCTACCGGCTGGGCATCGCTGCCGTGGACGGCTGGTGCAAAGCCAACTCGGGCCAAGTGTTTGCTGCGCAAGATAGCGCTACCCGAGACCGCATTCTCGCCAAGGTCGAAGCCGGTGAGCTGGTGTTCGACGCGCTGCCGGCCACGCTGTTTTTCAGTTTGCTGGTACAGAACACCCGCGAGGGGTTCTTCTGCGATCCGATTCACGGTGGCAACAAAGGCATGGTGGGCTGGACCCAGATCGGCTTCCCCGGTGCACGGGCAGACTTCATGGACTGGGTCGAGCGCAACGAGCCTTACCCGTTCCCGGCAGTGTCGATCCGTGGCGAGAGGGCCTGAAGCATGGCGAATGTGTTGAAGAAAGTAGACGCCGTGATCGTGGGCTTCGGCTGGGCCGGCGCGATCATGGCCAAGGAATTGACCGAGGCGGGGCTGCAGGTGGTCGCTCTCGAGCGCGGGCCAATGCAGGACACCTACCCTGAGGGCAGCTACCCGCAGGTGATCGATGAGCTGACCTACAGCGTGCGCAAGAAGCTGTTCGTCGATGTGTCGAAAGAGACCGTCACCATCCGTCACAGCGTCAACGACGTTGCGTTGCCCAACCGCCAGTTGGGCGCCTTCTTGCCAGGCAAGGGCGTGGGCGGCGCGGGCTTGCATTGGTCCGGCGTGCATTTTCGGGTAGACCCGATCGAGCTGCGCATGCGCAGCCATTACGAAGAACGCTACGGCAAGGCGTTCATCCCTGAAGGCATGACCATCCAGGACTTCGGCGTCACCTACCAGGAGCTTGAGCCGTACTTCGATTTTGCCGAGAAGGTGTTCGGCACCTCGGGCCAGGCCTGGACCGTGAACGGCGCGGTGGTGGGTGAAGGGAAGGGCGGCAACCCCTATGCGCCTGATCGCTCCAACCCGTTCCCGCTGCCTGCACAAAAAAACGTGGTATCGGCAAAACTGTTCGAAAAGGCCGCCACCAGCCTCGGCTACAAGCCTTACAACCTGCCTTCGGCCAACACGTCGGGCCCTTACACCAACCCGTACGGCGCACAGATGGGGCCGTGCAACTTCTGCGGCTTCTGCAGCGGCTACGTGTGCTACATGTACTCCAAAGCCTCGCCCAACGTGAACATCCTGCCCGCACTGCGCCAGGTGCCGAACTTCGAGCTGCGCGCCAATGCCCATGTGCTGCGCGTGAACCTGGATGACAGCAAGCGCAAAGCCACAGGCGTGACCTACATCGACGCCCAAGGCCGGGAGGTGGAACAACCGGCGGACTTGGTGATTCTCGCAGCCTTCCAGTTCAACAACGTGCGCCTGATGCTGCTGTCCGGCATCGGCAAGCCTTATGACCCGGTCAAGAACGAAGGCGTTGTCGGGCGCAACTTCGCGTACCAGAACATGGGCACGGTCAAGGCGTTCTTCGACAAGGACACCTACACCAACAACTTCATCGGTGCTGGCGGTAACGGCATTGCGATCGATGATTTCAACGCTGACAACTTCGATCACGGGCCGCACGGTTTTGTCGGTGGCTCACCCATGTGGGTCAACCAGGCGGGCAGCCGCCCGATCGCCGGTATCGCCAACCCGCCCGGCACGCCCATCTGGGGCAGCGCCTGGAAAAAGGCCACGGCCGACTATTACACCCACCAGGTTTCCATGGACGCGCATGGCGCGCACCAGTCGTACCGTGGCAACTACCTGGACCTGGACCCGACCTACCGGGACGCCTTTGGCCAGCCGTTGCTGCGCATGACCTTCGACTGGCAGGAAAACGACATCAAGATGAATCAGTTCATGGTCGACAAGCTCAGCAAGATCGCCCAGGCGATGAACCCGAAGTCCATTGCGGTGTTGGGCAAAAAGGTCAAGGAACACTTCAACACTGCCAGTTACCAGACCACCCACCTCAACGGTGGCGCAATCATGGGCACTGACCCCAAGACCAGTGCGCTTAACCGCTATCTGCAGAGCTGGGACGTCCACAACGTTTTCGTCCCAGGGGCGTCGGCATTCCCGCAGGGCTTGGGTTATAACCCGACCGGTTTGGTCGCGGCATTGACGTACTGGTCTGCACGGGCGATCCGTGAGCAGTACCTGAAAAACCCTGGCCCACTGGTTCAGGCTTGAGGAGCGATGAGCATGAAGACACTGTTGATCGCCACCATCCTGTGTGGTGCAAGCCTTTCAGCCCAGGCTGACAGCACGCTGGTCAAGCAAGGCGAGTACCTGGCGCGCGCGGGCGACTGCGTGGCCTGCCACACGGCCAAGGGCGGCAAGCCATTCGCCGGCGGGCTGCCCATGGAAACCCCCATCGGCACGGTGTACTCGACCAATATCACCCCTGATGCCAGCGGCATCGGCAACTACAGCTTCGAAGACTTCGACCAGGCCGTACGCCATGGCGTCGGCAAGGACGGCAGCACGCTGTACCCGGCGATGCCGTATCCCTCGTATGCACGCGTCAGCGATGACGACATGCGCGCGTTGTATGCCTACTTCATGCAGGGCGTAGAGCCGGTGGCGCAGCCGAACAAGGCGACGGACATCCCCTGGCCGTTGAGCATGCGCTGGCCGCTGGCGATCTGGCGGGGTTTGTTCGCGCCGCAGGTGAAGGCCTGGCAGGCCTCGGCTGCTGCCGACCCGGTCGTCAACCGCGGTGCTTATCTGGTCGAAGGGCTGGGGCACTGTGGCGCATGCCATACCCCGCGCGCCCTAACCATGCAGGAAAAGGCACTGAGCCCGCAGGATGGCGAGCAGTTTCTGGCAGGCAGCGCCCCGCTTGAAGGCTGGATTGCCAAGAGCCTGCGCGGTGATCACAAGGATGGCCTGGGCAGTTGGAGCGAAGCGCAGCTGGTGCAGTTTCTCAAGACCGGCCGAAGCGACCGCAGTGCGGTGTTCGGAGGCATGAGTGATGTGGTCGAGCACAGCATGCAGTACATGAGCGAGGCTGACCTGACGGCCATTGCCCGGTACCTGAAAACGCTGCCGCCCAGCAACCCCGATGACCAGCCGCATGCGTATGACAAGCAGGTCGCCGAGGCGCTGTGGAACGGCGATGACAGCAAGCGTGGGGCGTCGGTGTACATCGACAACTGCGCGGCGTGCCACCGCACCGATGGCCATGGCTATAGCCGGGTGTTCCCGGCACTGGCTGGTAACCCGGTGGTGCAGACCGCTGATGCCACCTCGCTGATCCATGTGGTGCTGGCCGGTGGCAAGGTGCCTGCGACGCACACGGCCCCATCGAACTTCACCATGCCGGCGTTTGGCTGGCGCCTGAGCGATCAGGAGGTCGCTGATGTGGTGAGCTTCATTCGCACCAGCTGGGGCAACCAGGGCGGGGCGGTGAAGGCCGACGATATCGCCAAGCTGCGCACGGATGACCTGAAACACACCTCTGGGGATGACCTTGGGCAGGTGACGAGCCACTAATACTGCGCAAAATTCAGAGCTTGCATGCCCCCCTGTAGGAGCAGCCTTGTGCTGCGAAGAGGTCGGTACAGACCACAGAAATTCGTGGCGGGTACTGGCCTCTTCGCAGCACAAGGCTGCTCCTACCGGGAACGTGTAAACTTGCCGACGAACGGTAGGTGACGAAACGCGCCGGTTTTGGTGTATTGAAACCGGTTTCATAGCCTGTCACCGACAATAATCACAAGGGACACCCATGACCGATTTGCCTGCCAATGCCCGCGAGCGGGTGACCATCAGCGAAGTAGCCCGTGTGGCCGGTGTGTCCAAGGCCACCGTCTCGCGCTACATCGGTGGCGATCGCCAGTTGCTGGCCGAGGCGACCGCCAAGCGCCTGGAAGAAGTCATCGAGCGCCTCGGCTATCGCCCCAACCAGATGGCCAGGGGCCTCAAACGCGGCCAGACTCGGCTGATCGGCATGCTGGTGGCAGACATCCTCAACCCCTATTCGGTGGCGGTGATGCACGGCGTCGAAACCGCCTGCCGCCAACACGGCTACAGCCTGGTGGTGTGCAACACCAACCGCGACGACGATCAAGAGCGCCATCACCTGGTGGCCCTGCAGTCCTACAACGTCGAGGGCCTGATCGTGAACACCCTCGGCCATCATCCCGGCGAACTGCTGAACCTGCAGCGCGACATGCCCATGGTGCTGGTGGACCGTCAACTGCCTGAACTCAATGTCGACCTGGTCGGCTTGGACAATGCCGACGCCGTCGAACAAGCCCTGGATCACCTGCAGGCGCAAGGCTACCGCGACATTCTGGCGGTAACCGAACCGCTCGATGGCACCAGTTCGCGCCAGGAGCGGGTGCAGGCGTTCGGGGCTTCCATCAACCGGCGCCCGGGCATGCGTCAACAGGTGCTGGAAGTCAGCCCCGACCTTCACGCCGGCCTGGCTTCATTTCTTTCGGCCAGCGGTCATGGCCCTCAAGCCATCTTCACCTTCAACGGTGTGGCGACGCTGGCCGTCACCCGAACCCTGCACGAGGCCGGCTGCGGCTTGTTCGACGACGTTGGCCTGATCGCCATCGACGAACTGGACTGGTACCCCTTGGTCGGCAGCGGCATCACGGCATTGGCCCAACCCACCGAGCGTATCGGTGTGGCGGCATTCGAGTGCCTGCTGGGCCGCCTGCGCGGCGAACGCGGGGCGCCACGGCGCATCGACTTCAAGGCCGACCTGATCATCCGAGGTTCAACCCACTCACGCGACTGAACGAAAGGCACGTTGCGGCTTGACGTGCATAAAAATGAAACCGGTTTCATAAGGACAATAACAATGCGCTCGAACCCCGTTTCCATCAGCCTCTCCAGCTACGGTGCCAGCTTGGTACGGCAGCGCGGACAGGTGCATTTTCTGGACATGCTGGCCGCTGCCGGCGTAACCCGTGTCGAATTTCGTGAAGAACTGTTCGAAAGCGCGCCGGACACCCACGCGCTGGCCGCCGCCGTCACCGCGTTGCGGCTCGAATGCCTGTATTCCTCGCCCCTTGAACTGTGGACGGCGCAGGGCCTGCCAGACCCACGCCTGACGCAGAAACTGGCGCTGGCCCGCGCGATGGGCGCGGTGGCCCTGAAGGTATCGCTGGGGCATTTCGATGACACCTGCGATGTGGCGGCCTTACGCTCGCTGTTACCTGACGATTGCCCCCAGCTGTTGGTCGAGAACGACCAGACCGAGCAAGGCGGGCGCATCGCGCCGCTGCTCACGTTCTTCCAGCGCGCCGATGACCTTGGGCTGGCGCTGGGCATGACGTTCGACATCGGTAACTGGCAATGGCAGGGCGAGCCTGTGCAGCAAGCGGCTCGCCAACTGGGGCATTGGGTGCGCTATGTGCACTGCAAGGCGGTCGAGCGCCAGCCCGGTGGGCGACTGGTCGCCGTGCCGCCGCAGGCTGACGATCTGCAAGCGTGGGATGCCTTGCTGGCCGCGTTCACGCCCGGCGTGGTGCGTGCCGTGGAATACCCGTTGGCCGCCGACGACTTGCTCACGCTGACCCGTGCCCAGGTAGTGGCGCTGTCTGCGCTGGGCCTGGCCGAGGAGGTCAGCCATGCATGAGCATGACGTGCTGTGCTTCGGCGAAACCATGGCCATGTTCGTCGCCGAGCAGGTGGGGGACCTGGCGCATGTCGGGCAGTTCGGCAAACGCATCGCCGGTGCCGACAGCAACGTTGCCATCGGCCTGTCGCGGCTGGGCTTCAAGGTCCGCTGGCTGAGCAGGGTGGGCGACGACTCCCTGGGGCGCTTTGTCCTCGACAGCTTGCGGCGAGAAGGCCTGGACTGCAGCGACGTTGAAGTCGATCCGCAACACCCCACCGGTTTTCAGCTCAAAGCCCGCTGCGATGATGGCAGTGACCCGGCAGTGGAATACTTTCGCAGCCATTCAGCGGCGCGCCGTTTGTCCCCGGCATTGATCCGCCCACATTGGTTGCAGGCCCGCCACCTGCATGCCACCGGTATCCCGCTGGCGCTTTCAGCCGAGTGCAGGGCCTTGTCGCATGCATTGGTGGATGGCATGCGCGCTGCCGGGCGCAGCATTTCCTTTGACCCTAACCTGCGCCCAGCGCTGTGGCCGGACCGCACGCGCATGATCCACGAGATCAATGCCCTGGCAGTCAAGGCTGACTGGGTACTGCCGGGCCTTGAAGAAGGCCGCCTGCTGACCGGCCAGCACGCACCAGCGGACATTGCCGCGTTCTACCTCGACAAAGGGGTGGAACTGGTGGTGATCAAGCTGGGTGACGAAGGCGCGTACTTTCGCACCGCCAAAGGCGATGGCCAGGTAGCCCCCGTGCCGGTGGCCAAGGTGGTCGACACCGTCGGTGCGGGTGACGCCTTTGCTGTCGGCGTGCTCAGTGCGCTGCTCGAAGGCCGTGAACTGCCCGAGGCGGTGGCGCGTGGTAACTGGTGTGGCAGCCGAGCCGTGCAGTCGCGCGGCGACATGGAAGGTTTGCCGCTGCGTCACGAACTCGAAACCCATGACCTGCGCATAAGCGCCTGAACGCCTGGCCCCTACCTGTTGCGACAAAAACAAAAAGCTCAGGAGTACACATGATGCAAACGACAAGTCTCGCGCGTCGCCGTTGGTGGTACATCATCCCAATCGTGTTCATCACCTACAGCCTGGCCTACCTGGACCGTGCCAACTATGGGTTCGCGGCAGCGTCCGGCATGGCCGACGACCTTAAAATCACCCCGGTGCTGTCGTCGTTGCTGGGTGCGCTGTTTTTCCTTGGTTACTTTTTCTTCCAGGTACCTGGGGCCATCTACGCCGAAAAACGCAGCGTCAAGAAGCTGATCTTCGTCAGCCTGATCCTCTGGGGCGGCCTGGCCACCCTGACCGGCATGATCAGCAATGTGTACATGCTGATCGGCATCCGCTTCCTGCTTGGCGTGGTCGAAGCCGCCGTGATGCCGGCGATGCTGGTGTACCTCTGCCATTGGTTCACCCGCGCCGAACGGTCCCGGGCCAACACCTTCCTGATGCTCGGCAACCCGGTGACCATCCTGTGGATGTCGGTGGTGTCGGGCTACCTCATCAAGCACTACGACTGGCGCTGGATGTTCATCATCGAAGGCCTGCCTGCGGTGATCTGGGCGTTCTTCTGGTGGCGCCTGGTGGACGACCGCCCGGCTCAGGTCAAGTGGCTCAGCGAGCAGGAAAAGACCGATCTGGACAACGCCCTGGCAGCAGAACAGCAGGGCATCAAACCGGTGAAGAACTACCGCGAAGCGTTCCGCTCGCCCCAGGTGATCATCCTGTCGATGCAGTACTTCTGCTGGAGCATCGGCGTGTACGGCTTCGTGCTCTGGCTGCCGTCGATTCTGAAACAGGCGGCCAACGTCGACATCGTCCAGGCCGGCTGGTTGTCGTCGGTGCCCTATCTGGCGGCGGTGCTGGCCATGGTCGGGGTGTCCTGGGCATCGGACCGCTTGCAGAAGCGCAAGCGCTTCGTCTGGCCGCCCCTGTTGATTGCGGCGCTGGCGTTCTATGGCTCCTATGCCTTGGGCAGTGAGCACTTCTGGTTGTCCTACGCATTGCTGGTGGTTGCTGGCGCCTGCATGTATGCGCCCTATGGGCCGTTTTTCGCCATCGTGCCGGAGATCCTGCCCAGCAACGTCGCCGGTGGCGCCATGGCCTTGATCAACAGCATGGGCGCGCTGGGTTCGTTCGGCGGCTCGTGGCTGGTCGGTTACCTCAATGGCGCCACCGGCGGGCCGGGCGCCTCGTACCTGTTCATGTGCGGTGCACTGCTGACGGCAGTCGCGCTCACGGCGGCGCTTAAAACCTCACACACCGCTGGCCGGGCCAAGCACGGCGGCTCTCATCTGGCCACGAGCCACTAGGAAATCCTGCTATGAAGAAGCGAATCGTCCTTTACAAGCGCCTGTCCGAGACGTTGATGGCGCGCCTGCAGCAACAGGTTGACGTGACCTGGGTGGACACGGCCGGGCCCGATGGCCTTGCCCGCCTGCGCGATGCGTTGCCGGGCGCTCACGGGCTGTTGGGTGCCAGCCTGCGCTTGGACAGCAGCCTGCTGGACCTGGCCCCGCAACTGGAGGTGGTCGCCAGCGTGTCGGTAGGCGTGGACAACTACGACATCGCCGACCTGACCCGGCGTGGCGTGATGCTGACCAACACGCCCGACGTACTGACCGAAACCACCGCCGACACCGGCTTTGCCTTGATCCTGGCCAGTGCGCGTCGGGTCGTGGAGCTGGCGGGCTGGGTGCGTGACGGCCAGTGGCAAGCCAACCTTGAGCCTGCGCACTTTGGCACGGATGTGCACGGCAAGACCTTGGGCATCATTGGCATGGGGCGGATTGGCGAAGCGTTGGCCCGGCGCGGCGCGGCCGGTTTTGGCATGCGGGTGCTTTACCACAGCCCACGCGCCAAGCCTGCGGTGGAGGCCCGTTACGACGCCCGTCACTGCAGCCTTGACGACCTTCTGCAACAGGCTGATTTCGTCTGCCTGACCGTGCCGCTGAGTGCCGCCACCGAGGGGCTGATCGGCGCGCGTGAGCTTGCCTTGATGAAGCCCGAGGCAATGCTGGTGAACATTGCGCGTGGACGGGTGGTGGATGAAGCCGCGCTGATCGAGGCCTTACGGGAGAAACGCATACGCGGCGCGGGCCTGGATGTGTTCGTCCAGGAGCCGTTGCCCAGTGATTCACCGCTGCTGCAACTGGACAACGTGGTGGCGACCCCGCATATCGGTTCGGCCACCCACGATACCCGTGAGGCCATGGCGCGCTGTGCGGTAGACAACCTTCTCAGCGCGTTGGCCGGTGAGCGCCCGGCAAACCTGGTGAACCCAACAGCCGGGCGTTGATGCACCGAAGCGCAGCGGTTACCGGCAGTTGCCCGCCTTGCGGTAGCCGGCCGCTTGCGCCTCGCCCTCGGAGCCGAACATCACCTGGTTCTTCGAGGCCACCTGGGTGTAGCCCGGGCAGCCATTGGCCAGGTGATAGACATGGCTGTTGCGGTTGCCGAGCACAGCGCCTGTTGCTGCAGTGCTGGCCAGGCTGGGCTTGGCCGCTTCGCTGACCGGTTTGGCCGGCATGGCTTGCACGACACCAGTGCCAACAGGCTTGTAGTCGGCTGTCCATTTGCGTTCGCCCGTCACGAACGGGTTGGCGTGCCCCATGATGGCGGCGATGCGCCGGTCACGTTCTTTTTCCCAGGCCGAGACGGGGTGCTGTTTGTCCCAGGCCATCAGCAGTTGCTGCTGTTGACGCGACATGCTCAGCTTGTAGCGGTCGAACATGTAGAAGGTGGTACGGGCAACCAGGCCCTTCACTTCGTCACGCGGCTCGGCGGCGCGCTGCACGAAATCGACCTTGGTCGAGCACTGGCCGTATTGCCCGGCGTTGCCAGCGACCATGCCGTAGTTGAAGTTGCTGCGGTCACCGTTGACTTCGCCCACGGCCGGGTAGAGGTTGAACAGGTCGGCTTCCATGGCGCGGAAGACCGGGTCGTCATCGACACAATGCTCGCGGCCGCCGTTTTTCCAGCATTGGCGCTGGTTGCCGAAGGTATAGGCCGGCACGATATGTTCCCACTCGGTACGCTCGGCGCGGTTTTGCTGTTTGCGGGTTTCATAACCGCAGGAGGCAGCATCGATGCGCCCACCTGACTTGCCCACCCAGGTCCATTTGCAGCCGCAATACAGGTCGCCCATGGCGCTGCTTGCCTGGTCCAGGTAGACCTTTTGCTTGGCGACGACCTTGGCTTCGGTGAAGGTGGAAGGCGGGTTGGCGAAGGCGGGGAGGTTGACGGCGAGCAGGAGCGCTACGGCATAAAGCAGTTTTTTCATGGGGGCAGCAGGTTTCAGTTAAGGAACTGCATTCTAATCGAAATCTAACTTATTGATTTGGATTGAATCCCCCTCCGTCAAGCGCGGTCCTGGTAGGAGCAGCCTTGTGCTGCGAAGAGGCCGGTACAGACCACAGTATTTCGTCTCTGGCACTGGCCTCTTCGCAGCACAAAGCTGCTCTTACAATGCGATGACGTCAGCCAGCGGCCAGTTCGTTGGCAGGCCGTGGAATTTCAGCGCCCGCATGCACCGGCGCCGGTCCAGTAATCACTGCATCACTGGCAAACAAGCTGCGCATCAGGCTGTACCCGGCCAGCAACATGTAGAACGCAATCGGCAGGCCGACCACGATGCTGGCCATCTGAATCGCCAGCAAGCCGCCGGCAATCACCAGGCTGGCCGCGATGGCGCCCTCCAGCACACACCACAGCACGCGTATCCAGTTGGGTGGGTCGATGCTGCCCAGCGAGTTGAGCATGCACAGCACCTGGGTCCCGGCATCGGCCGCAGTGACGAAATGCACGGCCAGCAGCAGGCAGATGATCACGCTGAGGATTGCACCCAGCGTGGGGCCGTCGAGGCGGTCGAGCAAGGTGAACATGGCCGTGGTGGTTTCCTTGCGCGTGGCTTCCAGAATCGGGCCACCCTGGAACGCGCCGGCCGCTGCCTGCTCGGCGACCGGCAGTGCTTGATAGGCGTGGCGCACTTGCTGCTCATCCTTCAGTGCGGCACCGCCGAACACGGCCATCCACAAAATAGTCACCAAGGTCGGCACCAGCAACGCGCCGAACACCAGTTCGCGGATGGTCCGGCCACGGGAAATCCGCGCAATGAACAGGCCAACGAACGGCCCCCAGGTCATCCACCACGGCCAGTAGAAGGCGGTCCAGCTCTTCTGCCAACTGCTGTCGGCCTGGGCGTCGGTCCAGAAACTCATGCCGATGATGTTCTGCGCGTAGTCGCCCGCCGACTCGAACAGCAGGTTCATGATGTAGTTGGTTGGGCCCAGGGCCAGCACCACCAGCATCAGCCCCAGGGAAATCCACATGTTCAGCGTCGACAGGCGCTTCATGCCACGCGATACACCGGCCACTAGCGAGATCGAGGCGATCACGGTGACGACGGCGATGATGCTCAGCTTGAACGACAGGGTGACTGGCGTGCCGAACACCTGATGCATGCCCATGTTGATCTGCTCGACGCCCAACCCCAGCGATTGCGACACCCCGAATGCAGTGACCGCGCCACCAATGATGTCGACCGTATGGCCAATCGGCCCGTAGATGCGGTTGCCGATGATCGGGTACAGGATCGAGCGCAGCGCCAGTGGCAGCCCTTCACGGTAGGCGAAGTAGGCCAGGCCCAGGCCGATCACGGTGAAGATCGCCCAAGGGTGTAGGCCCCAGTGCAACAGGGTTATACGCATGGCCATGGACGCGGCCTGGTCGGTGAGCCCCGGTGTGAACGGGTTGCTGGCGTAGTGCAGCACCGGCTCTGCAACCGACCAGAAGATCAGCCCAACGCCCATGCCCGCACTGAACAGCATGGCGATCCAGGCGGCAAAACTGAACTCGGGTTTTTCGTCGGGGCGCCCGAGCTTGAGGGTGCCATAGCGGCTGAAGGCGATGTACACCAGTAAGCCGAGGATGGCGCTGACCAGCGCCAGGTAAAACCACTTGAGGTGGTCGAGAATGGCGTCCGACGCGCCCTTGAATACCCCCGCAGCTTGGTCGCCATGAGAGGCGCAGAGCACCACGAACGCCACCACGATTGAGATCGACCCTACCGTTACAATAGGGTTCAGGCCTTTGAAAAGGCCTTGTTTTGCACGCATCGTCCATATCCTTTTTATTTTCGCAAGACGGCAAAAAAGGACACCCCAGTAACAGGGCGTCCTTGTCGAATGTCAGAGGTCGATCACCAGGTCCGACGTCGGGCGGCTGCAGCACAGCAGCCGCAGGCCTTTGTCGATTTCACGCTGGCGAATGCCGCCGTTGTGCTTCATCTCGACGCTGCCCTGCAGTACCGCGGTCTTGCAGGTACCGCACACACCTTGGCTGCACGAGGAGGGGACTACGGCACCGGCTTTTTTGGCAGCGGCCAGTACGGTCTGGTCGGCGCTCATGGTGAATGCCTTGCCAGAGCGGGCAAGGCGCACGGTGAAGCTGTCCAGGGCCTGGCCGGGGGCGGCGGGGGCGGCTGCCGGCTCGGCTTCGGCGTTGATGTCGAAGCTTTCCTGGTGGTAGCGGGCCAAGTCGAAACCAGCACCCGCCAACAAGGCTTTGGTCGCCTCCATGTAGCCTTTTGGCCCGCAGGTGAATACCGCCCGCTCCTTGAAGTCGGGGATCTGGCGCTGCAGTGCGTCCAGCGACAGGCGCCCGATCGGGCCGTCCCAGTCGGGCTCGTCGCCAGCGCCTTCGCAGAAGAACAGCGTCCGCAGCCCTGGCATGGAGCGTTCGAGGCGCGCCAGTTCATCGCGGAAGATGATGTCTTTAGGCGTACGCGCACTGTGCACGAAGACGATGTCCAGGTCGGCGTGCAGGTCGGCGGCGGCGCGGGTCATCGCCATCAGCGGGGTGACGCCGGAGCCGGCCGACAGGTACAGCAATTTGCGCGCAGGGCCCGCCACTGGGGTAAAGATGCCCGCGGGGCCAGAAGCAGCCAGGGCGTGGCCAGGGCGCAGGTTATCGTGCAACCAGTTGGACACCGTGCCGCCCGGCACCCGCTTGACCGTGATGGCAAAGGTGAACGGCCGGGTCGGTGTCGAGGACAGGGTGTAGCAGCGCGACACGCTGGCCCCCCCGATCACGGGCGACACGGTGAGGAACTGGCCTGGTTCGTAGGCAAGCGCCGGGTAGTCTGGGCTGTGGAAGGTGAAGGTTTTCACGTCGTGGGTCTCGTCCACAACGCTCAGGCATTCGATGCGTTTGCTTTCACCGCTGGCCCACTGGGCACCATGGGCGGCCCAGTGGTCGGTGTCGGTGAAGCGCTGGTCGGCACGCAGGCCGGCAATGTTCTGGGCAATGTTCTCGAGCACGGTCATCTCCTTCACACCCCATGTGCCGCGAGGCGCGAGGTGTACCAGCGGGCGAACTGGTCGACGTACGGCTCGGTGTAGGTGGAGTAGGGGCCTGGGACGAAGGCGGGGTCTTGGGTGCCACTGTGGGTGATGGCGACCAGGGCGGCGTCCTGTTGGGTGGTGGCGACCCAGACCTCGGTCAGGCGCTGCAGGTCGTAGTCGACCCCTTCGACGGCATCGCGGTGCACCAGCCATTTGGTGCGCACCAGGGTGCGGTCCGGCGAGAGCGGGATGATCCAGCTGATCATGGCGTGGTCGCTCATCACGTGAGCCCAAGCGTTGTTGCCCCACAGGTGGGTGTCGCCCAGGTCGCGACGGGTCAGGTTGCCCAACAGTTTGCGGCAGGCAACCTGGGTATCGAGTGTCTGCGATTCACCCGCACCGGCGATGATCATGCGCTGGGTGCGAAACTGCGTGGGGGCGTCATCCTGCAAATGCTCCACAGTCTCGTAGAGCAGGCCCGAATTGGCCCAGTCAGCTTCGATGCCGGCCTTGCGGATTTGATAGGCATCGTAGGACGCGCGAGCCTCGTCGCTCATCTCTTCCAGGCTGACGCCAAGGTCTTCGGACTGGTAGGACACGATCAGTTCCGGGTGGGTGCCGGCGCAGTGGTAGCACTCCCGGTTGTTCTCCATCACCAGCTTCCAGTTGCCGTTCTCGATGTAGTCGAGTTCGTAGGCGATGCGGGTATTGGCCAGGTCGAACGGCGCGAAGCGCGGCCCCATCACCGCTTCGAGGTCCTTGATATCTTCAGGCGGGTTGTCGCCCAGGCACACCAGTACATGGGCCCCGACAACCTTGCAGTGCACCGGGATCAGGCTGCGGCACTTGGGGTCGAAGCCCTTGCCCATGTGGCTGGCATGCTTGAGGCTGCCGTCCAGGTCGTAGGTCCACTGGTGGTAGGGGCATACCAGCATGCCGACAGTGGATTTGCCTGCTTCTTTCAGGCGCGCGCCGCGGTGGCGGCACACATTGCGGTAGGCGCGAATCTGTTCATCATCGTCGCGCAGGATCAGCACCGACGATTTGCCGATATCGACGGTAAAGACATCACCGGGTTCATCGACATCGGCGGTAACGGCGACCTGTATCCAATGCTGGTTGAAGAAGATTTCCATGTCGGTTTCGAAAACATCCTGGCGGCTGTACAACGCGCCATTCATGCCAAAACCAGGTTGGCGGGATGCAATCAGTTCGCGATGGGTTTTGCTCGATGAAGGGCGCATTGTTGTCCTCAGGCACTTTTATTTTTAATCGACCAAGACGTCTGGCGCGGATTATTGAAGTGGCCCTGAAAAGGCGTCAATGCGCTTAATTTTCTGTCTGGTATTACTTGAGGTTATGCGAGTGGGAGGCTGTGGGGCGGGGGTTTTGAGCGATATTACGGATGGGACAATTAATAGAAGTTTGCTGCGTTAATTAATGCAAGTTGTTCTGTTTATTAGCGGGATCGGAGGCGCGCAGCGCCCCCGATTAACCGGTGTTAATGCCCACCCTTCATACGCCGCGCAACGAAGTAAATGCCCAAGCCGACCAACGCGGTTGCAGCGCCGATATAACCCGTACTCGTCCAGCCCATGCCTGCGGTGATGGCCATGCCACCCAACCACGGCCCAAGCGCATTGGCCAGGTTGAACGCGGCGTGGTTCGAGGCTGCTGCAAGGCTGGGGGCTTCATGGGCAATGTCCATCAGGCGGATTTGCAAGGGGGCTGCCAGTGCAATCATGGTGCCCACCAGGCCGACGCCCAGCAGCAGGGTCCACAACGAATGCGCTGCGAAGGTGAAGAACAGCAGCACTGCAATCGACCAGATCAGCACCAGCCCGACGGCGCGGAACTGCAAGCGGTCGAACAACTTGCCACCGGCGATGTTGCCGACGATGCCGCCGACTCCAAAGGCCGCCAGGCCGAAGGGGATCCACTGCGGCGATACCTGGGTCACGTGCAGCATGGTGGGCGCCAGGTAGCTGAACACACAGAACATGCCGGCAAAGCCGATCGATGCAATGGCCAGCGCCATCCACACCTGGGGCAGGGCGAACGCTTTAAGTTCTTTGCGCGGGTCGCTGCGCACTTCATCGTGCGGTTGCGGCACGAAGCGCCAGACCAGGGCAATGGTGCACAGGGCGATCGCCCCGACCAACACAAAGGCAGAGCGCCAGCCGAAGTACTGGCCCAGTAAGGTGGCAACAGGGTTGCCCAGCAACATGGCCAGCGTCAGGCCCATCATCACCCGCGCCACGGCGCCTGCCCGTTGGTTGTTGGCGACCATGCTCGATGCCACCACCGCAGCGATGCCGAAGTAGGCGCCATGGGGCAGGCCGCTGATGAAGCGGAAAGCGACCAGGCCGCCGAACGAGGGGGCGAACGCCGTGGCCAGGTTGCCAAGGGCATACAGCGCCATCAACAGCAGCAACATGTGCTTGCGCAGCAGCTTGGCCCCCAAAATCGCCAGGGTCGGGGCACCGACCATCACGCCCAGCGCGTAGGCACTGATGGCGTGGCCCACCTGGGGCTCGCTCAGCTGCAGGTTGCTGGCGATGTCCGGCATCAACCCCATAATGGCGAATTCGCCGGTACCAATGGCAAAGCTGCCTAGCGCCATGGCGGCTTCCATCTTGGCGACAGTGCTTTTCGGCAGGGCTAGCGGTGGTGCTTCATGGACAGACATTTGAATCCCTTTTGAAACATGCTGAAACGTTCAACGCGGGATCATAGACAATCTCTGGCCAAAACGTCGAGGCCGCAGCCTCGCCCACAGGCGCACCCCTTCGGTGTAGGAGCAGCCTTGTGCTGCGAAGAGGCCAGTACAAGCAACGAAGACTGATGGTGTTTTCACCGGCCTCTTCGCAGCACAAGGCTGCTCCTACCTGGCCGCGCGACAGAAGCGCCCGAGCGCATCACACGCTGCCATCAGCGACGCATCGTCCAGCGCGTAGGCAATGCGCAGGTAAGGCCCGAGCCCGAAGGCACTGCCATGCACCACGGCGACATCGGCTTCGTCGAGCAGTGCCAGCGCGACATCCTCGTCAGTGGCCAGGTAACGACCACCCGCGGAGGTCTTGCCGATCAGCCCGGCGCAATTGGCAAAGGCATAGAATGCCCCGGCCGGGTGCTCGCAGTGCAACCCTGGGATCCCATCAATCGCCTTCACCATCAGGTCACGGCGGCGCTGAAACACGTCCCGGCTTTGATGGATGAACGCTTTCGGGCCTACCAGCGCAGCAACCGCTCAGGCGTCAGCTTGAAACCGCTGCTGGCCTCACACGTGACGATCGCGCTGCGGGCGCCACACAGTTGTACCATCTCCGGGTAGCTGACCCAGTAGGGCGCTGGTCAGGTTCAGGCGCTGGACGCCGCCGTCGGTGTCCTGCTCGCTCATCGGTGGTGCTCCGTATTGATCGCGTCAAATTGGCTGTCATGCATCACGACGGCCACCGAGCGGTCAGCGCGCACGGCATCCACCATGCCGGCCTGGCGGCAATCACCTAGTCGTTTTCATCCACTGCTAGGCGTTCAGTGTGTTTTTCGACACGTTCGTCATCTGTACCTGCACGGCGTTGCTGATTTTGCTATCGGGCTTCTACACGCCTGGTTTCGGAGGGGATGGCCTGGTGCTGACCCAGGATGCCCTGGCGGCGGTGGCTTGCTGGCCCTGGTCAACCTGGTAGCACTGGCGTTGTTGGGCAAGGTGGTGCTGCGCCTGATTGACGATTATGACCAGCAGCGCAAGGCCGGGGTGCAGATACCGGTATTTGATGCTAGCCAGTTCCGCGATCTAGACCTGGACCCACGCGCCTGGCCGGAGGGCGATCAGGTTGCGGCTGAGGGGGGGAGCGAGACGCGCATGCCTCAAGCTCTTTAGCGCCTGCGAGATCGAGCGCCGCCCGCGCGGCGCTTCGCAGCACAAGGCTGCTCCCACATCTGTTTCGGGCCAGTGAGGCCTGTGATATTTGCGCGCGACCGCCTTGCGGGTTTGACGCAATATTGCGCCATGCACCAAGACGGTCGCGTGCGTTTGCCCCAGGAATAATTGGCCCGAAACAAACGTAGGAGCGAGCGTTGCTTGCGATGCGCCGCGCGGGCGGCGCTCGATGTCCGCAGCCCCACGAAACGCCAGCCTTGCACCACGGCCTACAACCCCTACTTAAACCCGGTAACCGCATGCGGCACATACGGTGCTTCCAACCGCGCAACCTCTTCATCAGACAACTGCACCCCCAATGCCGCAATGGCATCGTCAAGATGCCCAGGCTTCGATGCGCCAATGATCGGCGCCGACACGGCGCGGTGCCTGAGCACCCAGGCCAAGGCAACCTGAGCCATGGGTAAGCCACGCTCGCTGGCAATCTGCTCGACCACATCGATCACTCGGCCATCCTCGACTTCTGTCCCTGCATAAAACGACTTGCCAGAAACATCGCTGAGCGTGCGCGCGGTTTCCTGGCCCTTGGGCCGGGTCAGCCGGCCACGGGCCAGCGGGCTCCAGGGCATCAGCCCGACGCCCTGGTCCTGGCACAAGGGGATCATCTCCCGCTCTTCCTCCCGGTACAGCAGGTTGAGGTAGTTCTGCATCGACACGAACCGGCTCCAGCCATTGGCCGCTGCGACGTGCTGGGCTTTGGCGAACTGCCAGGCATACATTGAAGACGCACCGATATAGCGTGCCTTGCCGGCCTTGACCACGTCGTGCAGGGCTTCCATGGTTTCTTCGATCGGCGTGTGATAATCCCAGCGGTGAACCTGGTAGAGGTCGACGTAATCCACGCCCAGGCGGGTCAGGCTGGCGTCGATGCTGCTGAGGATCGCCTTGCGTGACAGGCCTTGCTCGTTCGGCTTGCTTGCGCCTTGCCACATGTTCGCCGGGTAGAAGACCTTGGTCGCGATGACGGTGTCTTCACGGCGGGTGAATTCCTTCAGCAATTGGCCCAGGATCACTTCCGATGTACCCGCCGAGTAGCTATTGGCTGTGTCGAAGAAGTTGATGCCTTGCTCTACCGCGTGGCGAATTATCGGGCGGCTCTGTTGCACATCCAGGGTCCAGGGATGGGTACCGGCATCTGGGTCACCGAACGTCATGCACCCCAGGCACAGTCGGGAGATGTCCAGGCCGGTGTTGCCGAGTTTGACGTACTGCATCTGTGAATCCTCTTGGTCAGCATTGCCCAGCGTGTGTAGCCGAGCGATGGAACAAGGTTAGCGGCGCGACGTAAGCGTGCAAATTCCCAGGATGTGCAGGTGATATCTGCAAAAATTCACAAGCGCAGCAGGGGTTTGACCTGCTCGAGCAGAAAATCCGTTACGGCTTTGATGCGGGGGGTGTTGCGCACGTCCTCGTGCACGGCCAGCCAAATTTCGATGCTCATCGACCTGGCGTCCTCGCAGGCTTGCTTGAGCCCGTACTCTTCGGCCATGAAGCCGGGCAGGCAGGCTACCCCCACGCCACCGGCCGCAGCCTGAGCCTGGATGCGCAGGTCGTTGCTGTGCAGGGCGAAAGGGCGACCTGCGGCCTGCTCAAGCAGCCAGCGCTGCTGTGGGGATTTCGCCTGAGAGTCGTCGTAGCCGATGTACAGGTGCGGTTCGCGTCGGCGCACGTAGGCCGCCGATGCGTACAGCCTGTATTCGAGATGCCCGAGCAGGCTGGCCACCAGGGTTGGCTCGGTGGGCCTGGCCAAGGTGATTGCCACGTCCGCCTCGCGGCGGGCCAGCGACGCGCGCGACTTGCTGCCGACCAAGGTGAGTTGCAAGGCAGGGTAACGTTTGTACAGCTCGCCCAGCCTACGCGCCACCATGCTGCCCAACAGCGCGGGCGGGGCGGCAATCACGACTTCGCCTGCAACGGCCTGTTGGTCGGCACTGGCAAAATGCTCCAGCGCAAACGAGGATGCCAGCATCTGCTCGGCAAACTCGCCAACGCGCACGCCCTGTTCGGTCAGGGCGTAAGCCCGTGGGCGGCGGTCCACCAGCTTCAACTGCAGCGAGGCTTCCAGCGAACTGATCCGCCGCGCCACGGTGGCGTGGTCAACCCCCAAGCGCTTGGCAGCGGCCGACAGCGAGCCGGCGCTGATAAATGCAGAAAAATGACGCAGGTCTTCCCAATCGAACATGACAGGCCTCTGGTGTGAGGCCCGATGATACGCGGTTTCAGGTGGCTCCCGTCAGCCGGGCGGTGCGTGCCGGCCGTTTTGCAGGCGGGCATGCCGACAGCAGCGCATGGCTCATCTGTATTACCCAGGCCTCGATTTTCGCGTCATCCACCGGCATTGGCCGACGGCGCATACCTTCGGCGGTGTCTATCAGGGCCAGAATCGCCTCGGCTGCGCTGGCGATATCCCCCACCGTGAAACGCCCCTGTTGCTGGCCGTGTTCGATGATCTGGCACAAAGGCGCGCGTGAACGATTGAGCGCCTGCTCCAGCCACCCACGTTGGCCAGGCTCGACATGGCGTGATTCGTGGCGCAGCAACAACGCCTCAAAGGGATGCGATGCCTGGCGCGCGAGTTGAAACCGCAGGTAGCCGCGCAGGTCGCGGGTGTAGGGCCCTCGGCGCCAGGCTTCGAGGCGCTGGGCGAGAATGTCCAGCAATACATCGAGCAGCAGGTCCTGTTTGCTCGCAACGTGGTGGTAAAGGCTGCCCGGCTGCAGGCCAGCCCGGGCCGCGAGCTGGCGCATGCTCATGGCGCCATAGCCGACTTCTGCCATCAAGCCCTGTGCCACAGTGAGCAGAGGGCTGGGGCACTGTTGCACGTGACGGGCGTCGGGCATGGCTATTCACCCTTGCCTGCGGCGTGCACAAGGGCACGGGCGCGCAGGATCACCGGCGCATCCACCATCTGCCCATCCAGGGTGAACACGCCGGCACCGCCTTCGGCCGCAGCCAACACGCGGTGCGCCCATTCCAACTCATCGGGCGAAGGTTGCAGGGCGCGATGAATCACGCTGACCTGGCTGGGGTGAATGCACAAGGCCCCGCCAAAGCCCATGTCGCGAGCGAACTGTACGTGCCGCTGCAGGCCAGCGACGTCCTGAATGTCCGGGTGCACGCCATCGAGCGGCGGCGCAAGGCCGGCAGCGCGGCTGTGCAGCAAGACGGCATAGCGCGCCTGCCCGAGCACCTGTTCGGCGGCTTCGCTGGCCGTGCGCAGGTTCAGGTCCAGGCCCAGATCAAGGCTGCCAAAGGACAAGCGTTCGACGCCCTCACAGGCCGCCAGCAAGGGCAGGGCGACCAGCCCACGTGCGCTCTCGATAATTGGCCAGACCGGCTTGCCGGTAGCACGCGCACGCTGCACCTGCTCGACCGTTTCGGCCTTGGGCAGCAGGATGCCACTGACACCGGCGTGACGCTGGCACAGCGCAAGGTCAGCCGCGTGCGCCCAATGCTGCGGGGCGTTGACCCGTACCAGCACGCAGGCCTCGGGCTGCTCGGCCAGAAATGCCTGCAGGTTGTCCCGCGCCTGCGCCTTCGCCGCTTCTTCAACGGCATCTTCCAAATCCACAATCACCCGATCAGCGCCGCTGGCCAGCGCCTTGGCGATACGTTCCGGGCGGCTGGCGGGGACGAACAGGGCAGAGCGCACGATGGCCTGGCTCATTGGCTGGCCTCCAGGCTGAATTCGACTTCTGCGGTTTGCGCCATGCCCGCTTCGGCGGTTGCCCAAAGCTGCGCCTTGCCGCGTTCGAGCAGGCGCCCACCCACCTCGAAGGTGTTCGGCGAAATCAACGGGCGTAAGCCGCGGAAGCTGAATCGGCGTATCTGGGCGGCGGGGTTGGCACGGGCAAAGGCGCGCAGATTGAGCGTGGCAATCAAGGGCCCGTGCACCACCAGCCCCGGGTAGCCTTCGGTGTCAGTGACATAGGGCCAGTCATAGTGGATGCGATGGCCATTGAAGGTGACGGCCGAGTAGCGGAACAACAGGGTTGCGTCGGGCGTCACGGTCTCCTGCCAAGCGCCGGCGGGTGCCGGCTCGGTACCGCCAAGCTTGGGTGGGGTGGGCTCGCGGTAGACGATGTCCTGTTCTTCAATCAGCGCTTCATGGCCATCCTGGACATACACGTGCCTGACGGTGACAAACAGCAGCGACCCGGTGCGGCCGTGTTTTTCTTCGACGTTGAGAATCGTCGAGTGGCGTGCTACCTGCGCTTCCACCTGTAAAGGGCTGATGAAGGTCAGGCGGCTGCCGGCCCACATCCGGTTGCGGTTGTCTGCTGGCGGCAAGAAACCGCCGCGCGCGGGGTGGCCATCGGCGCCTAGCCCGGTGGCCTCGACGGGGTCCTGGAAGAACGCCCAGTGCCAGAGCAGGGGCAGCGGTTCTCCCGCCGAGGGTGCGGGCTCGCTGAGGGTCGCCGCGAGGCGCTTGACCAGGTTGTGGGTGATGCGATCGTGGCTGGTTTCGCTACGGCCAATCCAGCGGCTGAGGTCGTGTGTTGTCATTGTCGTGGTCCTCGATCATTCAACGCTGTGCCTGCAGGGGTCAGATGACCCCATCGCGGCGCAGTTCCTGTATACGTTCGGCAGACAGCCCAAGCTGGGCGAGGATGCATTCGCTGTGCTCCCCCAAGGCTGGTACTGGGTCCATGCGTGGGCGGTAGGCATTGCTGCTGGCCGGGGGCAGCAGGCTGGGTATGCTGCCGTTTGCCGTGGCTACCTGGCGCCAACGGTCGCGGGCTTGTAACTGCGGGTGCTGCCACACCCCCTGCATGTCGTTGACCCGTGCGTTGGCAATGCTGGCGCTATCAAGGCGCGCAACCACCGTGTCCAAGTCCAGGGCGGCGAACGCCTCGATGATCAGTGCACGCAAAGCCTCACGGTTGGCCACCCGCAGGTAGTTGGCAGAGAACCGCGCATCGTCGGCCAGCGCGGGTTGCAGCAGCACCTGTTCACAGAACAGGCGCCATTCGCGCTCGTTCTGCAAACCGAGCATCACGGTATTGCCATCGCCGGTGGGGAAGGGGCCGTACGGGTAGATGGTCGCGTGCGCCGCGCCGGCGCGGGGCGGCGGGGTCGCGCCTTCGTAGGCGTAGTACAGCGGGTAGTTCATCCACTCCACCAGGCTTTCCAGCATCGACACCTCCACATGGCTGCCTTCGCCGGTGCGGCCACGCAGCAGCAGGGCCGACAACACGCCGGTGTAGGCGTACATGCCGGCCGCGATGTCGGCAATCGAGTTGCCCGCCTTGGCCATCTGCTCGTCACCCGGGCCGCCGGTCACCGATAAAAAGCCGCCTTCGCTCTGAATCAGCAAGTCGTAGGCCTTTTTCTGTTCAAAAGGGCCGCCCGCGCCGTAGCCCGAAATGTCGCAGACGATCAGCGTGGGGAACCGCGCATGCAGCGCCTCGAACGACAGCCCCAGGCGCGCAGCGGCGCCCGGCGCCAGGTTTTGCACCAACACGTCGGCCTGCTCCAGAAGCTGGTCGAGAATGTCGCCGGCGATGTCCTGCTTGAGGTCCAGAGCGAGGCTTTCTTTCGAGCGGTTGGTCCAGACGAAGTGCGAAGCCAGGCCGTTGACCCGTTGATCGTAGCCCCGCGCAAAGTCACCGACCCCCGGCCGTTCGACCTTGATCACGCGGGCGCCAAGGTCCGCCAGTTGACGGGTGCAGAAGGGCGCAGCAATGGCATGTTCGAGGCTGATGACGGTGATGCCGTCTAGCGGGCGGATTGCCGTAGGCTGGCTCATGATGGTTATCTCTCTTGTCATGGCAGGGCCCCTTGGCGCCTTGGCGACCAGGGGCGGCATCGGTCAGAACGAGCGTGGCAATTCCAGCAGGTGCTCGGCGACGTACGACAGGATCAGGTTGGTCGAGATCGGGGCCACTTGGTACAGGCGCGTCTCACGGAACTTGCGCTCGACGTCATATTCGTTGGCAAAGCCGAAACCGCCGTGGGTTTGCAGGCAGGCGTTGGCGGCTTCCCAACTGGCCTTCGCCGCCAGGTACTTGGCCATGTTGGCCGCGGCGCCGGCGTTCTTGCCGCTGTCGTATTCGGCACAGGCACGCCAGCGCATCAGGTCGGCTGCTTCGATCTCGATGTGCGCCTCGGCGATCGGGAACTGCACGCCCTGGTTCTGCCCAATCGGGCGGCCGAACACCACGCGGTCGCGGGCGTACTGGCTGGACTTTTCGATGAACCAGCGGCCATCGCCGATGCACTCGGCGGCGATCAGCGTGCGCTCGGCGTTGAGGCCGTCGAGGATGTAGCGGAAGCCTTTGCCTTCTTCGCCAATCAGGCTGCTGGCAGGGATTTCCAGGTTGTCGAAGAACAGCTCGTTGGTCTCATGGTTGACCATGTTGGCGATGGGCTGCACGGTCAGGCCGTTGCCGATGGCTTCGCGCAGGTCGACGAGGAAAATCGACATGCCTTCGGATTTTTTCTTCACCTCTGCCAGCGGTGTGGTACGGGCCAGCAGGATCATCAGGTCGGAGTGCTGGACGCGCGAAATCCAGACCTTCTGGCCGTTGATGACGTACTTGTCGCCCTTGCGCACGGCCGTGGTCTTGATCTTGGTGGTGTCGGTGCCGGTGGTAGGCTCGGTGACACCCATCGACTGCAGGCGCAGTTCGCCACTGGCGAGTTTTGGCAGGTAATAGCCTTTTTGTTCTTCGCTGCCGTTACGCAGCAGCGTGAACATGTTGTACATCTGGCCGTGAATGGTGCCGGAGTTACCGCCGCAACGGTTGACTTCCTCAAGAATCACCGAGGCCTCGGCCAGGCCCAGGCCGGAGCCACCGTACTCTTCCGGAATCATCGCAGAAAGCCAGCCCGCATCGGTCATGGCCTTGACGAAGGCCTCCGGAAAGCCCTTTTCTTCGTCGATCTTGCGCCAGTATTCGGCAGGGAAATCACCACACAGGGCCCGCACGCCCTCGCGGATGGCGTTGAGTTCTTCGTTGTCGTAGTCGCTCATTATTGTTCTCCAGGCGGCGCAGGCTGGCAGCCTTGTCGTGGCTCGGCTGCCAACCTGCGCCTGACACGGTCAAAGAGGCTGGAAGCCCAGGGCAGCGCGGAAGCGGTTCTTGATGTAGTGGCCGTCACGCGGCGGCAGCACGCGGGGTGGGTTCTCGGCCTTGATCTTGACGGTAGCCAGCTTCACACCTTCGCGGCTGGCGAAGCGTTCGCGCAGGTCATGCACGCCTTCCATGTCGTGAATCTCGCGGGTCCAGCTGAAGCCGCAGGTTTGGGCAACCTGGTCGAGCTTGATGCCGAAACCGGCGTGGCTGACCTGCATGCCGGTCTCGCCGAAGTGGCCGTTGTCCAGCACCACAATGGTCAAATTGGCAGGCTTCTGCAGGGCGACAGTCGCCAGGGCGCCGAAGCCCATCAGCAGCTCGCCATCACCGGTGACGACCACCACCGACTTGTCGGGTTGCGCGTTGGCCAGGCCCAGGCCTACGGTGATGGCGCTGCCCATGGCCGCCCAGAGGTAATAGTTGCCATCGTGGTCACCGGCAGCCATGACGTCGTAAGACGCCGAGCCCAGGCCGGTCACGACCAGTACATCCTGGCGATCAGCGAGCAGGGTACGCACCACCTCACGGCGGCACAGCGTGTGGTTGGCGCTTACTTGACCCATTTCTTTTCTCCGATCAGGCGCTGGCCGAGCAGCAAGGCAGTGGCGGAATCACCATTGAAGGCCATGGTGGCGGCGCCATGCAGCAGTGGCGCAACGTCTTCTGGCACATCGGCACGCCAGGTCATGACCTTCATCAGTTGCAGCGAGGCCTCGGTGGCCTGGCCCATGGGGTTTTGCCAAGCGTTGAACTCGGCCCAGTCACCGCGCATGGTCACCACCATCAGCAGGGGGAAACCCGCGCAGTTCTGCAGGGCCAGCGTGTTGATGCAGTTACCGACGCCGCTGGACTGCATCAACAGTGCACCGCGTTCACCGCCCAGCCAGGCGCCGGCCAGATAACCAATGCCTTCTTCTTCGGTGGTGAGAACGACGGCCTTGATATCAGGGTCCTGGTACGACATGCGGATAGCGGCCGAATGACCGGCATCCGGAACGAACACGACATGCTTGACGTCGTGGGCCTTGAGGACGCGGAAAACGTCTTCTTGCCAGCTTTGTTCAGCTTCTTGCGATGACATGGTTGTCTCCAGTGCTGCTCTTGTTTTGCCTCATCATGCAGGCAACGCGGGGTACCGACGACTACCGTTTTTCTCTTTGAGATATGCCGTCATGGCATAGCTCGCGGAGTGGCCGGCCAGGCAAAACGAAGCGGCCCTGGTGGCTTGCTCGGGGAAGCCATCAGGGCCGCGCGGGTCAATAAAGTGGCAATGTCGGCGAGGTCAGGCCTTGGCGGTCTGCACCTTGCTGGCCGGCATACCAGTATTCTCCTCGACCCTGCCATCGCCACTGATGTACCCATGCCGCGTCAGGTTGGGCATCAGCATCGATGCGATGAAGGTCACGCACAGGACGGCGGCCACGTAGAAAAAGAAGTAGTCCTCGACCCCTTCGGCCCTGAACGACAGCGCGACATATTCAGCGGTCCCACCAAACGCCGCGTTACCGATGGCATACGGGAACCCGACCCCCAGCGCACGCACTGCCGGGGGGAACAATTCGGCTTTGACGATGCCCGCGATCGGGGTGTAGAGCGAGGCGATGACCAGCCCGCCGAAGACCAGCGCAAAGGCCATGAAGGGGTTGTGGGTATGCTTGATTGCGAACAGCAGCGGGATCACCAGCAACACGCCCAGGCTCGAGAACATCAGCATGTGCGTCCTGATCCCGAGCCGGTCGGCCATTAGGCCGAACAGCGGCTGGCAAAGCATGAAGCCAATCAGCGCCGAGGTCATGATGAAACTCACCGTGGCCGCGTCGAAGCCTGCCGATATCACCAAAAACTTCTGCATGTAGGTGGTGAAGGTATAGAAGTACAGCGACCCACCGATGGTAAAGGCGATCACCAGCCCGACGGCACGCTTGTGCTTGAACATGCCGCGCAACGACCCGGCACCCTCGCGGTGCATGTCTTTTTTCGAGGCGGTTTCGTGCATCGAGCGGCGCAGGTACACGACAACCACGGCGCTGATGGCGCCAATGAAAAACGGAATCCGCCAGCCCCATTCACGCAACTGCTCATCGCTGAGCGTCTGCTGCAGGATGACCACGGTGAACAGGGCCAGCAATTG
The DNA here is from genome assembly GCF_014269205.2 of Pseudomonas kermanshahensis. Lineage (NCBI taxonomy): Bacteria > Pseudomonadati > Pseudomonadota > Gammaproteobacteria > Pseudomonadales > Pseudomonadaceae > Pseudomonas > Pseudomonas kermanshahensis. The sequence goes on from NZ_JABWRY020000001.1 coordinate 2,485,381, forward strand.
CCCGGCGATGATCGTGAAGTACTGGAACGAGCCATAGAAGCAACGCCGGCCTGGTGTCGCGATTTCGCTGATGTAGGTTGCGCCGGTGCCGTATTCGGCACCCACCGAGAGCCCCTGTATCAGCCGTGCAACGACTAGCATGATCGGTGCGGCGATACCCACCGTTTCATAGGTCGGCATCACCGCGATCAGCAGCGACCCGGCGCACATCATGAACACCGAGATAATCATCGACACCTTGCGCCCACGGGTGTCGGCCAGCCAGCCGAAAATCCACCCACCCAGGGGCCGCATGAAGAAACCGACGGCGAACACACCCGCGGTGGCCAGCAACTGCGTGGTGGTATCGCCTTTGGGGAAGAACGACGCCGCGAAGTAGATTGCCGTATAGGCGTAGATGAAAAAGTCATACCACTCGACCAGGTTGCCGGAGCAGGCCCCCATGATCGCTCTGACACGATTGGGTTGGCGGGCGGGGGCATCTTCAACGAGGGTGGTGCTGGAGCGGGGAGTTGGCATGGTAGTCAGCCTCTGGTCTTATTCTTGTAGCGGGCGTCCGATCGGTGATCGACCCTGTTTTCACGCTACTCCAGAGTGGGCCCGTCAATAAGGGGACTAGCTGACTAACTGATATGCTGAAATTCTATAGCTGCTGACAGGTGTGCTGTTTAGACTGCCAGTTACCTTCTGCCTCGACACGGGCCTGCCGATGGACGTTGTTCAACTCAAAACCCTGATCCATGTTGCCGAGCTTGGCAGCCTCAGCAAGGCCTCCGACAGGCTGCACATTGCACAGCCCGCCTTGAGCCGGCAGATCCGGCAACTGGAGAAGGAGCTTGGGGTCTACCTGTTCGCGCGCCATGGCCGCGGGATGATCATCACCGACGCCGGCAGCGAAGTGCTGCAGCACGCTACGCGGATCATGGATGAACTGGAGGCCATTCGCAGTTCGGTAGTGGGCGGGCATGCATCGTTTCGCGGGGCCGTGGCGATCGGCACCACACCGACCATCGCAGAAATCGTCACCGTGCCCCTGGTGACCCGGATCCGCGAAGCCCACCCGGACTTGTCGATCCGTTTCTCGTCGGCCTTCAGCGGCTACCTGGTGGACTGGATTCAGCGTGGCGAACTGGAGCTGGCGATCTCTTATGACCTGGAGCCGCTGCACACCTTGCGCATCGTGCCGGTGATGATGGAGAACCTGGTATTGGTCGGGCCGCCCAGCGCAGGCTTGGCGTGGGACAACCCGGTCAACTTCGCAACCCTGGCCCAGCAGCAGTTGGTGCTGCCCAGCCCGCGCCATGGCTTGCGCAAGATCATGGACCACTGCGCCGCGGACGTCGGCTTCAAGATTGCCGCCAATGTCGAGGCCGATTCGTTCGGGGCGATGATCGACCTGGTGCGTCATGGCTTCGGCTTGACTGCGCTGCCCTTGGCCTCGATCTACACCCACCTGCAGAACGGCACCTTGTGTGCGGCGCCACTGATCGAGCCGACACCGATGCGCAAGCTGGTCATGGTGTCGCCTGCGGACAGGCATGTCAGCCCAGCCACGCGCTATGTGGGTGAAACCTTCGTCGAGCTTGCTTCAGAGCTGGTAGCGCAGGGCATCTGGGCGGGGCACATGCTTTAAGCGCTGGGTGCCTGACGCTGCAGCCGCGCCACGGCGGGCACACACAGCAACGCCAGCAGCGCCACCCCTGCGGCCACATAGCCCAGCGTCGACACCCCGAATGTTGGGATGACCAGTCCACCCAACAGCGCACCCAAGCCAATACCGGCATTGGCGGCAGACACGTTGGTGGTGCCAGCCAGTGCCTGAGAGTGCGCCACCGAATGCATCACGCGCACCTGGCAGATGGGGTAGAGCGCCGTATTGGCGATGCCCCACAGTGCCAGTGCGCCCCAGAGCGTCACAGGCGCAGCGGCCAGTGGGCTGAAGGCCGCCATGCCCATCGCCAGCAACACAAGAAACAGCGCAGTGGCCTTGATCGGCGAATGCCTGACAGCTCGCCCCCCCAGCCAGTTGCCCAGCAAACCAATGGCACCGAAGCCCATCAGCCACCAGCCGACATCCGCAGTTGCAACACCTGCGGTACGCTCGAGCATGTCGGCCAGGTAGGTGTAGGCAATGAACATCGCGGTGAACACCATGATCGACAGCGCCACATTGGCGAGGAAGTTCGGTTCACGGAAGATCCGCGCCTGTTGGCGCAAGTCGACCCTGGGCAGGCGCGCAACCGCTGGCATCCAGATGAGCACGGCAAAGGCCATGGCCGCCGATGCAGCAGACAATATCCAGAAAGCCCCGCGCCAGCCTATGGCGTCAGCCGCCAACGTCCCCAATGGGATGCCCAGCAACAGCGCAGCTGAGATGCCGAGATAGACCCGCGCGACGGCCTGCCCTTGGCGATCAGGGCTGACCATGCTGGCGGCCGTTTCGCTGGCTGTACCCCAAAAGACAGGCAGTGCCAGGGCGGGCAGGAAACGCGCCACTGCCAAGACCCCGATGTTTGGCGCAAGGGCCGCCAGCGCATTGGACGCCGCGAACAAGGCGAGGATGGCTGCGAACAGTTTGCGCCTGTCCAGGTGAGCAAGTGCCGCCGTCAACGGCGGGCCCGCCAGCATGACAGTGAAGGCAAACAGCGTGATCAACTGCCCGGCAGTCGAAATCGAGACATCAAGGTCGCGTGCCAGCCCGGGCAGCAGGCCGACCATCAAGAACTCGGTAGTGACAATTAAAAAGGCGGAGGCGGCGAGGACCAAAGTCCCCAAGGTCGCGCGTCGGTCGGTCGCAAAGCCCACGGGTGGGCGTTCAACAGCAGTCATGCAGGCAGTTCCTCAATCAGGGGCTGCCATTGTATTGATTCTTAAAAAGCCTATTACGGGCAATATTTCAGATGGCGCGCGAATTATATTCACTAATCGCAGGGCGCGAGGCGGTGGCCGTCTGTTCGCAGTGCGTACAGCAGCACATCCAGCAGCGCCCTGACGCGGGGGAGGGCCTCGCGTTTTTTGAGCCACACCACGTTCATCGGCAGCCCATCTGTTGCCAAGTGCGGCAACACCTCAATCAACGCGCCACTTTCCAGCTGTTGATTGACCAGCCAGGTGGGCACCTGAGTGACCCCCAACCCCTGCACGACTGCCTGTACCACCCCTTCGCCATCGCCGATGGCAAGCCGCGCCGGCATGAAGCGCCGCTCCATTTCACCCGGTTGCATACCGGTCATGTGCCAGGGGCTGCCCACCCCGTCGGGCTGCCCGTAAACCACACAGTCATGGGCTTGCAGGTCCGCCTCATCGAGCGGTGTGCCACGGGCTTGCAAGTAGCCCGGTGAGGCACAGAAGATGAACCGTTGAGCACCGATGAACTGGTGCCCCAGGTCCTCCGGCCAAACGTCCGTGCCGCCGATACGTACCACGATATCGATACCCTGCTCGGTCGGGTTGACGAAGCTGTCGGTAAAGGACACGTGTGGCTGCAACTGGGGATGGCGTTTGAGGTAGTCGAGAATGACCGGCAAGACGTGCAGCCGCCCATACGCTGCGGGCAGGTCGATGCGCACCCGACCCCGTGGCTCGAAGTAGTCTTCATGCAGGGCCAATTCCGATGCTTCGAGGTCGGCCAGCACGCGTGAGCAGGTCTTGTAGAACGTTTGCCCCGCATCGGTCAGGGCAAGCCGACGGGTCGTGCGCTCGAACAGGCGTAAGCCCAGGCGAGCTTCCAGCCGCGCGACACCTTTGCTGACAGCCGAGCTGGTCAGGTTCAGGCGCTGCGCCGCCGCGGCAAAACTGCCGAGGTCTGCCACGCAGACAAAAACGTCAATGCCCTTCAAACGTTCGGAGGAGTGCACCGTCAACCCTTTGTGTAATGAACGTGGCTGCAAGCGTAACGATGATTGAACCGAAACGACAGCGCCCAAGTCGCATCCTTTAACTCAGGCAAAAAGGATGTTGACGATGAAAACCATGACGCGCGTATTGACGGGGTTGGCACTGGTTGGCGCACTGGGCGCTAGTGCCGCGTGGGCTGACCAACCAGGTGCAGACTGGAAGGTGAACAAAGACCAGGCAGAGACGGTGCTTAAAGGCGCCGGCTACACCCAGATCACCAAGATTGAAGCGGATGACGGCCACTGGGAAGGCGAGGGCATCAAGGCCGATGGCAAGCAGTACGAATTCCACGTTGATCCCCACTCCGGCAATATCACCAAGGATGAACTGGATAATTGAGCCACCGTCAGGTCACGTTTGGCGTCAGCCATTGTGACCCGGCCAGCCGCTCGATGAAAAAATCAGCCAAGGCCTGGACCTTTCTCGGCCGGCTTCGGGCTGAGGGTGTGACGAAATACAAGCCGCCTTGGGTCATGCTCCACGTGGGTAGCAGGTGCTCAAGGCGGCCGTCCGCCAAGTATTCGGAGGCGATGAAATCCGGTAATTCGGCGATCGCCAAGCCCTCCAGCAAGGGCGCCACCAACGCATCAGAATTGGTCACACGCAGGGGCCCCCGCGGCACGACGTCTTGTTCGGTGCCGTCACTGTGGGTGAACCGCCAAACCTGGCTGCGGGCGCGGTAGGCGTAGCTCATGCAGGCATGGTCAACCAGGTCGCGTGGGTGCTCAGGGCGTCCATGACGCGCAAGGTATGACGGCGCGGCTACCAGGTATTGCGTGACCGCACAGATACGTCTCGCCACCAAGGACGAATCCGGCAGTGCTGCAATACGCAGTGCTGCATCGAACCCCTCGGCAACCAGATCGACTGTCGAATCTGACAAGTGAAGGTCGAGTTCCAACTGGGGGTACCTGGCCATCAACGCGGGCAGCAGCGGCGCTACCCAGCGCAAGCCGAATGACATAGGCACCGCCAGGCGCACCAAGCCCCGTGGCTGCACCGACATCTCCTGGGCGGCGCTTTCCATCTCTTCTGCCTGGCGGTACAACGCGCTGGCCTGTTCGACCATGCGCTGGCCGAACTCGGTGACGCAAAGCTGGCGTGACGTGCGATTGAACAGACGACCGCCCAAGCGTGCCTCCAGACGCGCCACCGCACGCGATACCGTCGGTACCGACACGCCCATGGCGCGCGCTGCCGCTGCGTAGGAACCTTCTTCCGCCACTTTGGCGAACATTGCCAGCCCTTCAAAATCGGGAATTCTTGCCATTTCATTTCTGCAATGATGAGTTTCAAATGATTCTATTTTGAAAATATCGGTGCGTCGATAAGCTTCTCCCACACCCAATCACTACCCCTCGGGAGAAACACCATGAGCAACAAACTTGAAGGCAAGATCGCACTGGTAACCGGCGGCACCACCGGTATCGGCCTGGCCACCGCCAAACGTTTCGCAGAGGAGGGCGCCCATGTGTACATCACCGGCCGCCGCCAGAGCGAGCTGGACAAGGCCGTAGCGCTGGTCGGTAACGCCACCGGCATCGCCGTCGATTCAACCCGGCTTGACCAGTTGGACGCACTGTATGCCCAAATCGGCCAGCAACAGGGGCGTCTGGATGTGCTGTTCGCCAACGCGGGTGGCGGCTCGATGCTCCCCTTGGGAGACATCACCGAGGCCCACTACGACGATACGTTCGACCGCAACGTCAAAGGTGTGCTGTTCACGGTGCAGAAAGCGTTGCCGTTGTTGGCGCCGAACGCTTCCGTCATTCTTACGGGCTCTACCGCCGGTAGCTCCGGGACTGCGGCATTCAGCGTGTACTCGGCGTCCAAGGCCGCCGTTCGGGCATTCGCACGCAGCTGGATCCTCGACCTGAAGGACCGCGGGGTCAGGGTCAACACCCTCAGCCCAGGTGCCACGCGAACCCCAGGCCTGGTTGACCTGGCGGGCCCCGATGCAGAGCAACAGCAGGGGTTGCTGGACTACCTGGCCGCCCAGGTGCCACTGGGGCGTGTGGGTGAGCCTGTGGAAATTGCCAATGCCGCCGTCTTCCTGGCGAGCGATGACTCAAGTTTCGTCAATGGCGCCGAACTGTTTGTCGATGGCGGTCAGGCTCAGATCTAGGGCGTGAGCCTTGGGCAGGGTAGGCAGCGGACGATCGTGTGCTCCCGCTGCCTACTGCCTGCTGTCGATCAGGCTTTCCAGATTCGTCAGAATCGACAGGGCATCGTAGGGCTTGCGCACAACAGGGACGTGCTTCAAATGCGCAGGAATGCTGATGCTGTCGCCATAGCCGGTGGCGAACAGGAACGGGATGTTTTTGCGCGTGAGTTCTTCGGCGACGGCAATCGACGTGCCCGTCCCCAGGTTGATGTCCAGCACCGCGACATCCGGCCTGCGGCTGGCGAGCAGCTTCATCGTCTCGGCTTCGGAGCTTGCGGTAATCACGTCTTCGACCAGCGCATCGGCCAGAATCTGTTCGAGGCCTACTGCAATGACCAGCTGGTCCTCGAGAATCAGCACGCAGGATTTGACCAGGTCCGAGCCGCTGACATGAGGCGCAGCCGGTGGCGCCGTTGGCGCAACGGCATCGACCGTTTCGACCTGGGTCAGGTGTTTGGCAGGGATCTTGAAATACCCCTGCAGCCCTTCTGGCCTGTATTCGAGCGTGCTGGTGCCGCCGAGGTCGAAGGGGATGCTGCGTTCGATCAGCACCGAACCGAAACCACTTCGGCTGGGTGGGCGAACCGTTGGCCCACCGCTTTCGCGCCACGTGATGTCGCACGCCCCACTCACATCGACCTGCCAGCTCACGGCCAGCTTGCCACCTGCCCGAGACAGCGCGCCGTACTTGGCGGCGTTGGTCGCCAGTTCGTGGAGCACCAAGGCCAGCACCGAGTAGGCGCGGGCATCAAGCAGCAGGCTGGGGCCGTTCAGCTCGATGACATCGGCCGAGGTGCGGTAGGGCGACAGCTCGGCTTCCAGAAGCGTGGAGAAGCGCCCACCGCCATCACCTCGCACGACCTGGTCATGCGCCAGGGAAAGCGCCTGAATGCGGCCTTTGAGCGTTGCCACGTAGCTGTTGAGGGTCTGGTTTTCGGCGGTGGGGTGGGCCACCAGCGCACCGATCAGCGAAAGAATGTTCTTCACCCGGTGGTTGAGCTCTTCGTTGAGCATCCGTTGGCGGACGTCCGCCTTGGAGCGCTCGTCGGCCATGAGCTCACTGTTATGCAGCACCACCTCGACTATCGCGGCGCGGATGGCCTCGCCAAACTGGCGGTCTTGCTCGGACCAAGGCTGTGAGTGGTGGTGAACGGTCTGTTTCCACACCGCGAAGCTCTTGCGTGGCGTCAGGCGTTCACCTAACGGGCCGCTGTCGTAGGTTTTGTTGGGGTCGCCGGCCCAATCCAGGGTCTCGATCACCTCTTTGCGAAACAGCATCAGGTAATCCCGGGGCTGCTGTGACATCGGAATGACCAACACGCCCGAAACGTCGACGGCGTAATCCTGGGCAGGTGGGTGCGCCATCGAGAGGCAGTTCGAAGCCCAGGTACGGCCCTCGGCGACACCTTCGGCGAATCTCAACAAGCTGGGTAACGCCACGTTTGGCGGTGTCAGTGCCTCAGCGGTCCAGCGGCCTTGCAGCGACATGCCGATGCCGTCGCAGGGGATGAGCGCCTTGAAGTCCGTCATGCGAGCACGCAGCAGTTCCTCGAAGTCGGCGGTGCGGTGTGCATCACGCAGCAGGTTGTCGAGCACTTCGCGTGCGTAGGCGGCGGCCTCCAGGCTTTGCTTGGCGCGCAGAGTCTGGATATGCAACGAGAAAAATTCGCCGAACATTTCTGCCGCGACGCGTTGGCCCATGGACAACGTGCGGGGTGCGTAATGGTGGCAGGCAATCAGCCCCCAGAGCGCGCCGTCGACGATGATCGAAATGGACATGGACGCGCCTACGCCCATATTGCTCAGGTACTCGCAGTGAATGGGCGAGACGCTGCGCAGGTGCGCGTAGGACAGGTCGAGCGGTTCACCATTCAGGTCCAGCACAGGGGTGATGGGCACGGTCTTGAACTGGGCATCGGAAATGATGCGGACCGGATTGCGCAGGTACAGGGCGCGCGCCTGCTGCGGAATGTCGGACGCGGGGAAGTACTGCCCCAAAAAGCTTTCCAGGCCGCTGCGCTTGGCCTCGGCAATCACCTTGCCAGCGCCGTCAACGCCAAGCTGGTAGATCATCACCCGGTCGTAGCCCAGCAGCGCTCGCACACGTCGGGCAGTGTCGGCGAATAGCTTCTCGGAGCGGTCGATCTCGCGCAGTTGGGCGATGACGGTGCGGACCAGCTCAATCGGCTCGGCGATGCTTGCACCGCAGGGCTCGAACTCGAGGATGGCGGTGCCTTTGTAAATATGCGCGGCAATATCGAACGCCTGACCGGACGGCAGGCTCACGGCAAACGACAGTGCCGGGCGAGTGCCCTCTTTGACCCGTGCCAGTGCGTTGCGAAGGGTATGCGCAGCCTCGGTGCCGATAATTGCTTCGAGGCGTTGACCGTTGATGTCCCCGGCAACGCCCAGCATGCCTGGGGTATTGGCGGAGTGACGCAGCACCACGCTTGCTGCCGCATTGCAGGCCAACAGGCAACCGTGCGGCTGGATGCTGCCCGGAATCTGGATGGGTTCGCGATCGCAGTTGGTCAGATTGACGGGAGGTTGCAAAGTCATAGGCGGCCCCTGCCGGTTTACCAGACACCGGCTGCCTGCATGACCGCCGAACAGTTTCAGGCAAACGAAGTGTTTACGGTCACATTCAGCGTTTGATTCTAGCGGGCGCGTTACGCTTCGTCATCAGGGGCGCAAGAGGGCCAGCGCAAAGTTGGCCCTCTTGGAAGTTGCAACAGTGTGCCGGGGTCAGAAACCTTCCAAAACAATCTTGCCCCGGGCCTGGCCACGCTCTATGAGGGCATGGGCACGCTTGAGGTTTTCCGCGTTGATGGTGCCGAAGTGCTCGCCGACGGTGGTCTTGAGTACACCTTCGTCGATAAGCGCTGATACCTTCTCGAGTAGTTCGTGTTGTTTGATCATGTCTTCGGTGTGGTAAAGCGAGCGCGTGAACATGAGTTCCCAGTGCAGCGACAGCGATTTGCGCTTGAGTGGCATGACGTCCAACTGCGCGGGGTCATCGATGAGTGCGAGTTTGCCTTGTGGGCGAAGCACCTCCACAAGCTGCGGCAGGTAGGTATCGGTATGCGTCAGGCTGATCACATAATCAACAGGATTGCCCCCGAGTGCTTCCAGTTGCAAGGCGATCGAAGCCGAATGGTCGATGACATGGTGGGCACCCAGTTCGCTGACCCATTGCTGGGTTTCGGGCCGGGAGGCGGTGCCGATGACCGTGAGTTGCGTGAGCTGCCGGGCCAGTTGCACCAGGATTGAGCCGACGCCGCCGCCAGCCCCGATCACCAACAGGCTTTGCCCCACGCCACCGCTCGGCGCGATACCCAGTCGATCAAACAACAGTTCCCAGGCAGTGATGGAGGTCAATGGCAACGCGGCGGCACTGGCATCGTCGAGGCTACGCGGTTTGTGCCCGACAATGCGTTCGTCGACCAGGTGATATTCGCTGTAGCTGCCCGGGCGATCGATGGCGCCGGCATAGAAGACCTCGTCGCCTGGCTGGAACAATGTGACCTCGGCGCCTACTTCGCGCACGATCCCCACCGCGTCCCACCCCAATACCTGTGGCTGGCCGGTCTGGCGTGAGGCGCGCACTTTGGTATCGACCGGGTTGACGGCAATGGCCTTGACCTCGACCAGCAGGTCTCGGGCGCCGGGTGTTGGCTTGGGCAGGTCTGTGTCGAACAGCGAATGTGGGTCTTGAATCGGCAAACCGGCTTGGGTGTATACGACGGCCTTCATTGGCATTACCTCAGTGGAATGGGAAGTTGGGCGCAGGCTATCCGCTTGGGTTTAGTCCAGAAACCCGCTGAATGAAGTAAGACTTTCACGCTGGGGGTGAAAATGGCGGAGCGAACGCTTTGGCTCATGGTGCAGCTCCGCGGGTAGGGACTGGCGCCATGATGCTCAAGTTTGCCTGCGGCTTAAATGACGCATAAAGTACTGATTCAGGACATGGCGTTAAGGAGCACAGCAATGCATCGAGTCGGCTATCTGATCACGGAGGGCTTCCAGGTCATGTCCCTGGCAACGCAGACCGTGTTCGAGTTCGCCAACCTTGTGGCGGGCGAAGAGGTCTACAGGATTCAGAACTACTCAATCGGCGGGGGGACTGTGCGCTCTTCTTTAGGGATGCACATCGATACGTTGCCCTTGGGGGCGCCGGGCCTCGCTGACAGCTGGATGGTCACTGGTACACTGACCCCGTTGACGCCGCCTTCCGACGACGTGCTGAAAAGCGTGCGGGGGTTTGTCGACGGTGCGCGTCGCACTGCTGGGTTGTGCACCGGTACATTTGTGCTCGCCCAAGCGGGTGTACTGGAGGGCCGTCGCGCCACCACGCACTGGGCCTACGCCAAAGCCTTGCAGCGCATGCACCCGCGAATCACGGTCGAGGACGACCGCATCTTCATCGTTGACGGCCCTGTGTGGACCTCGGCGGGGATGACCGCCGCGCTGGACATGGCGCTGGCGATGGTGGAAAAGGACTTGGGGGCTGAGCTTGCCCGTTCTATTGCGCACAAGCTGGTGATGCATCAACGCCGCTCTGGCGGCCAGTCGCAGCATTCGGAATTGTTGTCGCTGGCGCCCAAGTCAGACCGCATCCAGAGCGCGCTGGACTACGCGCGCAAGCACCTTAACCGCCCGCTCAGTGTTGAGGAACTGGCGGATGTGGTGCACCTGAGCCCCCGGCAATTCACCCGTGTGTTTACTGCGGAGACGGGGCAATCACCGGCCAAGGCGGTGGAAAGCCTGCGCCTGGAGGCCGCCCGGTTGATGATCGAGCAAAGCCGCCACAGCCTGGATACGGTGGCGAGGGAAACGGGGTTCAGGGATCGCCGCCATATGCGTGAGGTGTTCATGCGCGGCTTTGGCGTGCCGCCGCAGGCCGTGCGCAGGGATGCACGGCGGGTTATGTAGTGCCTGTCCCAGCCCTATGGGCTGGGATCAGGCTGACCATCAGCTACCTACGTAGCCAACTGTCTTCCCCGCCAGCCGATTACGCATCACCAGGTACGCCCCCAGCACAAACAGTGAGGTCACCGAGGTGAACCAGAACTGGAACCGCGAAGCCGGGTCGAATGCCTGGGTGATAATCACCGCCAGCAGTGCGAACAGCGCAACGATGTTGGCGTAAGGGAAGAACCACGCCCGGAACGCCGTAGGGTCGACCGCTTCATGCCGGGTTTTCCAGCGCATGGCGAAGTGGGCGACGATGATGAAGATCCACACGATCATCACGAACGTGCCGCTGCTCTTGGCCAGGGTCATGAACAGGTCGCCGCCGCTGACAAAGTGCACGGTCAGGATCAACAGGCAGATGCTCAGGCTCAGCAGCAGCGCATTGAGCGGTACCCCTTTGGACGTGGTGCGAGAGAACAGCTTCGGCGCATGCCCACGCTGGCTCAGCGAGAACAGCATGCGCGAGTTGGAGAACATGAAGGAGTTCATCACCGACATGAACGAGATGAACAACACGATCTTCATGGCCACTGCGGCGCCACTGAACCCGGCCAGGCTGAACAGCGACACATACGGGGACGCCAGGTTCTCCGTGTCTGTCCACGGCAGGCAGAGGATCAGGATCGACACCGAGCCGACATAGAACAACATCACTCGCAGAATGACGCTCTTGATGGCCCGGATGACGTTCTTGCGAGGGTTCTCTGATTCACCGGCGGCAACGGCAGCGATTTCACTCCCGCCCAGCGAGAAGATCACCACCACCACACCCGCCATGACCGGCGACAGGCCATTGGGCATGAAACCATCGTGCGCGGTCAGGTTGACCCAGCCAGGGGAAGGGATGTTGCTGTGCAGGCCGAGCAGAATCGAAAGCCCCAGCACCATGAAGATCAGAATGGTGGCGACCTTCATCGCGGCCAGCCAGTACTCCACTTCAGCGAAGGATTTGACCGAGTAGGCGTTGCTTGCCATCAGTGTCACCAGCATGATGAACGCGCCGGCCCAGATGGGTAGCCAAGGCAGAAAATCGTTGAGGATGGCGCCCAGCAGTACCGCCTCCAAGGTGATGGTCAGCATCGACTTTAGCCAGTACAGCCAGCCGACGGTAAACCCTGCCCATTCGCCGAGGTAGCTGTTGGCATAGGTTGAAAACGAGCCTGCATCCGGGTTGCGGCAGGCCATCTCGCCGAGCATGAACATCACCAGGGTGACCACAATGCCGCCGATGAAATACGACAGGATCGCGGCAGGCCCTGCCGAGGCAATCAACTTGCCCGACCCCATGAACAGCCCCGCGCCGATCACCCCGCCCAGCGCGATCATGGTGATGTGCCGTTGTTTCAGGCTTTGCTTCAGACTGTTGGATTGCATTTCCTTGTCCTCTCTTATTATCTGGGAGGCGTCGGCAATGATGCTGCAGTGCAAGGTTTGCCACTGCAGACATTGTCTGCCCCACCCACAGGCATCGTCGTGCGCCTGCGTCCACGCCCTGCAGCCTTTTATTCAGGCAATAGCTGTCAGGCTGGCCACCATGGGCAAAGCGGCCGTGCATCTCAAGCGAATTCTGCGCACAACATCCTGCGTTTTTTTCCTATGGGCGCAATGAAGGGCAGGATCGGCTGTGATTTGCTGGCTGGGGAATTGAGTGAAATGGGTTGGGGAAATGGTGCGTAGATCGAGCGCCGCGCGGGCGGCGCTCGATCTTATACCCCCAACAGGGCAATCATCGCCGGCACGGTCAACACCGCGGTGTAGTACCCCATGAACTGCACGCCGATGTTGAAACCGAGAAAGCGTGAGAGAAAACCACCCAGCAGGCCAATGGTGACAATCACCAGCAACCCCAACAGGCCGCCTTCCCAGATGCCAATCACCAGGATCAGGCCGACAAAGGTCGCGATCACCGCTTCGTGGCTGATGTTGCGCGACACATAGGCAGCAGCTCGGTGCGCGTAATTCATGGTGAAGGGGTAGGCGATCAGGATCGCGACCACCACCGCCAACATGCCGTAGCCCAGAAACTCCCAGGTACTGAGCAACGAATGCAGGTTATTCACCTCACCGCTTGCAGCATCGACGCTGAAGCGTGGCGGGGCGTTGAACAGCGGTGCGGCGGGGCCAGCAGCGACCGGGCTCAGCGGCAGGCCGAAGGCGATCAGCGGAATCAAGGCTTCGGCCAGGTAAGTCGATTCGGTGACGCCGTTGCGCGCGGTGATGACCGTGGTCAGGCGATGGTAGACGTGCTTGATCCGTGAACCGACGGCCTCGCCCATGATTACGGTCATCGCTACCGGGCTGAACACGAATGTGGCGCTGGAGACAACGGCAGTGATCGCCGTCCACAGGGTTTGCTTGCTGTCCAGTACGCGCAGCGGGTTGGGGAAGAACCCGCCCCAGCGCTTCACATCGGGCGACAACGAGAACGTGCGCACCTGCTGGCGGCGCATGCTGGCGCGTTCGGCGGGCGCGAGCAGGCAGAACAGCGCCGCAATCAACGGGCCGATAGCGATGCCGAGGAAGTAACTGACACTGAGCTTAACGCCGTACTGCGCGGTCAGGCTTTGCAGGCCGACAATCACCATGACGAACGGGATCAAGGTCAGCACCGCTGCCAGGCGGCCCTTGGAGAACCAGGCGATGGCCACTGCCGCCAGCAGGAAGACCCAGGGCGCGGCCTGTTTGATCATGTCGCCGAACGGCGCCAGCATCACGGCGAACAGCACTGCCATAGGTACCGCGATCAACGCTGCGATCACAGCTCCGGAAATCATCTTGCGCAGGGCAATGTGCGGCACGCCCAGGTTGCGCAGGAAGTTGGCTTCGCGCATCAGTGGCGTTGCCATGGTGTCGCCGGGGATACCCAACAGCGCGGTCGGTACCGCGTGGGTCATGTGCTTGGCCACGGCACCGGCCAGGAAGAACGTCAGCACACCGGCCGCTGGCACGCCCAGCAGCACCACCAGCAGGGTCAAGGGGGCGAGGGTAGTGGTTTCGTCGCTGCCGGAAATCAGGCCGATGCCGGCAAAGATCACCGCACCGAGGATGCCCATGCCCAGGGCTACGAGGAACTGATCCATCACCAAGGCGATCATGGCCGGCCTCCGTGGGCAGGGGCGGCCTGTACAGGCGCGGTAGCGGGGGCGCTCGGGTCGTTCTGCAGCGCAGGCAGGCCTTTTTCGTACTCGGCGAACAGGTCGTACAGGTCCATTTCCTTCAGCTCTGCAAGGGTCGCCGCAGGCAGGTCGGCGAGGCTGCCCAGCGGGCCGAACTCGTTCTGCAATTCGACCAGGATCTTGGCCCGCCAGGCAGGGTCGGCCAGGTGCTCGACCACAGTGCGCTTGGGCTTGAACAGCGCGGCACTGATGCCGCCACCGACCAGGCAGCCGACAATGCCAACCAACATTGCGTAGGCCCGTGCCATTTGCGCCGACGCCACCCAACCCACCAGCAGCTGTTGCGCGGTAAAGAACGCGCCGAGGCTGACCACGGCGCCAATGGCGATGGCGTAGACCAGGTGGCGACCGTCTACGGTGTCGCCCCAGACTTCGTACAGTTCGGACTTCATGAAGAATCTCCCACTGCCCTTGCGGGCTTTTATTGTTATGAACGTGAAGAGAGGACGTTTAAGCCATTGTGCGCTGGGCGAGCAGGGCGCGCGCTACCCCAGGCCGTCCCGCGCACCCACCTCGACCAGCCGTACCGCCTCCATTACGGCGCCCGCTTGTGCTTGAGCAGTTCTGCCGCTTTGTCAGCACGCACGTCGCGGGCCTCAACCATCTGCTTGATCAGCCAGTTCAGCTCGTCGCCGCGTGCCCCCGCCGACAGCGCAATGTTGCGCGCGTGCAAGGCCATATGGCCGCGCTGGATGCCTTCGGTCGACAGTGCCCGTAGCGCGCCAAGGTTTTGTGCAAGGCCGACGGCAACCGCGATTTCGGCCAGCTCCTGGGCGGTTTTAACCCCCAGGATGCGCAGTGACAGCTGCGCCAGGGGGTGCGTCTTGGTGGCGCCGCCGACCAGGCCGACCGGCATGGGCATCTCCAGGGTGCCGACCAGATGGCCCTGGCTGTCCTTCTCCCAGGTGGTCAGCGAACCGTAGTCTCCATTACGGCATGCATAGGCATGGGCGCCGGCCTCGACCGCACGCCAGTCATTTCCGGTGGCGACGATCAACGGGTCGATGCCATTCATGATGCCCTTGTTGTGGGTGGCGGCGCGGTACGGGTCGACCACGGCAAAGTTGTAGGCATCGAGGATGCCTTCGATGACCTCTTCACCTGTGTAGGCGCCGGTACTTAGCAGCTCTGGGGCAATACGCACCTGCGCGCGGGCCAGGCGCAGGTCGGCCAGGTTGGAGAGGATACGCAGGCGGACCTTGCCGCCGGTGATTTCTTCGAGCAAGGGTGCCACTGCCTCTGCCATGGTGTTGACCGTGTTGGCGCCCATGGCATCGCGTACGTCGACGATCAGGTGGGCCACCAGCATCGGCCCGCGCGGGCTCTGGGCGAAGGTATGCACCTCAATGTCACGGCAACCGCCCCCTAAGCTGTTGAGCAGCTGGTCCTTGCGGTTGGCCAGTTCGATGATTTCGTCTTTGTGGCGCAACAGGCTCAAGCGTGCATTGAAGGGGTCGGCGACCTCGACGATCTGTACCTGGGCGCGCATCAATGGCAGCGAACTCGACGTCTTGAAGCCGCCGGCCTCGCGTGCCAGCTTGGCCATGAACGAGGCCGCGGCGACCACCGAGGGCTCTTCCACCACCAACGGCACGATCACGTCGCGGCCGTTGATCTGGAAGTTGCTGGCCACCGCGTAGGGCAGCTCGAAGGTGCCGATCACGTTCTCGATCATGCCGTCGGCGATGTCCAACGGCAAGGCGCCGGCGTCTCGCAGCAGGGCGACGTCTGCCTGGGGCAGTTCGAGTGCGTCCTGCAAGTGGCTTAGGCGCTCAGCGGGTGACATGGCGCGGAACATGGGCAGGCGGGAGTCGATGCTCATGGGGAGGGGTACCTTGCAGTTATTGTTGTGAGTTGGCGCCACCGTAGTCCGATCTGTCTGGTGAAAGAAGGTACAGTTTGGCCAGACAGTACCTAAGCTGTACCCTTTGTTCAGACAAGGTATTCGGGACACCTGGCGATGGCGCGGCAGACACTCGCAGAGCAACTGGCAGCATCCTTGGCCGAGCAGATCGGCAACGGCACGTACCGCATTGGCGAACGCCTACCGTCCCTGCGCGAGTGCATGCGTTTGTTCGGCCATTCGAAAAACACCGTGATCAATGCCTATGAGTCGCTGGCCTCGCAAGGCCTGGTCGAAGCGCGCCACGGGCAAGGTTTTTTCGTCAAGCAGGGCGCGCCACGCAGCAACGAGCCAGAGGAGCCACTGCCCTACACCCGGGCGATGGACACCATTTGGCTGATGCGTCAGCAGTTCGTCCGCGAGCCTGGTCATTCCCCATTGGGCGAGGGCTTCCCGCCGGTGGAGTGGTTAATGGACATGCGCCTGGACAAGTTCACCCGGCAAATCATGCGCACCGGCGTCACCACGCTGTTTCGTTATGGCAACCGCCTGGGTAACGCCAGCCTGCGTCAACACCTGGTGCAAAAGCTGGCCAGCTATGCAATCACCGCCAGCCCCAGGCAAATCGTCACCACCCACGGCGCCAACCATGCGCTGGACCTGATCATTCGCCGCTTCATCGCCCCCGGCGACAGCGTGTTGGTGGAAGACCCTGGCTACTACCCGCTGTTTGGCAAGCTGCAGTTGCAAGGCGCACGCATGCTCTCGGTACCTCGGCTGGCAGATGGGCCGGATATCGAGGTGCTGGAGCAGCACCTGCGCCTGCATAAACCGAAGCTGTTCTTCATCCAGTCTGTCGGCCACAACCCGACGGGGTCTGATATTTCCCCCAGCAAGGCGCATCGGTTGGTGCAATTGGCTGAAGAACACAACTTCCTGCTGGTGGACGATGATGCAATGGCCGATTTCAAACCGGCCGCGGCAATCAAGGTGTCGGCATTGGACCAATTGCAGCGCTCACTGTATGTCGGCAGCTTCTCCAAGTCGGTGTCAGCGGCCTTGAGAGTGGGCTTTATCGCGGGCAGCAAAGAGCTGATCGATGAACTGGGCGACCTGAAGATGCTGCTGCACACCAGCACCTCGGAGCTGTGCGAGCGCACGGTCGACGTCATCCTCACCGAAGGGCACTTCCTGCGCCACGTGATCCGCCTTCAAGAGCGCTTGAAAGCCGCTACCAGCGCGGGCTTGCAGATGCTCGACGGGATCGGCGCCGAGGTATTCGCGCGGCCCGAGCAAAGCCTGTACCTGTGGGCCAGGTTTGCCCATGTCGACGACGCCAGGGAGCTGACCCGGCAATTACTGCCCAAGGGCTTCATGATTGCCCCAGGGCATATCTTTGCGCCGGAGCAGGCGCGGGTTAACCCTTGGACGCGCTTGAACGTGGCCTATTTGAATGATGCGTTGCTCAAGGCGGTGTTGGGGCGTGAGGCAGAGTAAGGTCAGTCTTGCGTGAAGTTGTCTCCTCAAGGGGACATGCATTTGCCGCACACCGCTTAAAGTCCTCTGCAAATCCGAAATGGCCCAGGCCAACAAGCATAACAATCCGGAGATGCAGTGCGATGCACACCCCCCTAGCCGAGCCTCGTCGCTCACTTTACTTCGATTACCAGGTTTTTCCTGCACACACCGTCAGCGTGAATCCCACCCCGGCGCAGCGATACCCTGTGGTGATTGTCGGTGCTGGCCCCATTGGCCTGACCACCGCGCTGGACCTGGCTCGCTACGGTCTACCGTCGATCGTTCTGGAGTCTGAACAGCAGGTCAGCGAAGGCAGCAGAGCCATCGTCTTCACCCGTCGATCGCTGGAAATTCTGCAGCAAGTCGGCCTCTCTGAACGCGTCACTTCGGCGGGCCTGGCCTGGCGCTTTGGCAATTCCTACTACCGTAATCAACGGGTGTTTCGCATGGAGGCGCCGCACGGCACGGACGACCGCTTCGCGCCCATGACCAACCTGCAGCAGCCTTGCCTGGAGCAGTTTCTGGTCGACGCCTGCCAGGCCAATCCGATGATCGAGCTGCGCTGGGGCAACCAGGTCAAAGCGCTGACCCAGGCTGACGATCACGCGACACTCATGGTCGATACCCCGGCAGGCGAGTACAGCCTGCAAGCCAATTGGGTAATTGCGGCCGATGGCGCCCGCTCGGCGATTCGAAGCTTGCTGGGCTTGCAACTGGAAGGCGCTTCGTACGAAGGGCGCTTTGTGATTGCCGACATCAAGATTGAGCTCGACCTGCCGACCGAACGCCTGGCGTTTTTCGACCCGCATTGGAACCCGGGCAATACCGTGCTCATGCACCGCGAGCCGGGCAATATCTGGCGCATCGATTATCAGTTGGCGCGCGATGAAACGCCGGAACAGGCCTTGTCTGCCGACTCCCTGCGCACGCGCATCAATGCACAGTTGGGCATCCTAGGGGTAGAGAACCCGCAGTGGGAACTGGACTGGTGTTCCGTTTACTCGGCGCGCGCACTGACACTGCCGAATTACCTGCATGATCGGGTCATTTTCACCGGCGATGCTGCGCACCTGTTGCCCATTTTCGGTGTGCGTGGCGCCAACACCGGCTTCCAGGACTGCCACGACCTGGGCTGGAAGCTGGCGTTGACCATCAAGGGCGTCGCCGGCCCGGGCCTGCTTGCCTCATACAGCGCGGAGCGGGTGGGGGCCGCGCGCGAGATCATTGCCGAAGCAGGGAAGAGTACCCGCTTCATGACGCCACCCACTTCGGGCTATCGCCTGTTGCGCGATGCCGTGTTGTCGCTGTCGCTGACCCAGGCTTTCGTGCGCCCGCTGTATCATTGGCGTACCTCTCGACCGCATGATTATGTGGACTCCGCACTCAACTACAGGCACGACGACAACTCACTTTTCACCTGCGGGCCTCACCAGGGAGCGCCTCTGCTGAATATTCGCCTAGGCGATGATCAGTTCCTGTTCGACAGGCTGGGGGCAGCATTCTACTTGTTGTATTTCACCGATGCGGGTGAAGTGCCAGGCGAGATTCAGGCACAGATTCAATCCCTTCGCGAGAACGGCGTCCCCCTGCAGTTGCTGGCGATCGCCAGTAATCGACAACGCGAGGTAAGTGGCGCTGACGGCTTGATAGACGACCACAACGGCCATCTGCGCACCCGTTATGGCGCTGCGGCAGGCAGTGCCTACCTGGTGCGCCCAGATCAGCACGTATGCGCCCGCTGGCAGCACCTCACTGGGCCCGCCTTGCGTGATGCCGTCGAAACCGCCTTGGGCAAGGAGTGAGAACATCATGGAACACAAGCAACTGACCATTAGCGACGTTGAACACCTGTACGACCAGCTCGCGGGGGCCCTCGATCAAATCTCAGCGGCAAAACGCGAACTGTTTCTGGTGAAACTGGCGCTGCTCAGTGCCCATGCCCTTGGCGACGCTGAGCAATTCCAGGCGCTGACGCACACAGCATTGCTGGACCTGTAACTAGCAGGCTCGCCCCTTGCAGTTGCCACCGGTTTGTCTGTTCAAACCGGTGAGCCTTCCTATAACAATAATCAGGAAGCCCCCCAATGACGCGTTGTCATATTGCGAACGCGGCCACCTCGACGGCCGCTGCTGAAGACCGCTACCAGCACGTGTGTAAAAAAATCTCGAAAAGGCTGATCGGCTTCTTGTTTGTCTGCTTCGTGCTGTCGTTTCTGGACCGCATCAACATCGGTTTCGCCGGCCTGACCATGATGGGCGATCTGGGCCTGACGGGTACTCAATTTGGCCTGGCCAGCACGTTTTTCTACATCGCTTACATTGCCTGTGGTATCCCCAGCAACATCGCTCTGGCGCGTATCGGCGCCCGTCGCTGGATTGGCAGCCTGATGATTGCCTGGGGGCTGGCGTCCACGTGCACGCTGTTTGCCACTGATGCCACCTCGCTTTACCTGTTGCGCATGCTCGTGGGGGTGACTGAGGCTGGGTTTCTGCCTGGCGTATTGCTTTACCTGACCTTTTGGTTCCCATCGGCCTATCGGGCCCGCGCCAATGCACTGTTCATGATCGCCATGCCGTTTACCGCCGGGTTCAGCTCTGCTTTGTCCGGGCTCATTCTGGGCTTGGACGGTATCTGGGGCCTGAAGGGCTGGCAGTGGCTGTTCTTGCTCGAAGGCCTGCCTTCAGTGGTGATGGGGTGCGTTGTGTTCAGTTATCTGGATGACCGCCCGCAGCAGGCGAAGTGGCTGGATAGCGAGGAACAGGCGTTGCTGCACCACGCCCTGTCTGCGGACCGGGCTTCTGGCTCAGCAGCCGCCACACAAGATGCTCGGAGTGTGTGGCGCGAACTGGCCTCTCCGCGGATCCTGCTGTTTTGTCTGGTTTATTTCTGCCTCGTCAATACATTGGCAATGATTGCCGTGTGGACGCCGTTGATCGTCAAAAGCTTCAACAGTGTCAGCAGTAATCAGTCGATTGGTTTACTGGCCGCTATCCCTCAAGTCTGCACCATCATCCTGATGATCGTCTGGGGTCTGCACTCGGACCGCACACGCGAGCGCCGCTGGCACCTGGTGCTGCCCATGCTAATGGCTGCGATAGGCTGGATCCTCACAGCAGTGTCGAGCTACCCCGCGATGCAATTGCTGGGGGTATGCATGGCGGCCAGCGGTTCCTACAGCGCCATGTCGATCTTCTGGACCACGCCTGACCAGGCGTTGAGTTTCAATGCCCGTGCGGTGGGGATTGCGGTGATCAACGCTGTGGGCAATATCGGCTCGGCCGTCAACCCGTTGGTCATCGGTTGGCTAAAAGACCTGACCTTGAGTTTCAGCTCAGGCTTTGCCTATGCCGCTACCTTGATGATACTGGGGGCACTGCTGGCCCTGCGCCTGCCGATCTCGACGCCAGAGCACCAGCCTTGAAGGGTGATAAAGTGTCAGGTACGTAGTTGGCATCAACCCTGCGCCTGACACGTTTAGAGAGTCTGCCATGCAATACTGGCCCTTGCGCCCCGGCAGTGGTGAGCACAGCCTCAACATTGCTCACACCGCCAACCTGTTTGCCAGGGTTGGCCAGAACCGCAGCCGTTTCCTCGCAGCAGATTTGCTGCAAGTGATCGGCACAGGCGTGCCATTGGCCCAATGCACGATCTTTGCTTATCCGAAGCGGCGCAATGCCGAGGTGTTCTCCTTTGCGGACCGGGCGCGAGAGGTCTCGCTGCCCGTGATTTCCAACAAGTATGTACAGCGCTTCTTTGGCCTGGACGGCAATCAGCTCGCTATGAGCCAAAACAGCTGCCTCGCCAACACCCTTGTGCAGCGCCAGTCCATCGATGACATCACGCACCCGGAGTACCGGCGCATTTGCTACGAGCAGCCACAGATTTCTGAACGCGTTGCCTTGCTGACGCTGTGCGAAAGCAACAGGTGGTTGTCGGTTAACTTCTACCGTGGCCGCGAGCATGGGCGGTTCTCTCAGCAGGAGATTCACTACTTGGAAGCCCTGGCGCCGCTGCTTATTCAGGCTGTACGCCTGCACTATCACGCCCACCTGCAAGCCAGCGAGATGCCGTTGTTGATGGCCGAGCGGGTGATGAAGCAGCAGCCTGTGGCGCTGACCTTGCGTGAGCAGGATCTGCTACGCCTGATGCTCAGCGGCCTTGCGGTGGAAGAGATTGCAGAGCAACTGGGCGTTCGGCCTGTCAGCGCGGCCACCTATGTGAAGCGACTTTACCGTAAACTGGGTATCAATGGGTTGCGCGAGCTGTTCGGGTTGGCCACGCAAGCTCAGTGGGTTTGAACTGTGCGGATCGATGATCCCATGAGGGCTCTATCATGCGCCGATTGATGATGTTGCTCGCCATCACAGCAATCGCAGGTTGCCAGGCGCCCATGCCGGCCGCCAACCCGCAGATGGCCTGGGTCGATTTCTCAGTGCCGTTCCCCAACGACAGGGTGCTGATGGCCGAACGTCTCGACAATCAGCGCCTGCGCGACGGTCGCTTTTTCCAGGTCAGCCCTGGCAGTCATGAGCTGATTGTCCGTTTCGACTTCGAGGCCAGCGGTGGCTCAGGCATGAGCATGATGGGGGGCAGCACCGTTCGCGAATGCTACCTGACCCTCAACTACCCGCACTTCAAGGCGGGCCAGCGCTACGTGCTGGAGGCGCGCTCGATGGCCTTGACGCCGGAGGCGCGGTTATACGATGCCCAAGGGCAGAAGGTTGCAGAGGTGAGCGAGTTCTATTGTCTTATGTGAGTGATACCGGCCGTATGAATCGTCCGCTGTTCGTTTCTCTGGATGGGCCCAAAGGCACCGGCAAGACCACCTTGCTGGAGGCCATTACAAAAGTATTGAGGGCAGGCAACATCAAGGTAATCCGGCTTTGCGAGCGCAATAACGACCCCAACAGGGGTGAAACCATGGCCTTGGTCAACCAACTTGCCAGAAACCCTTGCCGGGAACTGGAGTTAGGGGTTTGTGAGCGCTTGGCCGATAGCCGAAGCTGGATCTCACAGCATGTGCTGCCCAAGCAGCCACCTGGCAGCATCATCCTGATCGATCGCTGGTACCCCTCCGATGCCGCGTTTCGGCGGACAGTGCCGTTTGCGGAGATTCTGCGGTTGAACATCGAGCGAAACGTGCGCGTGCCAGACCTGCATGTCGGCGTGGTCACCGACCCTGAGGTTTCATGGGCGAGGGCCGCGGCGCGCTCGCGTGGGTTGGGGAGCACGGTGATGTTCAACCTGGGGGAACAGGTGGCCAGTACCGAGGCATTCGAGCGGGCGGTGGCGGAGCAGGGGTGGGTGTTGTGCCGGAATGAAGGGACGGTGGAAGAGGCGACGATGCAGGTGGTTTCGCAGATTTACAGGGTGTTGGGATGCCAGTAAACGCTGCTTGATCCACGTGGCGCGTGAAGAGATTCATGGTGGAGTACAAATGTACTTCCAGCTGCCGATTTCGAACCTAGATGACAGTATCAAAGGCCAGGGTGCTACCCGGCCGGGTACGGTCTATGCTCGAACCGTGAATCATGCATTGCCCTTCTACAGCCTGGCTGTTCGTCCTGGCTGATTACACTGTTCGCATCGCCACACATGGAGTACCCGGGATGGGCTGCATGTTGATCGCTCGTGCTGCTCTGAAGCCAGGTGGCCTATGGCGTGTGCTTATTGCTACAGCGCCTTCAGGCGGCAGAGGGCCGCAGCCATGAGCAATCCAGGGCGCGGCTATTCCTTGCAATGGCTGGTGGCGTTGGCCATTGTGCTGGGCATGTCGCTGCTGGGCGCGGGGCTTGCCTGGCAGGGCTATCGTGGTGTCCAGCAGACGCTGGTGGCTGCCGCCGGCGACACTGCCCGGCAGTTCGGCAATACCATCGATGAACGCGCCCGTCGCATGGTTGACCCCGTGCAAAGCAGCATCCGCCTGCTGGCCTTCAACCCGACGGCCAGCACCCTCGCGCAGCGCCTGGAGCGGTTGCCGCAACTGGTCGAAAGCCTCAACGCCAACAAGATGCTGAGCGCCGCTTATATGGGCTACCCCAATGGCGAGTTCTTGCTGGTGCGCAGGCTCAAGGACCCGCAACTGCTCCAGCGTTACGCCGCACCTGAAGGAACCGCGTTTCTGGTGCAGAGCGTCAGCAAGGGCGACGACGGCACGCTGCTGGGGGAGTGGCGGTTCTACGACCCGGCGCTGGCGCTACTCAAGTCCGAGGCCAAGCCGAACTACCGCTATGATCCCCGCGTACGCCCCTGGTTCGTCGAAGCATCCGGGCAATCCACCACTGTCTTTACCCACCCCTACGTGTTCTTCACCACCCGCGAGATCGGCATGACCATGGCCCAGCGCAGCGTCGACGGCGGCTCGGTGGTCGGCATGGACGTCTCGGTCGACGACCTGGCCAGCGAAACCCGCGACATGCGCATGACCGCAGGCACCGAGATCGCCGTGGTAGACGGGAAGGGCAGTGTGGTGGCGTACCCGGACCTGGCGCGGGTCATCGTGCATGAAGGGGAGGCCGTGCGCCTGTCCCGTATCACCGAGCTGGGCATCCCGAGCCTGGCACAGCTCTACGCGCGCTTGCCCCAGGGCAGCCAGCCTGAAGCGTTCCAGGTGGACGGTGAAACCTGGTACGGCATGCTCGAGCAACTGACGACCCTGGCCGGGCAAGACTTGCAGGTGCTGATTGCCGTGCCGGCCCACGAACTGCTGGCCGACGCACGCAAGGTGCTGGTCGAGCAGCTGCTCTGGGCCGCAGTGCTGATGGGCGTGTTGCTGCCGCTCGGCGGCTTGCTGGGCCGGCGAATCGGCCGCCCGCTGCGCCTTCTGGCCGATCAGGTGCGTGGCCTGGCCAGCTTCGATTTCAGCCGTGAGGTGGGGGTTGAGTCGCAGGTGACCGAGGTGCGTGAGTTGAGCCGGGTGCTTGGTCGCATGTCCGGGACTATCCGCAACTTCCAGGCGATCACCCTGACGCTCAGCCGTGAAAGCCAGTTGGAACACATGCTCGACGGGGTGCTCACCCCACTGGTGGATGCTGCCGGGGCCAGCGCTGGCGCGGTGTACCTGTTCGATGCCGAGCGCGACGTGTTGCGCCTGGCCGCCGCCTGCCGAGGCGAGGGCTACCCAGAGGCGTTGCCGATTGGCGAGCACGCCCCTGATAAGCTGGCGAACGCCGTGACACAGGCCCTGGCATTACAGGGCCGCGGTCACGCGGTGGTGCTCAATGATCGTGGTCATGCGTTGCTCGGCATCCTGGTGCTGCAGCTGGCAAGTGAGCAGGCGCTTGATGGAATGGGCGAACCGTTCCGACGCTTTGTCGAGGAACTGTCCGGCGCTGCTGCCGTGGCAATCGAGACCCGCCAGCTGGTCGAGGACCAGCAGCGCCTGCTCGATGCCATGATCAAGCTGCTGGCCGATGCCATCGATGCCAAGAGTGCCTACACCGGAGGCCACTGCGAACGCGTGCCGCAACTGGCGCAGATGCTGTTGGACAAGGCCGTGGCGGCCGACAGCGGCCCCTACGCCGGTTTCACCATGAGCGAGGCCGAGCGTTATGAGTTTCGGGTAGCGGCCTGGTTGCATGATTGCGGCAAAGTCACCAGCCCCGAATATGTGGTGGACAAGGCTACCAAGCTGGAGACCCTGTACAACCGCATCCATGAGGTGCGCATGCGCTTCGAGGTGCTCTGGCGCGACGCCGAGCTGGTGTACTGGCAAGGCGTGGCCAGCGGCGCGGATCGGCAGGTGCTGCAATGTACGCTTGATCAGAGCAAGGTTGAACTGCAGGAGGCGTTCGCCTTCGTCGCCAAGGCCAATATTGGCGGCGAGTGCATGCAGGACGAAGACGTCGAGCGTTTGCGCCGCATCGGCGAGCGGCGCTGGCAGCGCCATTTTGACAACCGCCTGGGCATCTCCCGCGACGAAGAGGCGCGCTTTGCCGGTGCGCCGCCTGTGCAACTGCCGGTGGACGAACCGCTACTGGCCGACCGCAGCGAACACCGGGTGCCCTGGGGGCCGCGCAAACCACCGGTAGCCAAAGGCGACCCGCGCAATGTCTGGGGTTTCGACATGCGCCTGCCGGCCAATGCCAGCGACCATGGCGAGTTGTACAACCTGTCGATCCGCCGCGGCACGCTGAACGACGAGGAGCGCTTCAAGATCAACGAACACATCGTACAGACCATCATCATGCTCAGTTCGCTGCCGTTTCCGCGCCAGATGCGGCGTGTGCCCGATATCGCCGGCAACCATCATGAAAAAATGGACGGCACTGGCTACCCGCGGCGGTTGGGCAAGGCAGACCTGGGTATCGCCGAACGGGTGATGGCGATCGCCGATATCTTCGAGGCACTGACGGCGGCGGATCGGCCGTACAAGGCGCCGAAGACCCTGTCCGAATCGGTGAAGATTCTGGTGTTCATGGCACGGGACAACCATGTGGATGGTGAACTGCTGAGCTTGTTCCTGAGCAGTGGCGTGTATCGGGAATATGGCGAGCGGTTCTTGCGGGCCGAGCAGATGGATGAGGTGGATGTGGGGTATTGGTTACAGCAGATCTAGGGGAGCCATAGCTCGAAATTGCGAACGCGCACTGTAGAATCCGCCTTGGCGGCGATGCGACCGTTTCAGGTCCATTCGCCGGCAGGCGGATACCTACGCTTTGCGCGGATTACTTGATCAGCGGTACGCCACTGAGCTTCTGCAACGCGTCGAAGTCGATGTCGGCACAGATCTCGACCACTTTCAGCCCGTCGGACGTCACGTCCAGCACGGCCAGGTCGGTGTAGATGCGGCTGACGCACCCAATGCCAGTCAGCGGATAAGTGCACTCGGGCACGATCTTGCTTTCGCCGGACTTGGTCAGGTGGTCCATCATCACGAACACCTGGCGGGCGCCGGTGGCCAGGTCCATCGCGCCGCCTACGGCCGGGATCGAGCCTTCGGCGCCGGTGTGCCAGTTGGCCAGGTCACCTTTGGCCGACACTTGGAAGGCGCCCAGTACGGCGATGTCCAGGTGGCCGCCACGCATCATCGAGAAGGAGTCGGCGTGGTGGAAGAAGGCACCCCCGGTGAGCAGGGTCACGTGCTGCTTGCCGGCGTTGATCAGGTCATCGTCTTCTTCGCCCGGCGCGGGGCTTGGGCCCATGCCCAGCAGGCCGTTCTCGCTGTGCAGGAACACTTCCTTGTCGCCCAGGTAGTTGGCCACCATGGTCGGTGCGCCGATGCCCAGGTTGACGTAGGCGCCTTCCTGAATGTCTGCGGCCACGCGCTGGGCCATCTCGGTGCGGGAGAGCTTTTTGGTGATGGTCATGGCAGGCCTCAGACAGCGTTGGCGATCGAAGAAGCGGCAGCGCCGGTGACGGCGACCACGCGCTGGACGAAGATACCCGGGGTGATGATGTGTTCCGGGTCCAGTTCACCGAGTTCGACAATCTGGTCGACCTGGGCAATGGCGGTTTTGGCGGCCATGGCCATGATCGGGCCGAAGTTGCGAGCGGCCTTGCGGTAAACCAGGTTGCCCCAACGGTCACCCTTGTGCGCCTTGATCAGCGCGAAGTCAGCGTGCAGCGGCATTTCCAGGACGTACTGGCGGCCGTCGATCTCACGGGTTTCTTTGCCTTCGGCCAGTAGGGTGCCGTAGCCGGTCGGCGAGAAGAACGCACCGATGCCCGAGCCCGCGGCGCGGATACGCTCGGCCAGGTTACCTTGTG
The DNA here is from genome assembly GCF_014269205.2 of Pseudomonas kermanshahensis. Lineage (NCBI taxonomy): Bacteria > Pseudomonadati > Pseudomonadota > Gammaproteobacteria > Pseudomonadales > Pseudomonadaceae > Pseudomonas > Pseudomonas kermanshahensis. The sequence continues at coordinate 2,512,662 of NZ_JABWRY020000001.1, forward strand.
GTACCACTTCGAGTTCGATCTTGCCGGCCCGGAACAGTTCGTCGAAGACATAGGAGTCGGACTGGCGCGGGAACGAGCAGACCACCTTGCGCACGCTGCCCGCCTTGAGCAGCGCGGCCAGACCGACCTCACCGTTGCCGGCGTTGTTGCTGATGATGGTCAGGTCGCGGGTACCGGTGGCGATCAGAGCATCAATCAGCTCAGACGGCATACCGGCAGTACCGAAGCCACCGACCATGATGGTCGAACCGTCGGTGATGCCTTCCACCGCGCTGGCGATGGACTCAAACGTTTTATTGATCAAAGCGAGCTCCTGGTTTTTCCTGGAGTAGGGATTGTCGACCTGGCCGGCGCGCTTCGAAGCGACTGGGCCAGTCAGCGCCTAGGAAATGTTTGCTGACTGCCGATAGCGTGCCGCAAGATTGGGCACAAGTAGAGAGAGGGGAGCGGATTTTGTGCGATTATCGAACTATTGTGCGGTGTGCGGGTATTGTTGATGGGCATCTCAGCCCAGGTTTTCTTTGAATCGTGCTGGCGTCATTGCGCAAATTACAGGTCGTTTTCTCTACCCGCGAGATACTCGAACAGCTTGGCCGCCTCAGGCGATAGCTGGGTCTCACCTGCAACCCCTACATACAGCGTTCGCATGGCCCAGTCATCGGTGAGCCTGATGGCTTGGATCTGCGTCCCTAGCAGCTCTTTCCTCACTGATGCCAGTGGCAGAACGCCCACGCCAAGGCCGGCCTCGATCATCCTGCAGATCCCATCGAAGCTGCTGACCTGAATGCGAACCTTCAGCATCTTTCCGTTCGCTACTGCTGCGTCAGTCAAGCGCCGCAGCAGGGAACTGCCTTGGTTGAGTGCCACGAAATCGTAGTCTAGCGCGTCCGCCAGCGCTATCTCGCTCGATGCAGTCAGTGGGTGATCAGTGGGCACCAGCAGCACCAGTTGATCACGCCGGTAGACCCTCTTCAACAGCCCCTCAGACGCGACGTTGTCAGCAAAAATCCCGATGTCAGCTCGGCCATTGAAAACAGCGTCCACAATGTCGTCGCTGAGCGCTTCGTCCATCCCTATGCGGACATGCGGGTTATCGGCAAGGTAGCACGCCAGATCCTGGGGTAGAAATTGCACGACAGCAGACGTGTTGGCGGTCAGTCGAACGTGACCCCGCACCCCCATGGCAAAGTCATTTGCATCGCAGGCCATACGGTTGACGCTCTCGAGTATATGCCGAGCGTGATCAGCGATGCCTCGACCCGCTGCAGTCAATTCCACCCCGCGTGGCAAACGGACGAACAGTGCGCAGTCGGTAATTCGCTCTAGCTCAGACAGGCGCTTGCTTGCGGTAGAGAGCGTCATGTTTGCGCGATGGGCCGCTTGGGTCAGATTGAGCGTTTCTGCCGCGAAGACCAGGAGGCGTAGGGATACCAAATCAACATGTAGAAGGCTCATCAACGGCTCCTAGCCTTTCGATTTTGGAAAGGGTACTGGATAATTTCGCAATTTTCATCATGCACAATGAGAGGGATCATCCTGCCATAACAACCAACAAGAGCGGATGACGCCATGACCCTCCCATTACAAGGCATCAAGGTCATCGAAATGGGGCAGCTGATTGCTGGCCCGTTTGCTGCCAAGATGCTCGCCGAGTTCGGTGCCGACGTTATCAAGATCGAGCCACCTGTGACCGGCGACCCTCTGCGCAAATGGCGCATGCTCCACAACGGAACGTCCGTATGGTGGGCTTCTCAATCGCGTAACAAGCGCTCTATTACGCTGGATCTGCGTCAGGCTGAGGCCCATGATGTGGTCAAACGGCTGGTTGGAGACGCTGATATCCTCATCGAAAACTTCCGCCCCGGCACGCTTGAAAAGTGGGGCCTAGGGTGGGACGTCCTGCGCGAAATCAACCCACGCCTGGTCATGCTGCGTGTGTCTGGCTACGGGCAGAGCGGCCCTTACCGTGACTTACCGGGCTTTGGTGTCATTGGAGAGGCCATGGGGGGCTTACGCCATCTTTCTGGTGAGCCAGGGCGTACGCCTGTGCGGGTTGGGGTGTCGATCGGTGACTCTCTGTCTGCGCTTCATGGGGTGATTGGCGTTCTTCTGGCTTTGCGCCATAGAGAGCAGAACAACGGCGAGGGGCAGCAGGTTGATGTCGCGCTGTACGAGTCTGTGTTCAACATGATGGAAAGCCTGATCCCTGAGTACTCGGTATTCGAGTCCATTCGCCAACCGGCTGGCAGCAGCCTGCCTGGGATCGCACCCACAAACGCATACCGTTGCAAGGATGGAAAGTATGCGCTGATCGCTGGTAATGGGGACAGCATCTATCGCCGCCTGATGGAGAAGATTGATCGTCCCGATCTCGCCAATGATCCTGAGCTTGAGCAGAACGATGGCCGCGTTCGACACGTGGCCCGCATCGACGCTGCGATCTCAACCTGGACGGCCGAGCGCTCGCTTGAAGAAGTCCTGGATGCGCTGAACGATGCGCGCATTCCTGCCGGCAAGATCTACGACGCCGCCGATATCGCAGCCGACCCCCATTACCAGGCTCGTGACATGTTGCTGGCGAGCACGCTGGACGATGGAACACCGGTCACCCTGCCAGGTATCGTGCCCAAGCTCCTTTCCACGCCAGGGCAATTGCGATCAAGGGCACCGACCCTCGGCGAGCACACCGACCACGTCTTGAATGCGTACGGCATCGATGCGCAAACCCGTGAACAGTGGCGCGCACGCGGCATTATTTGAAGTACGGAGTAACCTGATGAAACGTCTATTTATGCAAGAAGTCGCAACCCGTGACGGCTTCCAGAACGAATCAACCTTCATCGAGACGGCTGACAAGATTTCGATGATCGACACGCTTAGCCAGTGCGGCTTCGCCAAAATTGAGGTGACCTCGTTTACCTCGCCCAAGGCGATTCCGGCGCTGCGTGACGCAGAAGCCGTGATGCATGGCATCAAACGCCAGCCCGGAGTCGAGTATACGGTGCTCGTTCCCAATGTCCGGGGTGCCGAGCGCGCATTGGGTTGCGGAATCGACGAGGCCAATCTGGTCATGTCGGTGAGCGAACCCCACAACAGGTCCAATCTGCGCATGACCCGTGAAGACTCCTTTGCTCAATTGAAGGAAGTCGTCTCGGTTATTGGCCAAGGCCCCGTTGCCGTGAACGTGTCGCTCTCTACGGTATTCGGTTGTCCGATGCAGGGCGATGTGGCGTTTTCAGAGGTAATGAGCTGGGTTGCCCGCTTCGCAAATTTGGGTGTGCGTGGGGTTACGCTGTGTGACACCACAGGCATGGCGTTCCCTTCTCAGGTGCAAGCCTTGTCAGCTGAAGTGCTTAAACGCTTCCCTGAACTGCAGGTGACGTTACATTTCCACAACACCCGCGGCATGGCCCTGGCGAACACGTTGGCCGCACTCGAGGCCGGGGTCGATCGGTTTGACGCTTCACTCGGTGGGCTGGGCGGCTGTCCCTACGCCCCGGGCGCGAGTGGCAATGTGTGTACTGAAGACCTCGTTCATATGCTCGACCTGATCGGATACGACACCGGCGTCGACTTGGACAAAATCCTCCTGGCCTCAGCACGCCTACCGGGGTTGATCGGGCACTCAACGCCCAGCCAGATCCTCAAGGCGGGTAAGCGCCTGAACCTGCATCCCATCCCTGATCACGTCCACAACATGACCAAGCAAGTCGTGTCGGCGATACCGGAGGGGGCGAAGTGATTGACCACCTGGACCATCTGGTACTTACCACCATTGATGTCGAGGCGTGCAAAGACTTCTATGTCCGCGTCATGGGCATGCGCATCGAGACCTTCGGGGCAGGGCGCCTGGCGTTCTGTTTTGGCAATCAGAAGATCAATGTCCACGTCCGCGGTCAGGAGTTCGAGCCGAAGGCCCATCTGCCCGTTCCTGGCGCATTGGACTTGTGCTTCATCGCCAGCGTCGGTCTAGAACAGGTGATTGCACATCTGCAGGCCCAGGCGTGGCCGATCGTTGAAGGGCCCATTCAGCGCACGGGCGCCACTGGGCCTATCCGTTCAGTCTACGTGCGCGACCCAGATCTCAACCTGATCGAGATTTCCGAGCTGCTGTGAACGCGCTCGCGTCCTGACAAAATAACAAGAGGTACTTCATGAATATCGTATTCCTGGACGGCGCCAGCCTGCCGTCTGCCATGCCGCGCCCCACATTTGCTAACAGCTGGACTGTCCGCGAGCGCACTGGCTCTGACGAGGTGGTCGCTGCGCTTGCAGATGCCCAGGTCGCCATTACTAACAAGGTGAAATTGGGGCGGGTGCAGCTTGAACAACTCTCTGGGTTGAAGCTGATCTGCGTCGCAGCGACCGGTTATGATTGCATCGACATCGCAGCGTGCAGGGATTTGGGCGTTACCGTTTGCAATGCACCGGCTTACTCAGCTGTAAGCGTTGCTGAAGCAGTTGTCGCCTCGCTGTTCGCACTCCGCAGGCGCCTCTTCGAATACCGTGAGGCCGCGTCACGTCACTGGCCCACCTCCAATCACTTCTGCGTGCACGGTACGCCGATCCTCGACATCCGGGGCGCCACCCTGGGTATTGTGGGGCGCGGTGATATCGGAAGTAGGGTGGCCCGGTTGGCTTCAGCGCTCGAGATGAAGGTGATCTTCGCCGAGCATCGCGGCGCGGCCACTGTCCGTGACGGTTATGTCTCGTTCGAAGACATGCTGCAGCAGTCGGACGCCATTACGCTGCACTGCCCGCTGACCGCGCAAACCCAGCATCTGATCGGCGCACCGCAGCTTGCTCAGATGAAGCCCGGAGCCCTGTTGATCAACACCGCTCGTGGGTCGCTCATTGACGAACACGCACTCCTCGAAGCCTTGCACTCCGGTCACCTCGGTGGCGTTGCGCTTGATGTGCTGGATGGAGAGCCACCGCGCGCTGATCACCCATTACTGAACTGCCATCTGCCAAATCTCATCATCACGCCTCACGTCGGCTGGGCAAGCCAGAGCAGCGTATCCCGCCTCAAGGACATCTTGCTTTCGAACATCCAAGCCTTCGCCGCAGGGAAGCCGATCAACGTGGTCTGCTGACCGCACTAGCACTTACAACTTGAACAGGTAGAGCGCCATGACAAAAACAATCAGCTCTTCATCCGATATTCCTGACGCCCCGGTGATCAAACGCAAGCCATTTTATCACCATCTCTACGTGCAGGTTTTAGCGGCGATCTTGCTGGGTATCCTGCTGGGGCACATAAGCCCAGGTCTGGGTGAGCAGATGAAGCCGTTAGGCGATACGTTCATCAAGATGATCAAGATGCTGATCGCGCCGATCATCTTCTGCACCGTCGTGAGCGGCATCGCCAGCATGCAGAACCTCAAGAAGATCGGTCGTATTGGCTTCAAGTCTCTCGTGTATTTCGAAGTCTTGACTACCTTGGCACTGATTGTTGGCTTGATAGGTGTAAACCTGTTCAAGCCTGGGGTAGGGATGCACATTGATCCCGCTACGCTGGATGCATCCGCTATTGCTGGCTACACCAAGGCGGCACACGATCAAAGCGTTGTTGGCTTCCTGACACACATCATTCCCACCACCGTGTTTGGCGCCTTCGCTGACGGCGAGATCCTTCAGGTACTGTTTATCTCTGTGTTGTTCGCCTTTGGGCTCCAGCTGCTAGGGCCTATCGGCAAACCGCTGTTGGCGACGATTGATCTGGTTGCTCAAGCGTTCTTCCGGATGCTCAAAATCGTCATGTACGTGGCACCGCTGGGCGCTTTCGGTGGCATGGCATTCACGGTGGGCAAGTACGGTATCGGATCGCTCGCGGCCTATGGAAACCTGCTGATCTGCTACTACGTGACCGGCCTTGTGTTCGTGTTCGTGATCTTGAACCTTGCCGCTCGGCTGGCTGGTTTCCGCCTCTGGAAGTTTTTGAAGTACATCAGGGAAGAGCTGTTTCTGGTGCTCGGCACATCGTCCTCTGAGTCCGCGCTGCCGCGACTCATGACCAAGCTTGAGAAGCTTGGCTGCGAGAAGTCCACGGTGGGCCTGGTGGTGCCGTCAGGCTATTGCTTCAACCTGGACGGTAGCTGCATCAACATGACAGTGCTGGCCATCTTTATCGCCCAAGCCCTGGATATCGATGTATCGCTCTATCACCAGATAACGCTGCTGCTCATCCTGCTGCTGACTTCCAAGGGTGCAGCGAGCGTGACCGGGGGCGCGTTTATCACGCTGGCTGCGACGCTTGGCTCCATCGACGTCATTCCCGCTGCCGGCCTGGTGTTGGTGCTGGGCGTCTACCGGTTCATCTCTGAAGGCGGTGCACTGATCAATGTGATTGGTAACGGTGTCGCCGCACTGTTTGTGGCTCGCTGGGAAGGTGTTCTCGATCAAGAACAACTCAAACGCGAGCTGGGCTAGGTTTACGTGCTGGCCTTCCTAATGCCTGCCACGCACAGGTAGCAGGCGGGCTGGCGCGTAACTTTTCAGGTATGAGGCGAGCATGCCTCAGCCGTTCCGGTGTAAGCGCTATATGAGATATTCCGCGTGGAGTACAAATGTACTCCACGCGAGTGCGCTTCCAAAAGGCGAAGCGCTGTGCTCGCTATCGCTCGGCATCACGCTTTAGAATCGCCTCCAGTGACAAGTCGCTCATAAGCGTAAGAAAGAGGCAATTTATGGATCGCGAAGGCGCCGGCTCTTCAGGAGATTTGGATGCTCCCGCATCACCCCATCAGGAGTCCGCGTTTCCGACGAGCGCTTTGGAGCGCCTGCAATTGGCGCTCGATGCTGGCGCGATCGTTGGAACGTGGGTGTGGAACATCCTTGACAACCAAGTGACTGCGGATGAGCGATTCTCGCGATCTTTTGGACTTCCAGCAGATAAATGCCTGGCGGGTATCCCGATTGAGGAAGCCTTCGCCTCTATTCACCCTGACGACCGTGAACGTGTCTCTGCCGATATCGAAGAGGCGATGAGCCGCGGGGGGGCCTACCGGTGTGAATACCGCGTCAGACAGCATGATGGCAACTACCGTTGGATTGAGGCTAATGGTAGAGCTGAGCTTGACGATGAAGGCCGCGCTGTTCGGTTCCCTGGCGTTCTCATGGACATTGAGTCACGCCGGTCAGCAGAAGCTGAGCGCGACAGGATGTCAGCGTTGCTTCGTACCTTCACTGCTGCCGTTCCGGGTGTTGTCTACGCAAAAGATCTAGCGGGGCGGCTGATCGTTGCCAACGATGGTGTCACCCAACTGGTTGGCAAGCCACCGGAGCTCTACCTGGGCAAAACCGATTTGGAGTTTTTGGAAGACAAAGCCCAAGCACGCCAGATAATGGAAACCGATCGGCACATTATGCAGGGCGGGCAGGCCGTTCAGATCGAAGAACGTGTCGACATGCCGGATGGCACAGCCACCTACTGGCTTTCGGTCAAAGCGCCACTGTGTGACGAAGCAGGCGAGGTCATGGGGCTGATCGGCTCATCCATCGATGTAACCGCGCGAAGAAATGCCGAGGCGGAGCTGCTTGAGCTCAACCGTACTTTGGAAGCGAGGGTTGAAGAAGCTGTGGCCGAGCGAGAAGCGGCGCAAGCAGCGCTGCGTCAATCGCAAAAAATGGAAGCGGTCGGCCAATTGACCGGAGGCATCGCACACGACTTCAACAATCTGCTGGCGGGCATCACGGGGAGCCTTGATTTGATCAAGCTCCGCTTGAAGCAGGGACGTATAGCTGATGTAGAGCGCTACCTGACGGTGGCCCACGGTGCGGCGAATAGGGCGGCCTCACTCACTCACCGGCTGCTAGCGTTCTCTCGCCGCCAGACACTGATGCCTGTTCATACCAATGTGAACACGCTCATCAGCGATATGGAGGAGCTAATAAGTCGGACAGTAGGGCCAGCCATTCAACTCAAGGTGGAACTCCGCGCGACATCGAGTACCTGCCTGGTCGACCCGGCCCAAGTGGAGAACGCGCTGCTGAACTTGTGCATCAACGCGCGTGACGCGTTGAAAGGCGGAGGGTCAATCGCCATCAAGACCTACAACGAGGAACTGGTGCAAGGGGCCGAGCTGGATCCGGAATTGGAGCCTGGCACCTACTTCACAATCTGTGTCGCCGACGACGGTCTCGGCATGAGTTCCGAAACGCTCACTCGAGTATTTGAGCCGTTCTTCACGACCAAACCCGTAGGGGCGGGCACCGGGCTTGGACTGTCCATGATTTATGGCTTTGCCAAACAATCGGGCGGGCAGGTCAGGATCGAGTCGGAAGAGGGGCGAGGAACCCGGGTATTCCTTCAATTACCCAGTCTTGCAGCCAGCGTCGAAGCTGCACCTCGCGCAGAGTCCTTGCCTGAATCGCCAATGGCCTTGCCAGGCGAGACGGTATTGGTCGTCGATGATGAGCCCTCCGTCCGCATGTTTGTGAGTGAAGCGCTGGGTAACTGCGGCTATATCGTCATTGAGGCCGCCGACAGTCTAGCGGGCCTTCAATTACTGCGTTCGGATACCCGCATCGATTTGCTGGTGACCGACATTGGCCTCCCAGGAGGCATTGACGGCAGGCAGATGGCCGATGCCGGGCGCTGTACTCGGTCGGGGCTTCCGGTCTTGTTCATGACTGGGTATGCGCAGCCGCACGTCTTGGACAATGCCCAGCTTGAGCCCAACACGGCTGTGCTGACGAAACCGTTCACGCTTGAAGCGTTGACGTTGAACGTTAATGCTTTGCTCAAGCGTAGCTAATCGGTACTTGTAGTATCGCAGCTTGGGCGGTTTATCCCGCGTCGGGGTTCACGCCACGATAGGCGTGGAGATAGCTGTTCTCTCCGCGCTTAGGCGCAGCTCTGCGATATCACGTTTGGGCGGCATGCCGAACTGGCGCCCGTACTCGCGGCTGAACTGCGAGGGGCTCTCGTAGCCGACCTTGAAGGCAGCGGTGGCAGCATCTAAGTCTTCGTTGAGCATCAACCGTTTCGCCTCGTTCAACCTCAGCCATTTCTGATACTGCAGCGGGCTCATGGCGGTGAGCTGACGGAAATGCTGATGGAAGGTGGAGAGCCCCATCTGCACCTGGGAGGCCAGCTCGTCCACTCGCAAAGGCGCGGCGTAGTTCAGCTTCATCCAGTCGATGGCTTTGGCAATTCGATGGCCCTTGCTGCCTACGGAAGCGATATAGCGCAGTAGAGGGGCCTGGTTACTCAACAGCAAACGATAGTGGATCTCTCGTTGAATCAGGGGCCAGAGCACCGGTATCGCATCCGGCTCCTCTAGCAGCTGAATCAGACGGGCGAAGCTCTCCAACAATTTCGGGCTCAGTTCACCCACGCCAGCGCTGGTATGGAAGGACTGACCGTTCACAGGAAGACGACCATCGTGCGCGATCAGCTCCGCCAGCGTGCGCAGGTCGAGCTTGAATACCAGGCCGAGACAGGGCGCTGCATCGCTGGCCATCGTCACCGCTGAGTTGGCGGGTATGTTCAGCGAGGTGACCAGGAAGCGAGTCGTATCGTAGGGGAACACGTCGCTGCCGATGACCATTTCCTTGGCGCCCTGCACGACCAGCACGATGCTCGGCTCGACGATGCAGGTGATCGGTGGGGCTGGGGCGTTACGTCGGTACACGCTCAGGTCTGCAATGCCTGTCGGGAAATCGCCCGCAGTGGGCGCGTGCGCGCCGATGACCCTGCACAGCGTGGCCATTGGGTTCGTGCTTGAAGGCGTTAATGCGTGGGTGGCCATGGCGTGGGTTCCGATCATCGTATGGCAAAACATTACTTTCATGTCACTTCCCCTGTCCATGTCCGGTGACCAGGGGCTGGACATTTAGGCAAGAAAACTACCCGTTTGCTCTACTGGTGTGCTGGTTTATGCGAGGAATATTGGCGGCAGTTGAGGCCCGTGCACTTTGAGATTGATACAACGAGAACCGCTATGAACAGCCCAGCAATACCCCTTCAACACTCAAGCCGTCACGTCTGGGGCGCTGTCCTGGCGATGTCACTATGTGCTTTTGCCCTGGTGGCTTCAGAGTTCCTGCCGGTGAGCTTGCTCACGCCGATCGCGTCCGAGTTGTCACTGACTGAAGGCCAAGCCGGGCAGGCCATTTCAATCTCCGGTTTCTTTGCTGTCATCACCAGCCTGTTGCTTGCAACCATGACCCAGGGGATCGACCGCAAGCCTGTGCTGTTGGCCACAACTGCGCTCATGCTGGTTTCTGGCGCGGTGGTGGCGTTTGCCCCAAACTACCTGACGTTGATGGTAGGGCGCGCGGTGCTTGGAATTGCCATTGGCGGTTACTGGTCGATGTCCACTGCTGTAATGATGCGCATCGCGCCAGAGGCCCTCATTGCGCGGGCTATTGCCGTGATGCAGGGCGGTACTGCGTTGGCCACGGCCATCGCGGCGCCCGTTGGGAGCTACCTGGGCGGCTTGATTGGCTGGAGAGGGGCGTTCTTTTGCGTCGTGCCGTTGGCTGCATTGGCGTTGATCTGGCAGGCCTTCACGCTGCCGGCTATGCCGAGCCAGCGCACTCAGGTATCGGCCTTCGGCCCCCTGCGCTTGCTGGGTGACTGCAAGATCGCCCTTGGCATGGGTGCAGTAGCTTTCCTGTTCATGGGACAGTTCGCACTCTTCACGTATCTGCGGCCTTTCCTGGAGACGGTCACGCTTGTCGACCTGCCCACGCTCTCGCTCCTGCTGTTGGTCATTGGTGCCGCAGGTTTGCTAGGCACCCTGTTGGTGGGCGCGCTTGTTAACCGAGACCTGAACAGGATTTTGGTGGGAATCCCGCTGATCATGAGCGCTATCGCATTCGCCGTGATCGCAGTGGGTACCTGGGTGGTTCCAGTCGCGTTTTTGCTCGGCCTTTGGGGACTGATCGCAACGTGTGCACCCGTGGGGTGGTTTACCTGGTTGGCCAAGGCGCTGCCGCACAATGCAGAAGCCGGTGGTGGCTTGATGGTTGCGGTGATTCAGTTGGCGATCACAGCTGGTGCCACAGTGGGCGGCTTGCTGTACGACGGGGCCGGTTACCGGGCTACCTTTATGGCCAGTGGCGTATTCTTGCTCATCGCAGCCACGCTGAGTGTTATCACAAACGCTATGGGAGATCGGCGCAGGCGGTGATAATGGGGGCAACTACAAGGGCCAGTCATGCTAACCATCTCCAATAACGTGCATCTGCCGGATGCCGAAATCGAACTGACATACATCCGCGCGCAAGGCGCGGGTGGGCAGAATGTCAACAAGGTGTCCAGCGCCGTGCACCTGCGCTTCGACATCCGTGCCTCATCGTTGCCCGAGTTCTACAAGGAGCGGCTGCTGGCGCTGCGTGACAGCCGCATCACCGGTGACGGCGTGTTGATCATCAAGGGCCAGCAGTATCGCACCCAGGAGCAGAACCGTGCTGACGCACTGGCGCGTCTTGCCGAGTTGATCATCAGTGCCGGCAAGACCGAGAAGAAACGCCGCCCCACCAAGCCGACCCTCGGCTCGAAGACCCGCCGCCTCGAAGGAAAAGCCAGGCGGAGTACGGTCAAGGCGGGTCGGGGTAGGGTGGACTTCTAGTGCGGTTAGGCCAGCACCTCTGGGTCAATGCTGTGATTGCGCCTGCAGGTTGTGAGTTGGAGCCGAAGCGGCGAGGGCGGCAGGCCTGGATGACAGGGCTGCGATTGCCGCTACCAAGGCGAGGCCACCAATGAAGCACGCGACCGGGACCCAGTCGCTACCGTTGGACATGAGTGCGTAGCACAGACTAGGTGAGAAACCGGCAACGATGAAACTCAGCTGGGTGGCTAAGCCGACACCGGTATAGCGCACACGGATGCTGAACATCTCTGCATAGAACGAAGGCCACAGGGCATTAGGGGCGCTGTAAAGCAAAGATTTGAGTACAACAGTGCTGAAGATGATCAGACCAATGCTTCCGGTGGTGATTGACCAGAGGAAGAAGAATACCCCTGCACTGCAAGCGAATGCGCCCACCGTGAAGATTGTCTTGCGCCCAATTCGGTCACCCAACAGCCCGAACAAGGGCTGACACACCAACGCTACCGCCTGACTGGCTGCAATCGCAGTAAGCATTGAGGGCCGATCGATCCCTTGGTTATTGGTGGCCCAGGAGAGGCCAAATATCATCACAAGGGAGGAAACCGAACAGATCAATGCGCAGCAAAATACAGTAAAGAATGCGCGACGTTCGTTGCGCATGAGGTCGACGACAGGCGGAAGGTCACTGGCAGGTTTGCTTGCTTTGAACTCGGGACTTTCTTCAACGCCGCGACGGATAATCCACGTGATCACGACCATTACTGCGCTGAGCAAGAACGGAATGCGCCATCCCCAGCTCAGAAGCTGCTCTTCACTCAACATGGAGAGCGGGATGAACACTGAGGTGGCGAGGATCGACCCCATGGAGGCGCCATTGATCAACCAGCTTGTGTAGAACCCTTTACTTTTACCCGGAGCATGCTCCATGGTCAGCAAGCTGGCACCCACCTGTTCTCCACCTGCAGAAAACCCTTGAAGCAAACGGCATAAAACCAACAGCGCTGGTGCCCACGCACCCACTGTCGCGTAAGTTGGCAGAAGGCCGATGGTGAATGTTGCGAGACCCATCAGCAGCAGCGTCATCATCAGTACTTGCTTCCGGCCCCACTTGTCGCCCAGGTGACCGCAAACCAATGCGCCGATTGGGCGCGCTATGTAGCCAACGCCGAAGGTGGCAAGCGCAGCAAGCGTACCCGCCATAGGGTCATTGGAGGGGAAGAAGAGGGTGCTGAAAACCAAGGCTGCGGCAGAGCCGTAAATGAAGAAGTCGTAGTACTCGACGACGCTACCCAGGAAGCTGCCGAATGCAGCTCTGCGGGCCATGCGCCGGTGGTTTGTGGCATCTGAATGCATGGTGACACCTTTCTTGTAATTGTTTTTTCAAGAGAACTCAGCGGCTGCCAAATGGTGCCAGCTGGCTACCGCCGCAGACATGAATGACTTCGGCGGTTACGAATCCGGCGTCCCCAGAAGCCAAATAAGAAGTAGTTCCAGCAATATCCTCTGGCGTGGCCAGACGCTTCAGTGGGGTATTGCTGATAGACCCCTGCGCCATTCGCTCAAAGCTCTCTGCATCACGTCCATCCAGTGTGAATGCGGAGGGTAAGAGGCCTGGCGCAATGGCATTTACGGTGACGTTGTAGTCGGCTAATTCTCGAGCCATCGATCGTGTCAGGCCCACCAAGCCAGCCTTGCACGCCACATAGGCAGGAGGTCCGCCCGCTACCCAGCATCGCGACACCATGTTGATTACTCGACCACTTGCTTGTCGCTGCCAGTAGGGGGCGACGTGCTGGCAAATCAACGCCGGAGCGCGGAGGTTTACAGCCATCATGTGATCCCACTTCGCGACGTCGAAGTCGTAGATAGAACCTCGGTGGTTAACGGCAGCGTTGTTGACCACAACGTCGATGCGACCAAACTGCTGACCCACCTGCTCGACCATTTCACGGATCGACGCGGGGATGCCAAGATCAGCCTGGACTGCAACGGCACATTGGCCGGGCGCCAGTTGAAGCTGTTTCAAGAAGCCCTGAGTCGCTTCCAAGTCGATATCAGCGGCCGCAATGTGCATTCCATCTTTGGCCAAGCGAATGCAGATTGCCCGCCCCAGTTCTCCAGCGGCGCCGGTGACGAGTGCAACGCGGCGATTTTCATGTGTTGTATTCATGGGCACGGTACCTCAGGGCTTGTTTCGCAAGCGACGGTGGTCATATTCATGTAGCGACGCACAAGATCCCGGTTCCGGGACAGCTTCGATACGTCGGTGTGGCTCGAGTCAAAATCCTCAATTGAGATCCAGTCGTCGAAACCGTTTTTTCGGAGCGTTTTCAGCATGGATTGAAGCGGTAGCACCCCCTCATCCGGCGGGCACCATTCCCAGCGCCAGCCCTCGCCAGGGGCCTGCGGAACGTACGCCACATTTTTAACTTGCACGTGAGCGAGGTAATCGCCCATCAGATCCAGCGACAGCTGCACGTCCTCTCGCCCCTCGATTGCGAGGTTGCCTAGGTCGTAAATGATGCCCAGCTGCTGCGCCGGATAGTGCTCAGCGATTCGCATTGCAAGCGAAGGGCTAGAGCAGATGGTTCGTTGGTGGACTTCAAGCGCGAGCTGAATACCTGCTTTTTCGGCGAGCGGGACAATGTCATCGAGGAAGCGGCGCATAGTCGAATAGCCGGCGGCATAACGCTGATTCTCGTAGCCAGGGCCCCAGAGTCGAAGTCGGGCTTGACCTGCTTGAGCGGCCAGGTCAATGAGGAGACGCGCATTTTCAATGTCCCCGACAGCCAGGTAAGGGCTTAGCCCAAAAATCTCGAGGCCGTGCGACTGGCAGTGACGGTAAATGCGATCAATAGCCTGATGAGTGGGAGGCACGGTACAGCGGTTATTGCTTCGCGCGTCCCATGGGCGCCCAGCATCCAGGTTATCGACATTTGCCACCCGCCATTCCACACCTTGGTAGCCTTCCCGCGCTAAGTGCTCGACAAGGTGTTCTGGGGAAAGCGTAGGCAGCGAAGCGCTGGAGACGCCTAAACGCGGCGTTTTTTGTTGTGTCATATACAGCACCTTAATCACACCCCTAGGTGGTGGGGTGGCTGGATGCTAAATCAAACAGCTGGTTCATTAAATTGATATAAAAGCCACCTTTGGTTAACCTGTGGGTTGATAAACAGAGGTGTTGAATGAAGCCATCACCCATCAGTCTTCGTCATTTCAGGGTGTTCCTCGCAGTCGTTAGCTCTGGCAGCCTTGTGACGGCTGCCAAGCTTCTTCACATCACGCTGTCGGCGGTATCCAAAAGCATCAAGGAGCTTGAGCAGGAACTGGACGCCCAGTTGCTGGTGCGTGGGCGAAAAGGGGTACAACTGACGCAAGCGGGCGAGGCGTTCAGCAAGCATGCCACTCAGACCATGGCCAACTTCCGGCTGGCCATGGAGGAAGTGAAAGATGTGCCCCAAGCACCTCAGGTTTTGAAAGTGGGTGCGTTACCGACTGCTGCTGGTTACATGCTTGCACCTGTCGTAGAGCAGATGCGGCAACGATATCCCCATATTCAGGTGCAGGTCGCTTCCGGTATTTACGATTACCTGGTGGGCAAGCTGAGAACGCGTGAACTCGACTTGATCGTGGGTCGCTTGATCGGACGGGACATGGTAGGTGTGGTGTTTGAAGCACTCTACGAAGAGGATCTGGTGCTTGTGGTACGCAGTGGCCACCCATTGACCCGGCAGCGTCATCTTGGTTTGGAAGATCTGCGCCCCTACACGCTCGTCGTTTCGCCGCACGGGACCTTGGTGCGGATCAGCGTCGACAATTTTCTATTATCCAAGGGCGGGGTTGAGGGATTTCAAATACAGGAATCTCTGAGCGAGACATTCTCGCGAGTGTATGTGCAAGATTTCGATGGGGTGTGGTTTGTTCAGCGGGGGGTGGTCGATCTGGATATACGCATGGGGTTAGTTCAGCAATTGCCGTTCAGCAGCACACTGCTTCGTGCGCCGATAGGATTGACGTCCCCGACAGACCGGCCATTATCAGAGGCGGCGACTGTTTTTGCCGAGCTGTTGAGGCAATGGTGTGCTCAAGTGCAGCCCAAAAACTGAGTGACTGGATGGGCCTCAATATCGACTGACCTACAGCAGGTGGTGATGGGGGACGATCCCGCTCGCCCCCGTAGCCTGATAACCGCACGATATAAATGCACTGGGCATTCAGCGGGTGGCGTGACAAAGCCTTTCTATGATCCGGCGGGCCCTGTTGGCACCGACGTCAACATGAATATCAATCATCTGCCGTTCACCGAATCGACACAGGTTCTTGTATTGAGATTCGATAACAACTTTGTCCTCATCAAATGTCATCATGGTTTGCTCAACTACTTTCGCTTTAACTTCTTCGTGATTGCTTTCCGGGTTGGTGGCGATGGTCCAGAAGTAATGGCTAGTGGTTTCGGTTTCCGGGGTCACGCCGTGGAAGCCGCGCATGTGGAAGCCGCCCCGCTGCGGATTGTCCAGGGGCTCGGTTCCGGCATCTACAGCGCCGGTCCAAATACGCAAGTGGCTGATATGAAACTCAATTTCCTGCCAGCGATCGACAGTGCCCTTGAATGGGTAGGCGGCGATATAGGTCGGAGGTGGGACGGAGTCAGGCATGTGTCGAACAACGCGAACCGAATGATCGTCACTTTCTACCGTCATCTGGGCATTCATGTGAACGCTGGCGTTGCCGCCAATGGTGCGTAGGTGGACATAGCCCAAATGGCTTAGATCCATCAAGTTGTCGTGTATGAGCTGATAGGGCGCGTCGTAGTGATACACGTCACCCTCAAAAAGATAATGCCCATTCGTGTGAACATCGTAGGCAGGAGGTTCATCGATAGGCTCTGGGTGTTCGGGGCTGCCAAACCAGATCCAAACGATCTGGTCTTTTTCAACCACGTGAAAGGCTGCCACTTTTGCTTTGCTAGGTATTTTTTCCTGGCCGGGGACCTCAATGCATTTACCGGCTTCATTGAACAAGAGACCGTGATAGCCGCAGCGAAGGCCGCTGGCTTCAAGTGTTCCATCAGACAGCGGTAGTGCCCTGTGACAGCATCGGTCTTCGAGTGCCGCCACCTTGCCATCCGCGGTGCGGAACATCACGACTGATGTGTTCAGCAAGGTCCGGCCCACGGGACGATCCTTGAGTTCCCAGCCCAACGCAGCCACATACCATTGATTGAGCGGGAATGTGGAAGGCTTGGCGGGTGCAATATCCTGGGCGAGTGACTGAAGGGGAGAGGCAGTCATAGGAGTCTCCGTTGCAGTGAATGTGTTGGTTAGAGATCAGAGGTCAAGTACGAGTCGAGGTGACTTTGCCCGGGAGCAGCACGGCGTGAAGCAATCATTCCTGGCGTGTTCATCGGCGGTCATGAATTGATCCCTGTGATCCGGGATACCCTCCAGCACGCGTGTCACGCATGTCCCACACACGCCTTGTTCGCAGGATGTTTGAACTTCAATTCCCGCGTCGTCCAACACCTCGAATACGCTGCGGTCGATTGGAATTTCAAAGGCTCTACCGCTCCTGGCGAGCACTACCTCGAAGGGCGTGTTCGAACCCTGGTCACTGATCTGGCCCGCAAAGAACTCCCGATGCATGCGCGCTTGCGGCCAGCCGGCAGCCTCGCCGGTTTCCAGAATGTGGTTCATGAAGCCGGTGGGGCCGCACACATACAGATGGCAACCTTGATCGACCCTATCGAGAATGGCGGCGGCATTCAGTTTTTGCTGCTGCACGCCGCTGTCATCATGGAAAGTGACGCGGTCCGCGAACGGCGCATGAGCAAGTGCGTTAACGAATGCTGCACGGTCGCTGGAGCGGAAGCAGTAATGAAGCTCGAACTCCAGGCTGCGATGCGAAAGCTCATAAGCCATGGCCAGGATTGGGGTAATACCAATGCCCCCGGCAAACAGCAGGTGGCGCTTTGCGCGGTGGTCGAGCTGGAACAGATTGCGTGGCGCACTGATCGTCAGCGTTTGACCTTGCTCTACAGCTGAGTGCATTGCCTGCGAGCCACCGCGGGAGCTAGGCTCCCTCAGAACACTGATGAGATAGCGATTACGCTCTCGTGGGTCATTGCACAGCGAGTACTGGCGAATGAACCCGCCTGGTACATGAACGTCGATGTGGGCACCGGCTTCATAGGGCGGAAGTGATCCGCCATCCAAGGGGCTCAATTCAAAGCTGCAAACACCTTCTGCTTCGATTGCCTTGCGGCTGACGTTGACTTCAAACATGACTCATCCCTCCACATTCAAGTGGCTACTGAAAATTCACAGGTAAACGATCGACCGGGAGGAGGTCAGCCTGGCGCGAATGGCGGCAGCTCTGGCTTGCAGCCAGGGACGCGGGAAGTGACTCGGTGACGGGTGTTCATGGCACTACCTGATAATTATTTTTGTGAGGTGCTGTGACGGCATATCATGCTGGGCTGGCCCCAGCTATCGGTTGAGTAAATCCTCGGACCAATTGGTTGCGGTGTCAACTAATTTTCTTCAAGGCCAATTTAAGGTGTGCTCTCGATGTCCTCAGCCCCCCAGCTAGACCTCGCCCGCTATGTGCCCGCGCTGCTGAATTTTCTGTCGAACAAACTCTCCTCAGGGGCTTCGCAGTGCTATCGAAAACACTTCGGGATTGGCGTTGTGGAGTGGAGGATGCTGTCCATGCTGGCAGTGGAAAGCGGGATAACGGCGAATCGTATCTGCCAGGTGATCGGCCTCGACAAAAGTGCTGTTAGCCGCTCTCTACAGGCGCTGGAGGTGGCAGGGCGAGTTCGTACGGAAGTAGATCCTGCTGACGGAAGGCGCTACACCGTTTCGCTTACCGAGAGCGGTGTGCAGTTGTACAACCGGGTCTTGATGGTTGCGCTTGAACGAGAGCGTCGCTTGCTGAGTGGCCTCTCGTCAGCCGAAGTCGATACCTTGATTAACTTGCTTGGACGCTTGAACAGCCAGGTCTCTCACGTCAACGACTACGATCCAGAGAACCCCTGAGCGTGATGACCATGATCTTCATCCGTTCGACGACCAAGCTGCACCTGAGATAACACTACCGGCTACCGGCGCCCCCTTCCGGTATCAACCTTCCAGGCTGCCTTCGCACCTTTGCGCGGGCATACCCCCCCTCGGAGCATCGCAACCGCACTATTCAATGCTTGGCCACAAGTATCGCGATTGCCGATAGGTCACATCCCAACAAGCGATTAGTCAGAGCCCTGCACTGAGGTCAACCTGTCCCCGTCGTCTGGTCTATCCCGCCAGCTGACTTCACCTCGGCAGGTCGATCGCATCGATCCCGTTCGCCTCGTCCGGCCGTGGTGGCAAAGAAAATTGCCAACAAAAACAATAAAAGAGGGTTCGTTCGATGGCTATTCGCTCCATCGCCGCAGCGCGGCGTGCGCCTTTCACTCTGACGCTCGCCACTGCCTTGGTCTGCGGTCTTCCATGTGCCCAGGCGTTTGAAGTGCAGACCGACAACCCTGACCTCAGTCTGCGGTGGGACAACACGCTCAAGTACAGCTCTGCCTGGCGCCTGAAGGACCAAAGCAGCAAGCTCAGCAGCGGCTCGGTGGCGTTGAACCAGGACGATGGCGACCGCAACTTTGACAAGGGCCTGATCTCCAACCGCCTGGATGTACTCTCTGAACTGGACATTGGCTACCGCGAATACGGCGCGCGAATCAGTGGCGCGGGCTGGTTCGATACCGAATACCAGAAAGACAACGACAACAATGACCCGACGCGGGCCAACCAGCGTTCGGTTGCCTACGACGAATTCACCGACGATACCCGCCACTTGCACGGCGGCGACGGCGAGCTACTGGATGCCTTTGTCTACTGGAACGGTGATCTGGCCGACCGTGCGCTCTCGGTACGTCTGGGCCGCCACGGGCTGATCTGGGGTGAAAGCCTGTTCTTCGGCGCCAACGGTATCGCTGGCGGTATGGCACCGGTAGACGTGGTCAAGGCAGTGTCGGTACCCAACACCCAGTTCAAGGAAATCACCCGGCCGGTCAGCCAGCTGTCGACCACCTATCAACTGACCGATGCATTGTCAGTCGGCGCTTACTACCAGTTCGAATGGGAAGAAACCCGTTTGCCGGGGGCTGGCAGCTATTTTTCGGTGAGCGACACCATTGGCGAAGGTAACGAGCGACTGATTGTCGGCGCACCGTTCCCGCCATTTCTGGGCGGCAACCCCGGCAGCCCGGCAGCCTTTTTCCACGGCAACGACAAAGAAGCCAAGAGCTCGGGGCAGGGCGGCCTGCAGTTGCGCTACACCGCCGACACCGTTGAGTACGGCCTTTACGCCATCCAGTACCACGACAAATCCCCCAAGCTGTACTTGAAGCCAAGCGCTACCGGACCGAACTTCGCCACTGGCCAGATCGGCGAATACTACTGGGTCTATCCCGAAGAGATCCGTGCACTGGGCGCAAGCTTTGCCACCACGCTGAATGAGTACAGCTTCGCCGGTGAAGCCTCCATGCGCTGGAATATGCCGCTGGTTTCCAACGGCCAGACCGTTACGCCGGGCATGGTTGCCGACAATGACGACCATCCGCTTTATGCCGTGGGCCGCACGGCGCACCTGAACCTCAACATGCTGGCGTCGCTGGGCCCCTCGTTCATCGCCAATGAGGCAAGCCTGGTCGGCGAAATCGCTTGGAACCGCTTGCTCAGTGTCACCAAGAACCGTGCTGCGCTTGACCCGAGCGCTACCGACGACGGCGTTGGCATCAAGCTGGTGTACAGCCCGACATATCGGCAGATTTTCCCTGGCATCGACCTCAGTGTGCCAGTGGGCGTCAGCTACTTCCCCATGGGCAAATCGGCGGTGATCAGCAGCTTCGGCCCGGACCGCGGTGGCGATTTCAACATCGGCCTGAGTGCCACCTACCTGGACCGAGTCACCTTCGGCCTGACCTACACCCACTACTACGGCCCAGAGGACACCAACCTCAACGCCGCCAGCCAGTTTACGTTCAAACAATCACTGAAAGACCGGGACTACCTGGCCTTCTCGGTCAAAACAACATTCTGAGGGGACGCGTGCATGAACATTCCTTTCTCACTCAAGCACTTTTGTGTGGCCCTGCTCGGCGCTGCCGCGCTCAGTTTGCAACCCGCGCAAGCCGCTGGCCCGGATGATCTGGGCAAGCAACTGACGCCGCTGGGCGCTGAGCGCGCCGGTAACGCCGACGGCAGCATTCCGGCCTGGGACGGCGGCTACACCAAGGTGGACCCCGCGTTCAAAGAGGGTGGCAAGCGCGGCGATCCGTTTGCCGCTGACAAACCGCTGTTCAGCATCACTAGCAAGAACATGGACCAGTACGCGGCCAAACTCAGCGATGGCACCAAAGCCATGTTCAAGCGTTACCCGGATACCTATCGCATCGACGTTTATCCAACCCGGCGCAGCGCTGCAGCTCCGCAATGGGTGTACGACAACACCCTGAACAATGCCAAGCACGCCAAGCTGGTGCAAAGCAGTGCAGGCCTTGTGCCCGAAGGTGCCTACGGCGGTATTCCGTTCCCGATCCCGAAAGACGGCACAGAGGCGATGTGGAACCACATCCTCAACTGGCGCGGCACGTCACTGGCGATGGATTTCCGGCATTACCTGATCACCGCCGATGGTGCTCAAGTGCTCACCACTGACGGCAAAGCGGTGCAGGAGATGCCGTATTACTACAAGGATGGTAACGCCGCCAGCTTCGACGGTGACTATTGGCTGTTCCGCCTGCTCAACGTTGGCCCGCCATTGCGGGCAGGCGAACAAATCATGGGACGTACCAACCTCAATGGCGACAAGTCAGAGGCGCACGTCTACCTGACCGGCCAGCGACGAGTGCGCAAGCTGCCCAACGCCTGCTGCGACACTCCTACGCCGGCGACTGCAGGCGTGATGTCGTTCGATGAGCTGAGTGTGTTCCAAGGTCGGCTGGACCGCTTCAACTGGAAGTTGGTGGGCAAGCAAGAGATGTACATCCCCTACAACACCAACAAGGTCCAGGCTGCCGGCAAGCCTGAAGAGCTGTTCGACAAACATCACCTGAACCCCGATCAAGTGCGCTGGGAGCTCCATCGTGTGTGGGTGGTAGACGCCGAACTTGCACCCGGCAAGCGTCACCAGTTGCCCAAAGGGCGGTACTACCTCGACGAGGACACATGGCAAGCCATGCTCGGTGACCGCTGGGACGCCAATGGCCAGTTGGCCAAGACCCTGTGGTCGCTGCCTGCGGTGATGCCAGACCTACCGGCGGTGGCCCAGTTGTCTTCGGGCTTCTACGACCTGGTGTCCGGTGCCTGGTTCATCCAGAACGTATACACCGGCAAAGCTCAGCAGTACGCCTCGGTTGAACGTTACAAACCTGCTGAATTCTCACCTGCCGCAATGGCCGGGCGCGGCGTGCGCTGACGATGTTCAGGGGAGGGTGCATAGCGCCTTCCCCTCCTGCGACAGAATCGAGGTAGATATGAACACACTGCGTCAGTTGAGTGGCCTGTTGTTGGCCCTCCTTATGCCTTTTGCGCCTTATTGCCTGGCTCAAGGGCTGGTGGTCGGCGACGTACTACAGAGCCCGGCGGCCAAGGTTGCCAACCCTCAGCGCGGGGTTTTCACTGCCCTGGCCTTGGCGGGCCAGCGCCTGGTGGCGGTAGGTGAACGCGGTCTGATCCTGCTATCCGATGACAACGGCGAGCATTGGCGTCAAGCCAGCGTGCCGGTATCGGTGGGGCTCACCGCAGTGCAGTTTGCCGATGCCAATGTCGGCTGGGCCGTGGGCCATGGTGGTGTGGTACTGGGGACGGGCGACGGTGGCGAAAGCTGGCGACTTCAGCTCGATGGCCTGCGTGCAGCGCAGCTTGAATTGCAGGCAGCGCAAAGCGCGCTGTCGAACCAGGCGGATGACGAAGTGGCGCAAGTACGCGTACAAACCGCCGAACGCCTGCTTGCTGAAGGGCCCGACAAACCACTCCTGGCGCTATCAGCCCGTGACACCAAGCATGTGCTGGTGGTCGGTGCCTACGGCCTGGCTTTGCGCAGCGATGACGGCGGCGCTAGCTGGCATTCAGCGATGGGCCAGATCGATAACCCAATGGGCCTGCACCTGTATGCCGTGGCGTACCAAGGTAATGACTTGGTGCTGGCCGGCGAGCAGGGCTACTTAGCGCGGGCGCTGGACGGAGAACACTTCGAACAGATAAGCAGCCCCTATGCCGGCACGCTGTTCACCTTGGCAGCGCGCGGCGACGGTGCACTGCTCATTGGCGGGCTCAAAGGCCACGCGTTTGTCCTGGCGCCCGGGGCCGGGCGCGCCGAAGCGTTGCCGACCCTGGCGCCGGTGTCCTTCAGTGATGCCAGTGTTCTAAACGATGGTCGCGTGCTGCTGGCCAATCAAGCGGGCGGATTGTTTGCAAGCGCTCCCTCGGGATTCACCCCGGTCTCCGAATCATTGCGCAAACCGGTCTCAGGCATCGTCCAGGCCGCCGATGGCAGCCTCGTTGCCGCGGGGTTCTCCGGGCTTTCGCGCCTGCCACAGCCCACCGTTTCCGCTTCGGAGTGAGTCAATGAATTCCGCTCGCCAAACTCTGTCATCCGCGTCCGATAGCTTCGATCCTCGCTCTGGATCGCTGATCGAACGCGCACTGTTCAATCACCGCCATTGGGTGCTGTTGCTGTGCCTGCTGACCACCGTGCTGCTCGGCTGGCAGTCGGGCCGCCTGGAGCTCAATGCCAGCTTCGAGAAGATGATCCCCACCGGGCACCCCTACATCGCCAACTACCTGGACAACCAGAAGGAGTTGTCCGGCATCGGCAATGCGGTGCGTATCGCTGTCACCAACCGCCACGGTGATATCTACGACGCCGATTACCTGCGTACCCTGCAGGCGCTGAGCGACCAGATCTACCTGTTGCCGGGTGTTGACCGCGCCTACATGAAGTCGCTGTGGACGCCTGCCACCCGTTGGGTTTCGGTGACCGAAGAGGGCCTGGACGGCGGCCCGGTGATTCCTGATGAATACGATGGCAGCCCGTCATCGCTGGGCGAACTGCGGCGCAACGTGCAATTGTCCAACGAGATCGGTCAATTGGTAGCCTTCGACCAGCGCTCCAGCATCATCTACGTGCCGCTGATGGCGCGCATACCCGATGGCAAGCCGTTGGACTACCGGGTGTTGTCCGATCAGTTGGAGATCCTGCGGGCGAAGTACCAGAGCGACAGCGTCGATATCCACATCACCGGTTTCGCCAAGAAAGTCGGTGACCTGATCGAAGGCCTGGAGCAGATCCTGCTGTTCTTCGCTGTTGCCATTCTGATCACCACGGTGGTGCTCTACGGCTACACGCGTTGTGTGCGCAGTACCTTGCTGGTGGTGTTCTGCTCGCTGGTGGCGGTGGTCTGGCAGCTTGGCCTGCTGCCCCTACTGGGCTACGAACTGGACCCCTATTCGGTGCTGGTGCCGTTCCTGGTGTTCGCCATTGGCATGAGCCACGGCGCGCAGAAAATGAACGGCATCATGCAGGACATCGGTCGCGGTATGCACCGCGTGGTGGCTGCGCGTTTCACCTTCCGCCGACTGTTCCTCGCAGGCCTCACTGCGCTGCTGTGCGATGCCGTGGGCTTTGCCGTTTTGATGCTTATCCAGATCCAGGTGATCCAGGACCTGGCGATCATCGCCAGCATCGGTGTGGCCGTGCTGATCTTCACCAACCTGATCCTGCTACCGGTGCTGCTCTCCTATGTCGGCGTCAGTCCTCGCGCTGCTGCGTTGAGCCTTAGAAGCGAGCGGGCCGAGGAGGGGGGCCAGGTGCGTCATGCATTCTGGCGCTTCCTTGACCTGTTCACCCGCAAGCCCTGGGCCGCCGTCTGCGTGGTTGTCAGCCTGGTGATGGCAGTGCTCGGCTTCCTGGTCAGCCTGAACTTGGCCATCGGCGATCTTGACGCCGGGGCCCCAGAGTTGCGCGCCGACTCGCGCTACAACCTGGACGATGCCTTCATGACCCGCAGTTACGGGGCCAGCAGCGATCTTTTCGCGATCATGGTGCGTACACCAAACAGCGCCTGCGCACGCTACGACATCCTGCGCAAGGTCGATGAGCTGGACTGGCAACTGCGCAGCCTGCCGGGCGTGGACTCGACCAACTCGCTGGCGCTGCTCAACCGTCGGATGCTGGTGGGTCTCTCCGAAGGCAGCCCGAAGTGGTACGAACTGCAGAACAACCAGGCGATGCTTAACATGATCACCGCCAGCGCGCCGCGCGGGCTGTACAACGAGTCGTGCAACTTGCTCACGCTCTATGTCTACCTCTCCGACCACAAGGCGCAAACGCTGACCCGGCTGGTGGAGCACGTCGAAGCCTTCGCCGCTGCCAACGACACCGACGAAGTCAAATTCCAGTTGGCTGCCGGTAACGCCGGGATCGAGGCCGCTACCAACATCGTGGTCAAGGAAGCCAATCGCGAGATGCTGTTCTGGGTCTACGGCGCGGTGATCTTGCTGTGTCTGATCACCTTCCGCTCCTGGCGCGCCACCCTCTGTGCGGTGATCCCGCTGATGCTTACCTCCATTCTCTGCGAGGCGTTGATGGTCTGGCTGGGCATCGGCGTCAAGGTCGCCACCTTGCCGGTGATCGCCTTGGGCGTGGGCATTGGCGTCGACTACGCGCTGTATGTGATGAGCATCATGCTTGGCCACCTGCGCCAGGGCGCCAGCCTTTCCGAAGCCTATTACCGCGCGCTGGTCTCCACCGGCAAGGTGGTGATGCTCACTGGCGTGACCCTGGCCATCGGCGTCGGCACCTGGATCTTCTCGCCCATCAAGTTCCAGGCCGACATGGGCGTGCTATTGGCCTTCATGTTCGTCTGGAACATGGTCGGCGCACTGCTGCTATTGCCAGCGCTCGCCTATTTCCTGCTACCAGCGACCCGCCGCAGCGATGCAGTCGTCGCCGCCGAGCCAGTCGCCGATATGCAGCCCGCCAAGGCCGCCGCCACGGGTCGCCCGTTGTTGCTGGATACCGCCACCCGCTGACCTTCGCCCCAACAACAAGAGCACATGGGTATGACACCACTGATCGAGACTTTGCAAACCCTCTGGCTCGCACTGCCGCGCGTCCTACAGACGGCCATGGAGGCGCACTGCAATGAGCACTGAGCGCCAGGCGGGTTTGCCGCAATCCTTGTTGCTACTGTTTGGCAGCTGTTTGCCGGTGCTGGGCGCGGTGCTGCTGGCACCTGTACTGCCGCGCATGCAGGCGCATTTTGCCGATACACCCGGCGCCGAAGTGCTGGTGCCTATCAGCCTGACCATTCCGGCGTTAGTGATCGCGCTGCTGGCGCCGTTTGCCGGTGTCATCGCCGACCGTCTGGGGCGCAAGCCGCTGTTGCTGGCCTCGATGATGCTTTACAGCCTCTGCGGGCTGCTGCCGCTGTGGCTTGAGTCGCTGCTGGGTATCGTCATCAGCCGTGCAGGCCTGGGCCTGGCGGAGGCTGGCATCATGACCTGCTGCACGACGCTGATGGGTGACTACTACCAGGGCGGGCGGCGCGAGCGCCTGTTCGCCCTGCAGATGGTCGCCACTTCGCTTTCGGCGGCAGTGTTCATCGCCTTGGGCGGCGCACTTGGGCAAAACGACTGGCGTCTGCCTTTCGTGCTGTACGGCGCCGGCCTGGTGCTCCTGCCGCTGATGGCAATGCTGCTCTGGGAGCCGAAGGTCGCTGAAGCCGCGGCGTTGTCTGGCAAGGCTGAAGACTTCCCGTGGCGCAGGCTCTTGCCGTTGTACCTGCTCACCGTACTGGCGGGCATCAGCCTATTCATCGTGCCGGTGCAAGCTGGCTTCCTGCTCACCCTGCTGCACGTCGATTCGCCCCAGCAGATCGGCATGACCATGGGCGCCAACCAGCTCGGCGTGCTGGCCGGTGCACTGAGCTTCCGCCTGCTCAACGGCCAGCGCCGGCAACATCTGCTGCTGCTGGCTTTCGCCACAGCCGGGGGCGGTGGGCTGCTGATGGCCACCACCGCCAACCCAGCGCTGGTGGCGGTTGCGGTGCTGATCAATGGCCTGGGCATCGGATTGATGCTGCCGACCCTGATCACCGGGGTGATGAGGCAGGTCGATTTCACGCAGCGCGGCCGCGCCACCGGAGGCTTTACCGCGGCCCTATTCGCCGGCGAGTTCATCAGCCCTCTGGTGGTGCTGGGCCTCAATGGCGGCGTGGTCGCCCAATTGCCTGGCGCCCTGACGGTGGTGGCTGTCGCCCAGTTGCTGCTGGCGCTCGCCTGCGTGGTGCTGGCGAAGTGTTTCCGTTCGCGCGGCGCTGGCGCTACTACCACGTCTGATCACATCTAGAGGTAGCCATGCCCCAATCCCTGGAAAACGCCGCGTGACGGCAATTGATTGAAAGGAGTTTTCATGCAAGCACTTCCCCCATTCCAGCGCGTGGTCACCGGCCACGACAACGAGGGCCGCGCCGTGGTCACCCTGGCAGGCCCCACGCTCAACAACTTCCCGCTCAAGGCGGTGCCCGGCACCCTGTTCTATGAGGTCTGGAACAGCAGCGTCAGCCCTGCGCTGCTGGACAATGGCGCCGACCCAACCGACAAGCCCCTGCAACTTTCCCCGGGTGCCCAGGGCAGCGTTATCCGTGTGGTGGATATCCCGCCGGACAGCGTGCAGAACCAAGTTAGCGCCGAGGATGCCGCTGCGGCCTTCGCCGAGATCGGCCAAGCCCATGCAGGCACTGGCAAGGCGGACTCCAGGCACAAGCTCATGCACCGCACCGAAACCCTCGACTACGGCCTCGTCACCGAGGGTGAGGTGTGGTTGGTGCTCGACGGCGAGGAAGTCCACCTCAAACGTGGCGACATCGTGGTCCAGCGCGGCACCAACCATGCCTGGAGCAACCGCACCGAGAACATGGCGCGGATGGTCTTCATCCTGCTTGACGGCCGCTACGCCCCCGAACTCAAGGAGATGCTGCAATGAAGCTTGCCACACTCGACGACGGCAGCCGCGACGGCCGCCTGCTACTGGTTTCCTGTGACTTGAGCCGTGCGGTGGACGCCGCCGATATCGCCCCCACGTTGCAAGCGGCCGTGGATGACTGGCCGAACGTGGAGGCCGACTTGCGCGGCCGCTACGATGCCCTTAACAAAGGTGAACTCGCCGGCGCCTTCGACTTCGACCCCAACCGCGTGATGGCGCCGCTGCCGCGTGCCTGGCAATGGCTGGACGGCTCTTGCTTCCTCAGCCACGGCGAGCTGATGCAGCGAGCGTTCAACCTTGCGCCCATCGAAGGCGTAGAGTCCACGCCGCTGATGTACCAGGGCGCTGGCGACGACTTCCTTGGCCCGCAGCAAGACATTGCACTGCCCAGCGAGGCCCACGGCATCGACTTCGAAGGCGAGTTCGCTGTGCTGGTGGACGAGGTGCCCATGGGCTGCACGGCCGAACAGGCACTGAAGCATATTCGCCTGGTACTGCAGGTCAACGACGTCAGCCTGCGGGCGTTGGCGCCACGGGAAATGAAGACCGGCTTCGGCTTCGTCCAGGCCAAATCCTCCTCCAGCTTCGCCCCGGTCGCAGTTACCCCAGACGAGCTGGGAGATGCCTGGCGCGACGGTCGCGTGCACCTGCCGCTGAAAGTGGAGTGGAACGGCCAGTGGTTTGGCCACCCGCATGGCGGCGCCATGCACTTCGGCTTCCACCAGTTGATCGCCCATGCCGCGCTGACCCGTCGCCTCGGCGCCGGTAGCGTGATTGGCTCCGGCACCGTTTCCAATGCCGATCGCAGCGTGGGGTCGGCGTGTATTTCCGAGCGCCGCGCCATTGAAATGATCGAGCATGGCGCGCCGCGCACCGGCTTCCTGCAATTCGGTCACCGCATTCGCATGGAGGCCCGCAACACGGATGGTTCGCCGTTGTTCGGTGCCATCGACCAGCAGGTAGTCCAGGCAGCCCCGCCATGCGCGTGATGATTACCGGAGCTGCCGGTTTCCTTGGCCGCTTGCTGGTGCAACGACTGCTCGACAAGGGCCAACTGCGAGGCCAGCCGTTGGAAGCGCTGGTGTTACTGGATCAGCAACTGGAGGGTTTTCCTTCCGACCCGCGCCTGCGCTTGCTCGCCGGCAGTATCGCAGAACCGACCCTGTTA